>JAVWCK010000007.1:0-37433 GCA_036649035.1 Raoultibacter sp.
GTTTCACGGGGGTCCTTCCGTCTTGTGGCGGGAACTCATTTTAAAAGTATAGCGCCCGCCGCCTCTTTCTTTCCCGATCGTTGTGCGGTTACAATGAATCTATGGAATTTTATACCACCATACATAAGCGGGTCACGGCCGAAATCGTCGAGAAGAAAAGCCGCTTCATCGCCTCGGTCGCCCATGTTGAAACCGAGGCGGAGGCACTTGCTTTCCTTGAGGAAACACGTGCGGCCCATCGCATGGCACGGCATAACGTGTATGCCTACGTGCTGCGCGAAGGTGGGCGCATCCGCTACAGCGATGATGGTGAGCCGCAAAAAACGGCCGGCATGCCCACGCTCGAGGTGGTGCGTCATGCACAGCTTACCGATGTGATCGTGGTGGTCACGCGCTATTTCGGCGGGGTCTTGCTGGGAACGGGCGGCTTGGTGCGCGCTTATACGCAGGCGGCGCAAGCGGGGTTGGCGGCCGCGGAAATCGTTACCATCTCGCGCTGTGTTGATGTGGTGGTGCGCCTACCCTATGCCCTCTACGAACAGACCCTTCGTATCGCGCAATCCTGTAATGCCCAGGTGGCCGACACGGTTTTTACCGACGTTGTTGCGGTACGTTTTCTCATGCTCGACGGCCAACAGTGCGCGCTGCTGGCCAAGATGACCGAATTGTGCCGTGGGCAGGAAGACGTAAGCGTAAGTTCGCCCTATGATGCGGTGTTTTAAGGCGTGCTAGAAACTTTCGTTTTTTCACAAAAAGGCGAGAGCCTTTCGAGCGGTTGTCCTTTCTTGTTCTATCATGGAAGACATCGTTCACGGTTGAAAGAATAGGCAACGTGAAACCGGTCGATAAGCGACAGAAGGGAAGCGCGATGATCGATGAAATCCATGTGAAGAACTTGGCGTTGATCGCCGAAGCATCGCTTGCCCTCGTGCCGGGTATGACGGTTATCACGGGGGAGACCGGTGCGGGCAAAACGGCAGTGCTTTCGGCAATCAAGTTATTGGTGGGAGAACGAGCCGATGCAAGTGCGGTGCGCGAGGGGACCGATGCGCTCGTGGTCGAAGGGCGTTTTTTCTCGGGCGATTCTACCGACGAAGGTACGGTGGTGTCTCGTCGTGTTTCTGCTGACGGTCGTTCCCGGGTGAACATCAACGGGTCACTCGGCAGTGTCGCCGAACTGTCGGGCGGAGTGGGAGCCACGGTCGATCTGTGCGGTCAGCACGAACATCAACTTTTGCTGAAAACAGCCAATCACGTGCGCATGCTCGATACGTGGGCCAAGGATTCTATCGAAGATCCGTATGCGCTTTATGCTGAGGCATTCGATGCGGCTGCCGCTGCGGCAGCTGAGCTTGCCCGCGTACGTGAGGCGGCACAAGCTTCGTCGGCAAAGCTGGAAGAAGCCCGCTTCACCCTCGCTCGCATCGAGGAGGTTTCTCCGTTTGAGGGTGAATATGAAGAGCTGTTGGCACAGCTTCCTCGCCGCGAGAATGCCGAAGCGCTTGCGCAGGCGACATACGCTGCTCATCAGGCAATTTCTCGTGATAATGGAGCCCTTGATGCGCTTTCTCAGGCGGCATCGGCCCTTGAGACGATGGCACACGTCGATGGCGCGCTCGGCGTACAGGCGGGCGCATTGCGCGAAGCGGCATTTGTGCTTGAGGATGTCAGCCGCGAAGTGCGCTCTTACAGTGAGAGCGTGGATTACCGTCCCGAAGAATTAGCGAGCGTGCAACAGCGCATAGCCGCTTTACAGGGGCTCATGCGCAGCTTCGGTCCGAGTATGGAAGAGGTATTCGTTCGCCGTGCGCAGTCGGCTGATTTGATCGCGCTCGTCGATGATTCCCGGGGTGCCATCGACGATGCCCTGCGTGCGGTTCAGATGACGGAGCAGGCCTTGGTAGAAGCGTCGCAGGCTTTGAGCGCGGCACGGGCTTCTGCAGCACCGTGTTTTGCCAAAGAGGTGTGCGCGCAGATGGCGCGTTTGGAAATGGGCACAACCGAGCTGGTGGTTGAGTTGACTCCTCTCGATAGGGGCGCATGGACAAAGGCCGGATCCGATCATGTGGAATTCTTGTTTCGTGCCGGGGCAGGTATGCAGGCGCGACCGCTGGTGCGCATTGCTTCGGGTGGCGAAGTAAGTCGTGTCATGTTGGCGATCAAGGTGGTGCTCGGTCAGGTCGATGAAGTTTCCACGCTCGTATTCGACGAGGTCGATGCCGGTGTAGGAGGGGCGACGGCGGTGGCGTTGGCGGAGGTGTTGGCTGATCTTGCCACAACGCATCAGCTTATCGTGGTCACCCACTTGGCGCAGGTTGCGGTGGCAGCGGATGCCCACTATAAGGTTGAAAAAAAGCAAGGGGAAGAAGGGGCGCCCGAAACGCAGTTGACGCGCTTGACGGCGGATGCTCGTGTGGCTGAAGTGGCTCGTATGCTTTCAGGGGATACCGCGCAGGCTTCTCTTGAGCACGCCCAGGTAATGCTTAGGGGAAGCGTGCATTAACCTGTGTTTGCCCTCTTGCGTGACCCGTTTTGGCTTGGCCATGCTCTTTTTAAGGGGTCTCAATTTTAAGAGACACGGCGCTAACGCTTCGGTATCGGGGAAATATCCGAGTGTCATTGCTGCTCTTTCTCCATTTTTCCCTTGCGTAATTGTGTGGCTTTGTCTACTATTACCTCAGATAAGTTCTTTTTATTCCTGTGAAAGAAAGCCCATTTTCACCAATCCCATTATATGCGAGGTATCTGCACGCCCATGGTATACCCATGGTCTGCACTGAAGGAGGAATAGTTGAAATTCTTTTTGGACACTGCTGATCTTGCCGAAATCGAAGAAGCGGCAAGTTGGGGTGCGCTTGCGGGCGTAACCACTAATCCGACTCTCTATTCGCGCATAGGAGGCAAGCTTTCTGATTTTCACAATCATATTGCTCGTATCTGCGCGTTGGTTGACGGTCCGGTTTCGGCCGAAAGTGTTGCCATGACGCGCGATGAGATCGTGCGCGATGGTCGTGAATTGGCGGCAATCGCCCCCAATGTGGTTGTGAAGGTTCCTACCATGGTAGAGGGCTTAGCTGCCACGCGTACGCTGGCCGATGAGGGCATCGCTGTCAATATGACGCTCTGTTTTTCCGTGCCGCAAGCCTTGCTGGCCGCGCGTGCCGGCGCGCGCTATATCAGTCCTTTTGTGGGTCGCTTCGATGATATTTCCGAAGATGGTCTCGGTCAACTTGAAGATGTGGTGGCTGCTATCGGTAACTACGATTTTACCGACAACACCGTTAAGGGCGAGCAGATTGAAATCATCGCTGCTTCTATCCGCAGCGCGAATCATGTGACCCAATCGGCGCTGATGGGTGCCGATATCGCCACGGTGCCGTTTGGTGTATTGAAGAAAATGGTGCAGCATCCTTTGACCGATCGCGGCCTTGAATCCTTCATGACGGATTGGGAGAAGGTTCAAAACGCATGAGTCAAGATGAAGAAGTGAGTGTCTTGAGCGCTCCGGCTCCGACCAAAACGACAATTCGTCGTCGTCGGTCGACTGCGGAAAAGGGAGCCGAAGGCAGCGAGGCGACCAAACCTGCCCGCGTAAAGGCGACCGCCGCTAAATCTGCGCGCGCCAAAAAAGAGGGGGCAACATCGACCGCCGAAGAAGCTCCCGTTAAGCCGGCACGTCGCAAAGCGGCTTCATCCGCCAAGTCCGTCGAGGAAGAATCCTCGATTTCTGCGACGCCGAAACCCCCGCGCGCTAAAGCGCCCGCCGCTCAACCTGCGCACAAGGGTGCCGAATCCGAAGAAGCACCTCGTGCGGAAGCTTCTTCCGCTCAAGCAGCACCTGCGCAAGCGATGCAGCCGGTGCCGCGCGCCGAATCGGCTTCAACGAACGGCGGCAACGCCGCGGGTACCCGTCGTGGGCAAGCGCCACGGCAAAATCAGCAGGGATCTCAAAATTCTTCATCGCGCAGCAGTGCTTCTCGCACTAGCAACTATTCTTCAAACAATCGTGGTTCGAACAATAGCGGGCGTGATAACGGGCGTGATAACAGCCATCGCCGCCAGCGTCGTCCCTATCAAAGCAATAGCGGTAGCAGCAGTAACGGCAATAACAACAGAAACAGCAACCGCGAACCTGTTGTGCCTCAAACGACCCGTGAGGGTTTAGCTGAGCTCAAGGTAGCCGATTTGCGCACGAAGGCAACCGATCTGGGATTGGAAGTTCTGGGGCTTAAAAAAGCCGAATTGGTCGAAGCGGTTTTTGCGGCCAGCATGAAGGCTGAAGGGTTTGTCGATGTCGAAGGCATCCTCGATATTTTGGCCGATGGGTATGGATTTTTGCGCACGCAGGGCTATTTGCCCGGTGAAACTGACGCCTATGTAGGGCTTTCCACCATCCGGCGCAATGGGCTGCGCAAGGGCGATTACGTGGTCGGTCGGGTGCGTCCCGCGCGCGATAATGAAAAATATGCCGCTGTGCAAAAAATCGTTTCCGTCAACAAGATTCCCCTTGATGATCTGGGAAAGCGTCCTCGTTTTGCCGATTTAACGCCGATATTCCCCGATCAACGCCTGCTTATGGAGCATGGGAAAAGCGCCCTTACCGCACGGGTGATCGATTTGACGGCTCCTATCGGCAAAGGCCAGCGCGGCCTGATCGTGTCACCGCCAAAGGCGGGTAAAACCACCATCCTCAAAGACATTGCGGCTGCTATTTCGGCAAATAATCCCGAAGTACATCTGATGTGCCTGCTTGTGGATGAACGACCCGAAGAAGTGACCGACATGGAACGCTCCATAAAGGGCGAGGTCATTTCCTCAACCTTCGATATGCCGTGCGAAAACCATATTGCCGTTGCAGAAATGGTGGTCGAACGTGCCAAGCGCTTGGTTGAGTGCGGCGAAGATGTTGTGATCTTGCTTGATTCGCTCACCCGTCTGGCCCGTGCCTACAATCTGGCTCAACCTGCCAGCGGGCGCATCCTTTCTGGTGGTGTCGATTCGACGGCGCTCTATCCGCCTAAGCGCTTCTTGGGTGCTGCGCGTAATATCGAGGGTGGCGGCAGCTTGACCATTCTTGCCTCGGCACTGATCGATACCGGATCGAAAATGGATGAAGTTATCTTCGAAGAGTTCAAAGGTACCGGCAACATGGAACTCAAGCTTGACCGCAATTTGGCTGACCGTCGCATCTTCCCGGCAATCGATCCGATTTCTTCGGGTACGCGTAAGGAAGACTTGCTGTTGGACCCTCAAGAAGCGCCTCTTATTTGGGCGGTTCGTCGTATTCTTTCTAACATGAACAGCACGGAACGCGCTATGGACATGTTGATCAAATCGCTCAAGCAAACCGATACCAATCAGGAATTCCTTTTACGTACTGCAAAGAAAGCTCAAGGCCGTCGTAGTGATGATAGTCTCGACCTTTAGTATGCGCTCTGTTTGTCCGGCGTATGCATCAAGCGCGAAAAGATAAAGATATCAATCGACTTCTCGATGCTTTTCGAGAAGTCGTTGCGTTTCTGTAAGCAACGCGGAAGCAAAGAGCCCCTATAATGAGAAAGCTGCGTTTTCCGTGCGTTAAGCGCACCAGGATAAGGAGTTGACATGGCAGAACAAAATAACAATTGGGATCAACAGCCCGACAAACAGCCGGGTTCTTCATGTGATCAGCACTATCAGGTTCCGCCGAGCCCTGCGCAGGGCTCGCAAGATGCTTCTCATTATCCCCAGCAGCCCGTTTATGCCTATCCGCCGCAGCCGACAGCCTATCAGCCCCGGCCGAAGAAAAGCCACGGATGGATTGTGGCGCTGGTTGCCGTTATCTTGCTTTTTTTGACTCTCGTGGTAGGTATGGTGTCCTGTTCGGGAGCGGTCGCTTCGCTGGCGAGTCCACTGGCTTCGCCCGCTTCTTCCGGATTGGTGTTAACCGATAGCGTTGGTGTCATCGATATCGGGGGCACTATCCAATACGATGGCAGCACGTGTTCGCCTGAGGGGCTGAAGGTTCAGCTTGATAGAGCGGAAAATGATTCGCATATCAAGGCGGTCGTTCTGCGCGTTGATTCGGGTGGTGGTACGGCGACGGCAGGCGAAGAAATGGCTGCGTATCTGCGTGATTTCTCCAAGCCCGTAGTGGTTTCAAGCGCTTCGATCAATGCGAGCGCGGCCTACGAGATATCATCGCAGGCTGATTATATCTATACGGCCAAGACTACGGCTATCGGTGCTGTGGGCACCGCATTGCAGGTAACCGATCTTTCCACGTTGCTCGATAAGTTGGGTATCAAGGTCGAAAACATCACCTCGGCAGATTCTAAGGATTCAAGTTACGGCACGCGTCCTTTGACCGACGAGGAACGCGCCTATTATCAAAAACAGGTCGACGCTATCAATGAGACGTTTATCGAAACGGTGGCCGAAGGGCGTGCGATGAGCACCGATGAGGTTCGCGTGCTTGCCACCGGTCTTACCTTCACGGGAATGGACGCGGTGCAAAACGGTTTAGCCGATGAGATAGGCACGTTGGAAGATGCCTGCGCCAAAGCTGCTGAATTGGCTCATATTTCCGATTATGAAACCCTGTATCTTGAGGAAGAATCCTTTGATATGTCGTCTCTACTCGGCGTGTTGGGCTCATCCTCCTCTTCTCAAGAACAGCTGATTGCGGCTATAAAGGAGCTTGGCGCCAATGGTTCCCTTTCCTAACGATAAGGTGGAATGGCCCCATCGGGCTGTGGTGACTGCGGGTATGCCCTACGGCAATAAACCGCTGCACTTCGGGCATATCGGTGGTGTTTTCGTGCCAGCTGATTGTTTTGCGCGTTTTTTGCGCGACCGTATCGGAGCCGATAACGTGCGTTTCATTTCGGGTACCGACTGCTTCGGATCTCCCATAAACGAGGGGTATCGCAAGCTGGTTGAATCCGGTCAATTCGAAGGCACGATCGCCGATTATGTCAAAAGCAATCACGACAGGCAAAAAAAGACTCTCGATGCTTACGATATCTCGCTTTCGGTATACGAAGGATCGGGTATGGGGCCTTGCGGCGACGTGCACCAGCTTATAAGCGGATATTGGATAGAGGAGCTTTACAAAAACGGGCACCTTCACAAGAAGGAAAGCCTGCAGTTCTACGACACGCAGGCGCAGACGTTTTTGAACGGTCGTCAGGTGATGGGGCACTGTCCGGTGCAGGGTTGCAAAAGCGAACACGCTTATGCTGATGAATGCGATTTGGGACATCAGTATGCGCCTGCCGATTTGATTGCCCCCACGTCGTCGCTTACCGCCACCACGCCTGAAATGCGGCCGGTGGAAAACTGGTATTTTGATCTTCCTGGTTTTGCCCCGCTGCTGCAGGAGTATGTGTCAAAGCTTGAAAACGATCCCGAGGTGCGCCCGGTGGTTGTCAATACCATCAAGGAGTTTCTTGTTCCTCCGGTGATCTATGTGAAAAACGAGGCATACGAGAACTATCTTACCCTTGCGGGAAAGCTGCCCTCCCATACGTATCGGGAAGCTGAAAAAGGCAAGCAAAGCTTCGAAATTGAATTCGATAACATCGACGACCGCGATGCGGCGCGCGAAGTGCTGACGGGCGCTGGCATTCGCTTCCGTACCAGCAAGGCGCTTGTTCCCTTCCGTATTTCGGGTAATATCGAATGGGGTGTTAAAGCTCCGGTTATCGAGGGTATCGAAGGGTTGACGGTGTGGTGCTGGCCTGAGAGTTTGTGGGCCCCTATTTCCTTCACGATGGCCGTTAACGATAAGATGGGTCTTCCGCGTGAAAGCTGGAGACGTTTTTGGTGCTCGAAGGATGCCCAGGTCTATCAGTTTATCGGGCAGGATAATCTCTATTTTTACGGAGTTGCGCAACCGGCGATTTTTGTTGCTGCTCAAGAGGGGGATACTATGCAGATAGATCCGCCCGATGGGGTATTGCAGCAAACGAAGCTGGTGGCGAACCACCATATATTATTCGGTGATAAAAAGGCATCTTCTTCGGGAGCCGTCAAACCTCCGAGTGCCGATGAGCTGCTTGAGCATTATACGCCCGAACAACTGCGCGCGCATTTCTTGGCGCTTGGTCTCGATCAGAAGTCGGTTGGATTCAAACCAAAACCCTACGAGCTCGATGAAAAGACGCGGAATGATCCTCGGGTGGCCGATCCCGTGCTTAAAGAAGGGGCGCTTCTCACCAACGTATTCAATCGTTTGGCCCGCAGCTGTTTTTATGAAGCGCAGAAAAATTTCGATCGCCATATGCCGCTTGGAGCGATCAGCCCTGAAGTGCTCGAGCGTGCGTTTGCGGTTATGGGCGAATACGAGTGCATCATGCATCGGATTGAACTGCATTCGATCATGTCGTTGATGGATGGGTTTATCCGTTGGTCGAATAAATACTGGAGCGATAATATCCGCATGGTGGAAAACGAAGGGGATGAAGAGCGTCGCCGCCAAGTGCTTATCGATTGCTTTTATCTGTTGCGCGTATGTACGCTGCTGATGCATCCTATCGTGCCCTTAGGGTGCGAGAAGATTTGCGATTATCTCAGTTTTGAGTTTTCCGATTTCTTCAGTTGGAATTATGATTTTGAGAGCATGGAGGAATTGTGCGGGGCTTCAGAACTTGAAGAAGGGTATCACCTTTTGCGTGAATTACCGCCTCGTTTCGATTTCTTCGAAAAGCATCCCAGCCAGTATCAGAAAAAATAGGGGCTTACGCCTCGCGCACTGCTGTGATAACATAGACAAGCTTGCCTCGTCTTGGTCGGAAACCAAGACAGCCCTAAGGAGACCTTATGAAAAACGATATACATCCCAAGTACATGGAGTGCACTGTCAAGTGCAGCTGCGGAAACACGTTCCAGACCCGCTCTACCGTGCCCGAACTCAAACTTGACATCTGCAATGCCTGCCATCCGTTTTACACCGGTCAGCAGAAGCTGATCGACACCGGCGGACGCGTACAGCGCTTCTCCGACAAGTTTGGCGGATCCGCTATTGAAGCTGTTGCCGCTCGCGAAGCTGCTAAAAAGGCCGAACGTGCCGCTGCTACTGAAGCTGCCGAAGCCAAAAAGCACGCAGAACGCGAAGCGAAGGCCGCCGAAAAGGCTGCTCGCGCTGCGAAGTTTGCCGAAAAGGCCGCCAAGGTCGTCGAAGCTGCTCCCTCTGAGGAAGCTGTTGAGGCACCGGCTGCTGAAGAAGCTGCCGCACCGGTTGCTGAAGCTGAAAAAGCTGCTGAATAATAGTCATCTGCAGTAGTGCGCTATCAAACGACCCACCGGATTTCCGGGGGGTCGTTTTTTTGTGCGGATGCGCGGCAGCAGAGATGCGCGGCAACAGAGCGTTTGAAGCGGGCAATGAATAAGGACGACGCGGGAATCCTGCGCCGTCCTTATGAAAACATCACCTGTAGGCGGGTGGTGCCTGCTTACTTGGTGTAGCTATTGCCCAAGAGCTCCTTGGCCTGAGCATCGGTGATATCGCGATGGTAAAACGTGCTATAGAATTCCTTGGTCACAGTAACCATGTCAACGTTGTAGGCCTGTGGGTATAAGGTGTTGGCAATCCACTGGATACCCAAAAAGCGGTTGACCGAGGGGGGACGATCGCACCAGGCAAATGGCGTGTTGGGCATGGTGTATACGCGTCCATCCTGAACCGCTTTGATGGTTGCCCAGTTGGCATCGGTGCGAATCAACTCATCGGCGCCACCACGGGCGACATCGTCCCACGCAATGATGACTTCGGGGTTCCAGGCTAAAACCTGCTCAAGGGAAACCGGCGACATACCTTTACCCTTGCCGACTTCAACACCTTCGGCTACATTTTTGGCGCCAGCAAGTTTATAGGAAAGTGCATGAGGGGAAGCTTCGGGCTCGGTTTGCAAGCCTTCAGGACCTTCCGCGTAGTACAGCGAGGTACGCTTATCTGCGGGTACGGTTGCCACGGCGGCATCCACTTTCTTCAGGGTGTCTTCGCAGTAGCCGGCAAGCTTGGCGGCTTCATCTTCTTTGCCTAAAAGCGTGCCGAGTGTCTTATAGGTAGCGGCGGTTTTATCGAGGCTACCGTCGAGTACGATAACGGGAATGCCGGTTTGCTTTTGCAGATCGTCGGCCTGTGATTTATCGGCTTCGCCCGGAGAGGCCATAGACAAAGAGAAGATTACCTGGATATCGGCTGCCATGATGGCTTCGGGATTGAGCTCCTTGCCGCCGGAAAGCGTCCCCAGATAGGGCAGATCCTTCGTGCCTTCGGGCAAGTATGCCAATTCTGCAGGGGTGAACTCCATCGTTGATCCACCGGCTAGTTCAGGTGCTAAGGTAAAGCACATGATCTGCCCGGTGGCGCCGGTGTAATAGATCTTCTTTAAGGCATCGATTCCGGGGATGGTGATGCTGCGTCCCGCATCGTCGGTTATCGTGCGATCGGCCATTCTCTCTTCGGTTTGCGCCTTCGGTTGTTCTTTGGTATCGGTGTTTCCCTGAGAAGAAGAGCAGGCGACCAGGCTCCCTCCGAGCAAGCCTGCGAGACAGAGTATCAATAACCCCCTCATGAAACGAGTGCGCTTCAGTTTTCTCATAGCTACTCCCTTTCTTATTTGATTATCCTTATGAAACATTATTCCAATAAAAGAATAATAACGCTATAATAGCGTTATGCATCCAGAAGGACAAGGGCGTAACTACGTGGAAAAGGTAGCCAGCGAAGAAATATTGCAAGAATTGCAGGCATCAGATGAGCGCATTGAACAGGCGCTTACTAAAAAAGTGCCCCTTTGGCTTAAGCTGACTATCGGCTTTTCGCTACTCGCTATCGTTTTGGTTTCTTTTATGTTGGGGCGTTATCCTATTTCCCCCGTCGAATTGGTGCAGACTATCGGTGCTACTTTGTTTGATCCAGCCGCAGTTGACAAACAGATGCAAACCGCTTTGTTCAATATTCGTCTGCCGCGTATCTTGGTGGTGGTGTTGGTGGGTGCGGCGCTTGCCATGTCGGGTGCGGCGTTTCAAGGTATGTTTAAAAATCCGCTCGTATCTCCTGATTTGTTGGGCGCTTCGGCGGGTGCCAGTTTCGGTGCTTGCTTGGCGCTTCTGCTCGATATGCCCAATACGATGGTGCAGCTGTTTGCCTTTTGCGGCGCGCTGGCTGCGGTTTTCGGGGCGGTATGGATGAATAAGCTGGTCAACAAATACGATGCCATTCTCGGGTTGGTTTTGGGTGGCATGTTGGTTTCGACGCTGTTCCAGTCGTGTACGTCGCTGGTGAAATTTATGGCCGATGCCAACGATAAGCTGCCCGCTATAACCTTTTGGTTGATGGGCAGCTTTTCCCGTATCGATCAGTCTGATTTTTTCATGATCGTAGGACCGATGTTGGCCGGTTTTGCCCTGCTTTTGCTTGAGCGCTGGAAGCTCAATGTGCTTTCGTTTGGCGAAGAGGAAGCCAAGAGCATGGGGATCAATACGGCCCGTGTGCGCATCATCGTCATTTTCGCCGCGACACTGATCGTAGCCTGTTCCGTTGCGGTTTCCGGGGTGATCGGTTGGGTTGGACTGGTGATTCCTCACTTGGCGCGCGCAATCGTCGGTCCTAACTACAAGGTGCTGCTTCCCACTTCCATGGTGATCGGTGCGGGGTATCTGCTGCTTGTCGATAATGTTGCGCGCTTGATGGCTTCTACCGAGATACCCATCGGTATCTTGACTGCCATTTTAGGAGTGCCGTTTTTCATCTTCATCTTCCGCCACAATATGAAGGGGTGGTGAAGCGGTGCTCTGTGTGAGGGATCTTCATTGCGGATACGGAAAAAAGGAAATCGTGCATGGCGTTTCCTTCGATGTTGAGCAGGGCGATTTTGTCTGCGTCATCGGTTCGAATGGCTGCGGGAAAACGACCTTGCTTAAAAACCTGCTGGGACTGGTCAAAGCGTTTTCCGGAGAAGTGTTCATGCAGGATAAAAACGTGCAGAAATTAACCGATTTGGAACGCGCTCGGATGTTTGCGTATATTCCCCAGGCCCATACCCCTCCTTTCCCTTATTCCGTTGCTGATGTGGTATTGATGGGTCGCACGCCCTACGTTGGGCGCATGGCCCGTGTGTCGGCAGAGGATCGCCGCATAGCG
This sequence comes from Raoultibacter sp., assembly GCA_036649035.1. GTDB lineage: Bacteria > Actinomycetota > Coriobacteriia > Coriobacteriales > Eggerthellaceae > JAVWGW01. Next base: position 12,131 of record JAVWCK010000007.1, read on the forward strand.
TGGGAGGCGATGCGCACGTTGGGCATCGAGCATTTGGCGCAGCGCACCTATACGAAGCTTTCAGGAGGCCAGCAACAGTTGATTTTGATTGCACGTGCCCTGACGCAACAGCCCGAACTCATCATAATGGATGAACCGACGGCTAGTTTGGACTTCGGTAACCAGCAAACCGTACTTTCCCGTATGCGCGATTTGGTCAAAACAGGAGTCAGTGTGCTTATGGTTACCCACGATCCCCATCATGCGTTTTATTGCGCCAATCGCGTTGTGGTGATGGGCGAGGGACGCATCATTGCCGAAGGCAGCCCTGATGATGTCGTGACGCAGAAATGCCTTGAAACCATTTACCACACCTCGGTGGAAGTGATGAACGTGGCGATGGAAGATGGCACCATCCGCAAGGTATGCGTGCCGCTCTAAGATGAGCCGCCACGTGCTTTGGCTGTGAAGTGTTTTCGCGCATGCCATTTTAAACCTTGAACGAAGAAAACAACGGGAAAAGAAGAGGAAGGCGCTTTATAGACAGTGCCTACGACGGCGGCCTGTAGCTCTAAACCGTCGTAGACGTTTTCTGGGGCGATAGTGCGCTGCCGGATTACGGTCGGGTGATCGACATCATCTGCAGAGCCTCGCCGAACAGCTGGCCTGCCCCTAGCTTTACGGCAACTTTCGTTTTCTCGGGATCGGCAACCACGCTGCCGGCCAGCATTTCAACACCCCAATCGAACAGGAAGGGCGAGGGAACCACGCTCGGTCCGACCATGATGGTGGTGGCATTCTTGCTCAGGTCGAGTAGGCGCGGCGCGGTTTTGTTGATGATGGTCACTCCGGTCATGAAGACGAAATCTTGTTGGGGCACGAGGTATTCGCATGCGGGGTCAGGGGTATCGAGGGCGTTGGTGCAATTGCGCTCCAGCACCGTGAGATCGGCGATTTCGCCGATGCGCTCCACGTGGGGAAAGTGTCCGATGATGGTGACGCGTTTGCCCGTCAGGCGTGGGCGGTAGAGCTCGAAGGCATCGATCTTGCGAAGCGAACCATCGGGCATTTCAATCGGTGCATCGTAGGTTGCCTTAAGGGGGTTGACCTGTGCAGGTTGAGAATACCAGGCATTGAGCGCAGCGGTTCCCAGCGATGCTTCAGGAAAGCTCCACGACTTCGAAAGCTCGGCTACTTCGCGCAAGGAAAGACCAGTCAGATTTTGCGTGAAGGTGCGTTTAGCGCCGCCTGAAGTTGAAAATGAAACGCCCATGCCGCATTCCGCTTCGACATAGCACCAGTGGCTGCCCAAGCAGCAATCGGTGACAAGGATATCTTCGGGAATCCCTCCGATCAAATGGTTGTAGAATTTCCACGGAGTGTTGTGATCGAAGGTGTCGGGAAAAGAAATGGTTTTCGATCCCGATCCGCTGCTGCAACAATCTTTATCGGCGCATCCCATAAGATTCCTTCTTTCGTGGCTCGATTATCTTCAATGCAGTATAGTGCAAGGAGTAACTTTAGGGAATAAAGGATGCAGGTGCGTTGCTGTTTATCGCGGATGCGAGCACGACTTTGAAAAAAACGACAGGAGTCAAGATGCTTTTCATATTGACGGGGGAGGTGCAGATCGGCAAGACCCGATGGCTGCAGGCGCTCGTGCGCGATTTGCGCGCGAGGGGAGTGGTGAGCTGCGGAGTCGTGGCACCGGGGGTGTGGAAGCCCCTTATGGAAGGTGAAGTGCAGCGCGAAAAACTTGGTATCGACAATGTGGTGCTACCGCAGGAAGAGTTGATTCACTTTGCCCGACGGCATGACCTTGCCAAGAGGGAGGGCGTTTTCGACGCGGCGAGTCAAAGCGCTCAAGCGGGATTGAAATGGGAAATTGACGATGCGGCAATCCGGAGGGTTGATGCGCATTTTGCCGCACTGGCGCGGGCGGCCGATGCCGGGGGTGTCGGGGCGCTTGAGGGGGAGGCTGCCGCTGCGGGGAGAATCTTCGAGAGCGCAACGGTGGGTGTTTTTAACAGGTCGCCTTCTGCCGGCTTTCTTGTCGTCGATGAGTTGGGGAGACTCGAGTTGCTGGGAGGGCAGGGCTTGACGCAGGCGGTGGCGCTGCTTGAGCGGGGGCCGACTCCTTTGGCCGAGCATGCCTTGATCGTCGTGCGCGACTGGCTTTTCGATATCGCTCGCGATCACTTCGCTGATTTCTGGCCTACTATCAAACGTATTTCACCTGATGAATCGGCGCGCAAAGAAATTCTTTCCCTCTTTTAGAGCAGATAAGCCGCGCAGGAAGCGGGTGCCTTTTGCGCGCTGAGCCCTTATTGCTCAAGAACTCTTCTTCTTGACATATATTTCTAGTAAGATGAAAGCAAGTCGATTGCATCGCGCGAACGCTTCGTGCACCTTTTGGGAAGGATTTTCTCTTATGGATACTACGGCATTTTTTGCGCTGAACTACGGACTCTATATCGTTTCGTCGGCGGTGGGCGAAGAGCGATCAGGGTGTGTCGTCAACACCTTCTCTCAGGTAACCTCCAATCCTATTCAGGTAAGCGTCACGCTTAACAAGGAAAATAATACGACGCAGGTCATCGAGCGTTCTGGTCTGTTTACGGTGGTGTGTTTAGCGCAGGATGCTCCCCTGGAACTGATTGGCACGTTCGGGTTTCATTCCAGCATCGATACCGACAAGTTTGCCGAATGGCCGCATACGTGCGATGAAGGAGGCGTGCCCTTCGTCACCGAGCATACGGTTGCGCGCTTTTCGGCTAAGGTGGTCGCCACCCTCGATGTGGGTACCCATATCATTTTTATCGGTGAGGCGATTGAGGCCGAGGTCACCTCTGCTGCCACTCCGATGACGTATGCGTACTACCATCAGGTGAAGGGGGGCAAAACTCCTCCGAAGGCATCGACCTTTGCGGCCGAGCAAACCATTCCGGTTGTTTTAAGCGACCCTACCGCTCCGACAAAGAAACGCATCGGCTGGTTGTGCACCGTGTGCGGTTATATCGAATGGGCAGATGAGCTGCCTGAAGATTTTACGTGTCCCGTGTGCGGTGCCGGTAAAGAGAGCTTCGAGCGCATCGAGGAGTAATGAGCGCCGTGGTTATTTGTTCCAGGCGATGAATGCCCATCTGACCATGCGTGGCGTGTCGAGGCGATAGGCACCCTGCGTGATGCCCTTTTTGTCGGCCATGCCGGCATTGGGGTTTTCGACGCTGTGTTCGTCGATCCATGCGCGCAATGCTTCCAGCTTTTCGGGAAGAGCCTCCCCGAGATCTTCTTGGTAGTCGAGCACCATCGGAGAAAACTTCTCGAAGGCTGCCTCGACGGAATCAAACGTATCGATGCGTTCGCTTTCGATATAGCGCAGTTCGGGCATGATGCCGTTGTGGGTCAAAATGGTGATCGCATAGAGATAATCAGAGGTAACTGCCGCCTGAATTCCCAGTTCGCGAAGGAGGTTGGCATCATGGCGGGGGGAAGTGCCCGTGGTGATGGTGACGCATACGCGCCGTCGTGCAATGGCATCCAAGCGCAGTAACGCCGCTTCAAGATCCTTTACCGCGATGCTGCGGGAGGCGACGCAGACGTCGACCATGCCTTCGCGTATACCGCTGGCTTCCCAATCTTCTTCCCAACTCATTTTCTTCGGGAAGATGTTCGTGATGCCCTTTTCATCCATGAGACTTTTCATGCCGTCGAGCATGCCCTGGGAAAAATCGGCTGCAACGACCTTGTGTCCCGCTGCGGCGAGGGGAAGAGCAAGCGAGCCGGTACCGCAACCCATGTCGAACACGGTTTCTTCGGGTTGTATTTCGGCAAAGCGTAAAAAGTCTTCCACGTAGAGGTTGGGGAAATCCTTCGTGGTAAAGTGTGCGGAGCGTTTGTCCCAGTACTGTTCGTCATCGGCGCGACGCAGGAGTGTTTGCAGGGTTTTCCACTCGGCGTTCCAATCCTTGGACAAAAGAAGGGATGCCCGCAGCAGGTTTTCGTGGGTAGGCAACGGCGATACTTCTTCGGGAGGCATGGATTCGCTCATGGTAGCCTTTCTGTCCGTATACTTTCTGTTCGTATTCTTCGGTTCGCTGGGGGCACTCTTTTTGCAGGCAAAAGTTTAGTACTATAGTAGCGGATAACAGAATCGATGGTTTTGAGAACTTCGCATTTATTCTCGGTGAAGATAACAAGATCATCTCGCGCGTAATCGAGGTATGTTTTGCGTGCCAGCCGCCCTTGATGTCGAGGAGTGTATCTACCTATCATGCAAGTTGAATTGCTCTATCATACCCCTGATCCTGAACGCGCCATCGCTACGGCAGCCCGTCTGTGCTATGCGCCTGTTGGCGCCTGCGAGTTGATGGAAACGATGCCGGAGGCGCGGGTGAGAAGCGTGCTTTCCACCATCATGGAAAGCGGTCATTTTTCCACCTTAGAACATGCCAGCTATACGTTTGCCGTCGATGGCGTTTCGCGGGCGCTTACTCATCAGCTTGTTCGCCACCGCATTGCAAGCTTTAACCAGCAAAGCCAGCGCTACGTGAAGTTCACCGATAACGTGGCAACGATCATGCCCGATACGGTGAGCGAGGATCCCGAACGTAAGGCGATTTTCGATGAAGCGATCGATGCGGCGGTTGCCGCCTACAAGCGCTTGCTCGACGCGGGGGTGCCTGCTGAAGATGCGCGCTACCTGCTGCCTAACGCTGCGGAAACCAAAATCGTTATTACGATGAACGTGCGCGAACTGCTCCATTTTTTCGAGCTCCGTTGCTGCAATCGGGCTCAATGGGAAATTCGCGATATGGCGCATCGTATGCTCGCACTGGCTCGCCCGACCGCTCCGTTCATCTTCCTGGATGCGGGCGCTCCCTGCATTCGCGGCGGCTGCCCTGAGGGCAAAATGACCTGCGAAAATCCCTATCCGAAAGTGACGCGCAACTGACATGACAAAGCAAGAAAGTGATCTTTCACGCGCCTTTTCTGAAGATGGCGCCCTCAAAACCCACGTAGGGGGTCAAGCGCTTATCGAAGGCATCATGATGCGCGGCAAATACAATTGGGCCGTTGCGGTTCGTGAGCCCTCAGATGCTATCTACCTCGAAGAACACGACCTGCCTTCGGGGCGGAAGAAGAATGGCTGGATGTATTGGCCGCTTATTCGCGGATGCCGTGCATTGGTGGAATCGCTTCTTTTGGGCTACAAAGCGCTTGAGATAGCGGCGCTCCATGCGTTTGCCGACGAGGAAGAAGAGCCCGGGCAAGGGGGCGTTGAAAAAGCGGCGCGCTCGTCTGAGCCCACCGAAGATACTTCATTTTCTTGGAAGGATGATTTCGGTGCACCCGATACCATGATAGACGCTTTGGGCGCGCAGCGTACTCTTGCGGTTGAGGGGGGCGAACAGGTAGAAAAGCAACCCGATGCCTCGAAAGAATCCTTCATGGACAAAGAAGTTGAATTCGGGAAAAAGGAAATGGCTTTTTCGATGGTTTTAGGCCTGGTGTTGGGCGTGGTATTATTTATCATCGCCCCCGCGCTGCTCACCAATCTCATCGTGGGCGAATACGATGGCAATACGGTGCTATGGAATATCGTCGACGGTCTTTTGCGCGTGTTGGTCTTCGTGTTTTATATCTGGCTCATCGGCCGCATGAAGGATATCAAGCGCATGTTCGGGTATCACGGTGCCGAACATAAAACGATTCACTGCTATGAGCACGGCTTACCGCTGACGCCGGAAAACGCGCGCAGCTTCCCTCGTTTGCACGTGCGCTGCGGTACGGCGTTTTTGATCATGGTGATGGTTATCGCTATCTTTATCTATACGATCACGCCGCTCAACGCCCTTATCGCTGCATGGGGCGTGCCCGATGGCGCATTGAAGCTGCTGCTGGTCATAGTGGTGCGTATCGCACTCATGCCGCTTATTGCCGGTATTTCCTACGAAATCACCGTGCGGTGGGCGGGTAGTCACCCTGAAAACCCTCTGGTGAAAATGGTGCTGTGGCCGGGTATGCAAATGCAATATCTGACCACCAACGAACCTGATGACGGTCAAATCGAATGCGCCATCGCGGCTATGCAGCGCGTGCTTGAGCGCGAACAGCGCGAAGAAGCTCTCGAAGTTGGCAGTGTGCCGCAAACGCCTGAATCGGTAGCCAGCTAGGCTGCAGAGGAAAACTGCAGAGGGTAACATATGTCGAGGGTAGATAGGGAGGCTGTGATAGGCAGCTTTCGTTTGCCCTTTCCATACGCGGAAACGTTCGGGGAATCGAAGGATTCGCGTGGTAAGATAACCCCATCTTTCCCGGCGTTTTGCGCCTGCCATCATTGCTCTCTTTTAAAGAAAAACACGAGAGAATCGGGGAATATATGATTTTTGTAAGAAACATAGTTAAAAACTTCGGCAAGGTGGAAGCCTTGAAAGGCGTCTCGCTTGAAGTTGCCGAAGGCGAAAAAGTCGTTATCATCGGGCCGTCTGGTTCGGGGAAAAGCGTACTGATTCGTTGCATCAACGGTCTTGAGGTGCCTGATTCCGGCGAGGTTATCGTCGATGACATGAATTTGGCCGATAAAAAGGTCAATGCACGCGCCATCGCTCGCGATGTGGCGATGGTATTTCAAAGTTACAACCTCTATCCGCACAAAACCGTGCTCGAAAACGTAACGCTCGCTCCGGTTAAGGTGCTTAAAGTAGATAGGCAGGAAGCCGAAGATACCGGGCGTGCCTATCTTGATCGCGTCGGCTTGTCCGACAAACTCGACAAGTATCCCGATCAGCTTTCCGGTGGGCAGCAGCAGCGCGTCGCCATCGCTCGCGCTCTCAATATGCACCCCAAAATCATGTTGCTTGACGAGCCGACAAGCGCGCTTGACCCTGAAATGGTGCAAGAAGTGCTCGACGTTATCAAATCGCTTGCAGAAACCAATATGACCATCGTCATGGTCACGCATGAAATGGGCCTGGCGCGTGAGGCAGCCGACAAGGTGGTTTTCATGGAAAACGGTCTTGTGATCGACCAGGGTACACCGAGCTATATTTTCGACGAAGCGCACAACGAGCGCATCCAGAACTTCCTCTCTAAGATTCTGTAGGGGGGAGGCATGCTCAGTAGAAGACAATTTACCCGCCTTTCAGCGATTGCGCTGGGTTCGGCGGCATTGGGCGGCGGTCTTACCGGCTGCGCATCCGCCGACGTGCTGCGTGTGGGCACCAAGATAGACGTGCCCGGTTTCGGGTTCCAAAACCCTGCCACGGGCATCATCGAGGGCTTCGAGGTCGATATCGCCCATGGCTTGGCGCAGCGAATCAAAGGGAGCCCCGACAGTTTGCAGGTCACGGGCGTGAATGTCACCACTCGTGGCGCTATGCTCGACAACAATACCCTCGATGCGGCGCTTGCAACCTTCACCATCACCGAAGCGCGTAAGAAAAGCTACAACTTCTCGCAGCCCTACTATACCGACCACATCGGCGTGCTCGTGAAGAAGAGCTCGGGCATCGATACGCTCGATGATCTCAACGGAAAAACAATCGGCGTGGCTCTTTCGGCGACGACGCGCGACAAGTTGATGAAGGCGGGCGACGAGATAGGCATCAAGATGAACTTTTCGGAATACGCCACGTATCCGGAAATAAAAATCGCGCTGGTCACCGGTCGCGTCGATGCGTTTTCGGTCGACCGTTCTATCCTCAAAGGGTACTTGGATGATTCCACTAAGCTGCTCGATACCGAATTCGCTCCGCAAGAATACGGCGTGGCCTCCAAGAAGACGAATACCGAACTGGCGGCACAGATAGATGCCGCACTTACCGATATGATGGAAGATGGCAGCCTTGCCGCTCTCAAAGAGAAATGGGGGTTGGCTAATGTTTGAGGTATTTGCCCCCTTTAAGTGGGAGGCTCTTTTTGCGCGGTGGCCCGATATGCTCTGGGCGTTTGGCGTCACGGTTGCGATTTCGGTTCTCGCTCTTATCATCGCGCTTGTTTTAGGTGTTATCTTCGGCGTGCTTTCCGTTTCGCGTTCGGCTCTTTTGCGCGGTATCACGCGCGTGTATGTCGAAGTGGTGCAAAACATTCCGCTGCTGCTTCAGGTGTTTGTGTTTTATGCGATATTCCCCCTGGTGGGTATCAATATCACCTCATTTTTCATCGGTGTGTTTGCCATCGGTATCTATCATGGCGGCTATATTTCCGAAGTGGTGCGCAGCGGTATCGGATCGATTCATCACGGTCAGTTTGAAGCGGCGAAAAGCCAGGGCTTCAGCTATTGGCAATCGATGTTCAGCATTATCTTGCCCCAGGCCGTGCGCATCATCATGCCGCCTTTGGCCGTGCAGGCGGCTAATCTCATCAAAAACACCTCGGTGTTGGCGCTGATCGCCGGTGGTGAACTGATGTATTTCTCGAATTCGTTTGCGGGATCGACCAGCTATTACGGTCCGGTCTATGTGGTGGCCATCGTGCTGTACTTCATCATATGCTTCCCGCTTTCGCGCCTGGCGCTTTATCTGGAAACGCGCACGCGATCCAATAAGCATATCGCCACCGGCGATCTTTCCGAAAACCTGCGCGTTGATGTAACGGAAGCAACTCCGGGAACCCACGATATCACCGGGCGCGCAGCAGCCGATTCGCTCGCTGCCGGTATCCAGACTATGCAGGATACGGTGAACATCGCTCCGGCACCGGCAGCGCCTTCACCGCGTCATCCGCTCCACACGTTGGTGGATCCCGAAAATCCCGATGCTTCAGATGAGGGATACCCGATTACCGGTATTCGTGCGGCAGCGATTGCCGATGAAATCGGCAAGGAAAACCAACAGCTTATCGATGAGGAAATCGAAGAGCGCCGCCGAAGGACAAAAGCAGGTCGTACGGGGGCGAAGCATCAAGGTCATGCGCCCTCGCGTGCCAAAAACGCTCCGGGTATGAGCATTCTTAAAGATGAATGCTTGCCGACGGAAACCGAAGAGGCGGCCGATGCGCTCGAGAATGGCTCGAAAGACGTGCCTGAAAACGACAACGGGAAGGGGGCGATGTAGTCATGGCTGAACTCTTTACGTGGATAAACTTCCGCTTTCTTTTGCAGGGCTTAGGGATGACGCTGTTCATCTCCGCCATCTCCATCGTGTGTTCCATCGTGTTCGGTACCATCATCTCGATCATGCGTACGAGCGATAAGAAGGTGCTGCGCGGTGTGGCGACGGTGTACATCGAGATATTCAAGAACACTCCGCTGCTGCTGTGGATCATGTTCACGTTTTTCGTGGCGCAACTGCCCCCCATCGGTGCGGCGGTGCTGGCGTTTACGCTGTTCACCAGTGCGAGCGTTGCCGAAATCGTGCGCGGCGGCCTGGCAAGCGTGCCACACGGGCAATACGAAGCGGCCAAAAGCCAGGGTATGTCCGTGGTGCAAACCTATATACTCATCATTTTGCCGCAGGCCTTGCGCAACATGATTCCAGCTCTTCTTTCCCAATTCGTGACCACCATCAAAGATACCAGTTTTTTGTGGGGTGCTATGGCATTGCAGGAATTGATGGGTCGTGGCATGATTTTGATGAACAACTACAATTCGACGGAGCAGATTTTCACCATTTTCGGTATTATGGCGCTGATGTACTTTATCGTCTGTTTCGCGCTTTCTCAGCTGGTGCGCGCCTATCAACGTAAGTTGAAAAGAGCACGCAACAATTAAGAGACGCAAAAGAGGCAAGGCGTTTCGCGCAATCAAACGCCCCTCCGATACGACGGAGGGGCGTTTTGCGTGCAGAGGGGGAGAGGAGGTGCGGAAAAGGAGCGCCTTTAAGGTACGAGAGTCATATATCCTAGATATTCCCGGGCGCTTTCGGGCACGTGCAGCGTGATGCTTTGACCAAAGGCATCGACGGTAACGTAGCTGGGGTCTTCATAGGTGGTGATTGTGCTGCTTGTGCCGAGAAAGTCAGTGCTCTGCGTTGCGACAACAACGGCGTCGTGGGGTAACGGGGTTGCTTCCCACTCGTCGAGAGCCAGGTTGGCTACGGCGGTATCGACTTGCGCTTCGCTTAGCCCCGTTGTTGCGGCGATAGTGCTTCGATTTTCGTTGAGTACGGTTGTCACTTTGTCTTTGATGTTGCCGGATTCAATAACGGTATTGGCTGCGGTTGCTTTGAGTTTTTCGGTAATACCATCCGCCGCAGGGTTTGCGGCAGAAAAGGCGAGTGCCCCGCCGGTGATAGCCAATGCGACCACGGCGATGAGTCCCGCTGAAATCGCAATCGTTTTCTTCTTCATAACCTGCCTCCTTACGGGGGTTGATGAAAACGAGGTTGCCGCCGGCGCTGTATTGATTCGTCATAGGTGGAAGTGAATCGCTCGTGTAGGTGTTCTGCTGTTGTTCGGGGATTCGGCGGCTTCCCTGCTTATAAGATTAGCGGAAAAACAGCCCCTCCATTAAATGCGCGCGGAATCTTTAGAGCTTGCAGACAAGATTAACCTTTACCAAAAGCGCAAAATATGAGATTCGAATAAAGATTTCGCGACAAGCGGCTCGTTTTCGTATATGCTTTGTAGCTGTTTATCCCCTCGCACGTTAAATCAATAGGAAAGGGGCATCGTGTGAAACTGATTGTGACGGAAAAAAATATCGCTGCGGAAAAAATTGCCGACCTACTGGGCACGCCGAAAACGGATAAGGTCTATTCGACCCCGGTATACCGCTTTGAGCGGGAAGGGGAAGAATGGGTAACGATCGGTCTGCGGGGTCATATCCTCGAACCCGATTTTGCTCCCGTGTTGCTCTATGATAAAAAACAGGGCTGGCAGGGCGTGACGCTGGAAGGTGAAGTGCTTGAAGCTTCGATTCCCGATACCCTCAACAAGCCTCCGTTCAAGAAAAAGAAACCATTCACGGTTGACGGAGTCGAGCTGGGTGCCTGGAAGATGGAAGCGCTGCCGTATCTGGTGTATGCGCCCATCGAAAAGCTTCCCAAGGAAAAAGAGCTCATTCGCAGCTTGAAGAACCTGGCGAAAAAAGCCGATTCTATCGTGATTGCAACAGACTTCGACCGTGAAGGCGAGCTGATCGGATCCGATGCGCTTTCGTGCATCAAAGAGGTCAATACGACGGCACCTATCGCGCGTGCCCGTTATTCGGCTATCACGCAAGAAGAGATCACCCATGCGTTCACCCATTTGGTGGAGCTCGATGTTGATTTGGCTTCCGCCGGCGCGTCGCGCCAGGATATCGACCTTATCTGGGGTGCGGTGCTCACGCGTTATCTGACGCTGGTGAAGTTTGCGGGTTATGGCAACGTGCGTTCTGCCGGTCGCGTGCAAACGCCCACCCTCGCGCTTATCGTGGCGCGCGAACGCGAGCGGTTGGCGTTCATTCCCGAAGATTACTGGGTTATCAAGGGGGCGTTTGCCTACGAGGCCGATGAGGTTGCGGAATTCGAGGCTCCTCATGTAACCGCGCGCTTCAAATCCGAAGCGCTGGCAGCTGCCGCTATGGCCCATGTGGAAGCTGAAAAAAGCGCAACGGTGGCATCTATCGAGAAGAAGATGCGCAAAGTGGCACCTCCCGTGCCGTTTAACACCACTTCTTTGATGGCCGCTGCGGCTTCCGAAGGTATTTCGCCGGGGCGCACTATGCGTCTGGCGGAAAGCTTGTATATGGATGGCTATATCAGTTATCCCCGCGTGGATAATACGGTGTACCCCGCTTCGCTCGATTTGGCCGATACCGTGAAAAAAGTTGCCGGTAATCCGGCCTATGCGCCGTTTTGCCAGGCACTGCTTAAAAGCGGTCCTTTGGTGGCGACGCGTGGTAAAAAGGAAACCACGGATCATCCTCCCATCTATCCGACAAGCGCGGCGACGCCCGATGATCTGCCCGCTGCCGAATACAAGCTTTATAACCTGGTGGCGCGTCGCTTCTTGGCAACGCTTTCCACTGAGGCGGTTATCGAAGGCACGAAGGTGAGCCTTGCGGTTGGAGCCGAAACCTTCGTTGCCAAAGGGGACATCTTGCAGGTGCCGGGTTTCCGGGGCATCTACCCCTACGGCCTTAAGCGCGACGAATTGTTACCCGCGCTTTCTCAGGGCGATCAGGTGCGTTTCGATGGTGCGACGCTGACTCAAAAGCAAACCGAACCTACGTCGCGCTATTCTCAGGGCAAGTTGATCCAGGAAATGGAAAAGCTCGGTCTGGGTACGAAATCCACACGACACGCTATCATCGAGCGTTTGTATGCGGTGAAGTACGTGCAAAACGACCCGATCGAACCTTCGGCGTTGGGTATGGCGGTGTGCGATGCGCTCGACAAATTTGCTCCGCATGTCACCAGTCCGAACATGACCGCCGAACTCGAAAGCGAGATGGATAATATTTCAACAGGGGCTACGTCTAAGGTTGCCGTGGTCGATCACAGCCGCAATCTGTTGGCCAGCCAGCTTGAAAGCCTTATCCCGCATTCCGAAGAGGTTTCTGCCGCCCTTGCCGATGCGGTGGCCGCCGATGCCTATGTCGGACCATGTCCGAAATGCGGTAAGGATCTCCAATTGCGCGCTTCCCAAAAAACGCGTTCCATGTTTATCGGCTGCGCCGGTTGGCCCGATTGCGATGTGACCTATCCGCTGCCTAAGGGCAAAGTAGAAGCTCTTTCAGAGCCGTGTCCCACCTGCGGTATGCCGCAAATCAAGGTGACGGCTTTTCGCGCCAAGCCGCGCACGCTGTGCATCGATCCGCACTGCGCCACCAATTATGAGCCCAATGTTGAAGTGGGGCAGTGTTCGGTCTGTAAAGAAAAAGGGCTTTCCGCGAAGTTGATCGCGCAGAAAAATCCGCGCACCCTCAAGCGCTTTATTCGTTGCGAAAATTACGACGAGTGCGGCGTGGGATATCCTCTGCCGCAATACGGCCAGCTGACCGCTACCGAAGACGTGTGCGAATCGTGCGGCGCGCCGATGGTGATAGTGACCACGGCACGAGGACCTTGGAAGTTGTGTCCTAATTTCGATTGTCCTGCCAAAGCGGAAGCTCAGGCTAAAAAGGAAGAAAAGCTTAAAGGTAAAGCGACGGGGGCAAAAGCTCCTGCGAAAAAACCAACGCGCAGCAAAGCGAAGGCTCCCTCAAAGAAGACCCCCGCAAAAAAAGCGCCCGCAAAAACATCAGCGAAGAGCAAGGAAGGGAATCAAGATGTCTAAAGTAACGATTGTCGGAGCAGGAAACGTCGGAGCTACCGCAGCACATATTATCGCCAGCAAGAACCTGGCCGATGTGGTGTTGGTCGATGTGGCCGAGGGGTTGCCTCAGGGCAAAGCGCTCGATATGATGCACATGCGTTCCGTTGAGAAGTTCACGGTTTCTGTCACGGGTACCAACGATTATGCGGCTACCGCCGGCTCCGACATCGTGGTTATCACGGCGGGTATCGCCCGTAAACCAGGAATGACGCGTGAAGATCTTCTCGGTGTCAATTCGGGCATCATGTCTTCGGTTATCGAATCGGCTGTGACCGCCTCGCCGGATGCCATTTTTATCTGCGTCACCAATCCGCTTGATGTCATGACCTATCTTGCGTATCAAAAATCAGGACTTCCCACCAATCGTCTGATCGGTATGGGGGGCGTGCTCGATTCGGCACGTCTTTCGTTTGCCGTATGCGAAAAGCTCGGGTGCGACCCCGACGAGGTGTGTGCCTGGGCGTTGGGTGCTCATGGTGAAGGCATGGTTTGCTGGCCGCGCTACACCACGGTCAAGGGCACGCCGATTACCGAGCTACTCACCGCTGACGAAATCGCCGAGGTGGTGCAGCGCTGCGTCAAGGGAGGCGCTGAAGTGGTAGCACACCTCAAAACCGGTTCGGCGTACTATGCCCCCGGTGCTTCCATCGCTGAAATGTGCGAAGCTATTCTGACCGATTCGCATAAGGTGCTCAGCGTCTGTTCGTTCATCGATGGCGAATACGGTATCAACGATATATATATGAATATTCCGACTCGTCTCGGACGAAGCGGCGTGGAAGAAATCGTCGAATTCGATCTGACTGCCGAAGAGTTGGCTGCCCTGCAGCTTTCAGCCGCAAGCGTGGCAAAAGGGCTTGAGAATCTGCCGACTGCCTAGGAAGCATCGTGGCGGACTCGGGGTGTTTCCATAGGGAAAACGTGCGGTTCGCCACGAATGAGGCTGGGTACTCTACAATGATTTTATGAAAAAGCATCTTACATCCCAAGAGGTCGCGCACGCGGTTTACGAGGCCATCCCCGCTTTGGCATGCGATCTGCCTGCCGATATCGTGGCGGGAATTATTGCTGCGCGTGCGATTGAGGAAAATCCCCGCGCGCAGGAAGTTTTACGCCAGCTTGTCGAAAACGCACACACAGCGACCCTCGATCGGGTGCCTCTGTGCCAGGATACCGGTACGGTGTGGGTGTGTTTGGAAATCGGATCCGATGTGACCGTTGGCGGCGATGTGTTTTCCGGTGTCGATGCGGCGGTGGCAGCGGCCTATGAGGAAGCGCGCCTGCGCCGCTCGGTGGTGCGCGATGCGTTTTTCGATCGCACGAATACGGGTGACAACACCCCTGCTTTTTGTGAAGTGCATCCTGTCGATGCACCCGGGGTGGCACGATTGCACCTTATGCTTAAAGGCGGCGGATCCGATAACGCCAGTCGGGTGGTCATGCTCACACCCGGTGCCGGGCGACAAGCAATCTTCGATGAGGTGATCGCGTGCGTGCGGCAAAAAGCTGCCAATGCCTGTCCTCCCTTGGTGATAGGGGTCGGCATCGGTGCCACTTTCGACAAGGTGGGTAGTTTGGCGAAGCACGCCCTGCTGCGCACCCTTGATGCTCCGGCCGCCGATGAGCGCACGACGCAGCTGGAAGCTCAGCTGCTTGAGGCGGTCAATGCGACCGGTATCGGTCCGGGTGCGTTGGGTGGCACCACGACGGCGCTTGGCGTGAAGGTGAACACCGCTCCGTGCCATATCGCCGCCTTGCCCTTGGCTATCAACATGGGGTGCTCGGCTATGAGGAGGGTGAGCGTTGAACTCGCATAAATCATTGCTGCTACCCTTTGACCGCGAAGAGCTCGCTTCGCTGAGCGCCGGCGATTCCTGCTTGCTTTCCGGGCCGCTCTTCACGTTGCGCGATGCGGGTCACCTGCGCTTGCTTGAAGAATTGTCCGCCACCGGCATGCTGCCCTACGGTTTGGCGGGGCATACTATCTTCTATGCAGGTCCCACCCCTCAGGCGGCGGGTCGTCCCTTCGGCGCCATCGGACCCACCACCGCTTCGCGCATGGATTTTGCCACCCCGGCTTTGCATGCTGCGGGCGTCGTTGCCACGGTTGGCAAAGGAATGCGCTCGCCTGAGGTGATCGAAGCGTGCAAACGTCATCGATGCGTCTATTTTGTGGCTGTGGGCGGTGCCGCTGCGTTTCTTGCGAAGTGCATAGAAAGTTCGCAGACCTTAGCGTATGATGAACTAGGAACAGAAGCTCTACGCCGTATCGAAGTGGTCGATTTCCCCGTATTTGTGGGTGTCGATACATGGGGAAAAGACATCTATTCGCTTTAGGGCGGGTATGGAAAAGGAATATCATCTATCGTGGATTGCGACAATCAACACGGCATCGGGCCGGGTATATTCATAACGTTTGAGGGCGGCGAAGGTGCCGGCAAAACCACGCATATCAACTTTCTCGCACAGGTGCTGCGCAATCAGGGTCACGAAGTGTTGTGCCTGCGCGAACCAGGCGGTACCGCCATTGGCGAAAGCCTGCGCCACATCGTGCTCGATGTGGAAAACGCCGCGCTCTGCGATGAAACCGAGTTGTTCATCATGGAAGCGGCTCGTGCTCAGATCGTAAGCGAAGTGATCAAGCCCGCCCTGTCGCGGGGCGCGGTGATTTTGTGCGATCGTTTTTACGATTCGACGATGGCTTATCAGGTGTATGGGCGCGGTTTGCCCGAATCGTTTGTGCGTCAAGCGAATTGCATGGCCTGCCAAGGGGTTCACCCATGTCGCACTATCTTGCTTACCACGGGGGCAAGCGCTGAAGCGGGGTTGCTGCGCGCCACCCACCACAGCGGAGCTGACCGTATGGAAGCGGTCGGTGCTGATTTCCATGCAAAGGTCAATGCGGGATTCTTGAAAATGGCCGAAGAGAGCCCAGAGCGCATTCGCGTGGTTGTGTCTGCCGAAAAAAAATCACAGACCGCGCGCGCCGTCTTCATCGAACTTGCCGATATCTTCGATTGGGACGTTGCAGATTCGGTTTTTGCCTCTGATTTTTTTGCTGAGCTCGACGCGAAGAAGCCTGAAGTTTCAAAGGCCAGTATTCAAGCGGGGGTGTAGATCACCTATGGCCGATGTGTTCGACAATATCTTCGGGCAATCGCAGGTACGGGAATTTTTGCGCGCAATAGTCGCAAGCGATAAAGTGTCTCATGCTTATTTGTTCACCGGTCCTTCCGGTTCCAACAAAACCGCCGCCGCCTATGCGCTTGCTCAGACCGTTGTCTGCCGGGAGCACGGATGCGGCATCTGCGATGATTGTCAGCGCGTTATTCGTCGTAAGCATCCCGATGTGCATTATTTCGCACCAGCGGGTGCCAATGGATATCTGGTAGAGCAGGTGCGCGAAATCGTTTCAGAAACATCGTTGGCACCGATTCGCGCCCATAAAAAGGTGTACCTGATCGACCGCGTTGATCTTTTGGGTGTTCAGGCGGCAAACGCTTTTTTGAAGACGCTTGAAGAGCCTCCGGCTGATGTAGTGCTGATCTTGTTGGGGCGCACGCGCGAAAGTGTTTTGCCGACCATCGTTTCACGTTGTCAGGTGGTGCCCTTTCGCCATATTCCCGCTAGCGAAGCAGCGGGTATTTTGGCTCAGAATACGGGAGCTACGCTTTCTCAGGCGAAAATCGCCATCCAGGCGTGTGACGGTTCGGTTACCCGTGCCATCGAATTTGTAAAATCAAAAGAGCGGATGGTCTTTCGCAGCCGCATTTTAGAGGTTTTGTCGGTACTTTCCGTCGCGGATGATCAAGATGTGCTGGGATATGCAAGCGAGTTGTTGCTGGGTGCGAAAGCACCGCTTGACACGGTGCGCGCCGCCCAGGAAGAAGAGCTTGCCGCATCGGCTGATTTTCTTGCGAAATCGGCCTTGCGTCGGATCGAAGCACGCAACAAGCGGGCACTGAGCGCTAAAAGCGTCGAATCGCTCAACCAGCTGGGTGCCATTATCCGTTCGTGGTTGCGCGATGTGATGATGGTGTGCGCGGGCACACCCGAACTGGTAATCAATATCGATGTCATCAATCAGATTCAAGATGCCGCTGCCGCGACCGATACCCCCCGTACAGCGCGTGCTTTGGCGGCTGTCGAGTGCGCGCATACGGCCATCACGTATAATGTATCTCCTGAGACCTGCATAGACGTGATGCTATTTGAGATAAGAGAGGTTTTATATGGTACGGATAGCGCCGATAGGGTTGCACTATAATCCGAGGACCCTCTGGTTCGACCCGAATGGCTTAGAAATTTGCAAGGGCGATGCCGTTGTGGTGAAGACCGAACGAGGGATAGAGTACGGTCATGCGACCGACGACATTATGGAAGTTGACGAAGCGGACGTTAAAAAATTGAAATCCGCTTTAAAGCCGGTAGTGCGTTTGGCCAGCGACGAAGATAGCGCCAAAGCTGCCCAGCTTGATGAAAAAGCGCGTGCGGCACTACCGCTGTTTCGGGAACTCGTTGCCGAATCGGGTAGCGACATGCATCCGGTGATGGTGGAGTATCTTTTCGATGGCGATAAGGCTATCTTCTACTTTTCCGCTGAAGAACGCGTTGACTTCCGCGAATTGGTTCGTAAGCTGGCGGCTCAGTTTCATGTGCGTGTCGATATGCGTCAGATCGGCGTGCGTGATGAAGCGCGTATCGTGGGCGGTCTGGGTCACTGCGGTCAAGAGTTATGTTGTAAGCGTTTGGGTGGCGAATTCTGCCCCGTTTCCATCCGTATGGCCAAAGAGCAGGATCTTTCGCTTAATCCCCAGAAGATTTCAGGGGTCTGCGGGCGCCTGATGTGCTGTTTGCGCTATGAATTCGATGCTTATAAAGAGTTTAAGGGACGCGCGCCCAAGGTGGGGGCAAAAATCGAAACCCCCGAAGGTGTGGCCAAGGTGATCAACCTCAATGTGCCGCGTGAAATCGTGTCACTCAAGATGGAAGATGCGAAAATCGTCAAGGTGCCGCTTGAGGAAATGGATCCTCCCGAACCGGGCGTGAACCGTCCGAGTGCGGTGGGTGAAGAAGCGTTCGAGCGCTGCACGGCCGACACGGGCTTGATCGGCGATAGCGCGGCGATGATCTTTTCCACACCGAACTTTACCGGCACCGATAAATTGGCAGAAGGGGCAGCGCATGCGTCTCGTCCGCGCGGTTCGCGCAAGGCGGAGGGGGAAGACCAGGGCAAGGGCAAGAGTGGTCAGCCCGTGCATGATGGACGTAAACCGCGTCGTCGTCGCGGAGGCAAGAGCGGCGATGCTCCCTCGTCGCGCGGGGAAATTGAAGGCGCTGTTAAAGGGGAGAAAACCAGCGAAGGGGCTGTGAAATCCCCTCGTAATGCCAAGGGGAACCAGCAAAAATCAGGAGAGCCGCGCAAGCAGCGAACTCCGCGGTCGCGTTCCGGTTCCGGTTCCGGTCAAACCCGCTCTACGCAGAACGGGGAAGCGGCGGTTGGGGGCGGTGCACCTAAGTCAGGGGTGCGTCCCGGCCAAAACTCGTCGGGCTTACGTAACGGCGCGACAAGGAGGCGCCCGCGCAACGAGGCAAACGGGGAGGGTGCCAAGCGTGAAGGTGCACCTACCCGCACCGATTCGCCCACTGTTTCTTCGCCCTCCGATGCTCATCGCAAAGCGAGACGGCGTAGTCGCAAGACGGGAGGAACGGAAAGTGAAGCCTGAGTATGAATATGCGCTTTTAACCGATCTCTATCAGCTGACGATGGCACAGGGATATTGGGAAGTCGGCAAGATCGATGAACAAGCGTGTTTTCACATGTATTTCCGTGAAAACCCTTTTAAGGGCGGTTTTTCGATTGCGTGCGGCACCGCTCAGCTAGCCGAAATCGTCGAAGGTTTTAATTTTTCTCCCGATGGCATCGAATACCTTGCAAGTCTGCAAGCTCCTGCGGGTGGCCCTCTTTTCAAGAAAGAATTTCTCGATTACCTGTCTGACTTCAAGCTGAATGTCGATATCGATGCGGTGCTTGAGGGCAGCGTCGTTTTTCCCAACGAACCGCTGGTGCGGGTGTGCGGGCCGATCATGGATTGCCAGATGCTCGAAACCTCATTGCTCAACTGCATCAATTTCGAAACCCTTATCGCCACGAAAGCTGCCCGCGTTTGCTTGGCTGCTCAAACACCTGTGGCCGAGTTCGGTCTTCGTCGTGCCCAGGGGGCGGGGGGTGGTCTGTGGGCATCCCGTGCCGCCATCGTGGGTGGATGCGCTTCGACATCGAATGTGTTGGCGGGCAAGATGTTCGATCTTCCCCTTTCGGGAACTCATGCGCATTCTTGGGTCATGGCGTTTGAAAGCGAGCTTGAGGCATTTCGTGCGTATGCCCGCGTTATGCCCAATAATTGCGTGTTGTTGATAGATACCTACGATGTTCATCGCGGCCTTGAAAACGCTATTACGGTCGGTCTGGAAATGAAGCAGAAGGGCGCGCATCTTGCAGGTATCCGTATCGACTCGGGCGATTTGGCATGGCTTGCGCGTATGGCGCGAAGCCGTCTCGATGAGGTGGGCTTAACCGACACCGGTATCGTGCTTTCCAACGACTTAGATGAATACACCATTCAGTCCATTCGCGATCAAGGGGCTCAAGTGGCTTCGTGGGGCGTGGGTACCAAACTTGCCACAGCCTACGATCAGCCCACCTTGGGCGGTGTCTACAAGCTTTCCGCAACCAAAGCTGCCAAATCAGACGTGTGGCGCGATTGCCTGAAGATTTCCGAGCAGTCCAATAAATTGACGACGCCCGGTGTGCTTGATGTGCGTCGTTATTATTCTGACGACGGACGCATCGCGGGCGATATGGTCTTCGATGTGAACGCTTCGCTGTGCGAATATGAAACCATCATTGATCCTTCCGATAGCCTGCGTCGCAAGCAGCTTACCGGTAAGCGCTTTGAAACACTGTTGCATCCGCTGGCTCGTGCGGGACGCGTTGTGCTTGAGGATGAGCAGCGCGATGCCAAGGCGGCTCAAGGGCGTGCAAGGGTCAATCTTGCCACGCTCGATACCTCGCAAAAGCGCATGCTCAATCCCCACACGTATCCAGTCGGTTTGGAATATGGTCTTTTCGAGCGCCGTCGTGACCTGGTTGCACAGTTACGCGGTATCCAATAAGGTAAGTAATACCGAGTTATCCGCAGCGGAGTTCGGGCTGCGTAGGGAAGAAGAAGGAAGGGAAGCAATGATAAAGATCATCACCGATTCGGTTACTTCGATCCCCGATGATATGTTGGAAGGAACGGGGGTTGAAGTCATTACGCTGTTTATCAACCGCGACGGTGTCGAATATGCCGACGCAACGATGGATATCGATGCTTTCTACGCCGATATATACGATATGGTCGACAACCTTCCCACTTCAAGCCAGCCTTCTCAAGCCACGCTCGTAAAGTCATTCGAAGCGTGCGCCCAGGTGGGCGATGAAATGCTCGGTATCTTTATCTCCTCGGGGCTTTCGGGTACCTATGAGGGCGCAATGCGTGCGGCCCGTTCTGTGCAGGCACGCCACGCCGATTTCAAGTATGCTCTCGTCGATTCCGCTTCATGCGGCTTCGACGAAGCCCCCGCAGTGCTTGACGCCATAGAGGCGGTCGCTGCGGGTAAAAACCTGGAGCAGTGCACGCAGGCTGCGCTCGATGCTATCCGATCGTCGCGCTTTTTGTTCACTCCCGAGACCCTGACGTTTTTGCAGCGAGGTGGTCGTATCGGCGGGGCTGCGGCGCTTTTGGGCAATATGATCCATGTGGCACCGGTGCTGACGGTTATCGATGGCTGTGCGACCACTTCGGCTAAAGTGCACACGCGTAAAAAGGCTCTGGAAAAGATACTGGCTGATCTTATTGCTGATATTGAAGCCTATGGTCTCAAGCGTATCGTTGTGCACTATATCGGCGATATGAAACCTGCGATTGAGTGGGCACGCGACGTGATCGAACCGTATCTGGGATATGCCGTGCGCGTGTTGCCGGTCAGTCCTGTTATCGGCATGCATGTAGGTCCTGCTATCGGTATCGCCTACGAATGCAATCAGCCGCTGAAGGGCAAGTTGACGGTTTCGCCGCAGACGCTGGTCTGTACGCAATAAAGGTAGGCTTTCGGGCTCGCTTAGGGTCTTATGTGTCGCTTTGGACCTCACGGGAATTAAGTAATAGACAAACCATGCAACCTTGGGAGTGATTTTATTTCATGCAACCACAATGTAACCTCATCATAGATTCGTGTTGTGATCTGCCTTTCGAAGTGGTCGATCGCGAGGGTGTTGAACTTATCGAGTTTCCTTTCATCATGGGCGATGGTGAACACCTTGATGATCTGTATCGCAGCATGTCGGCTCATGACTTTTTTCAGGCTATGCGGGAAGGGGAAGAACCTTCCACCGCGCAGCTTTCCGTGCCCGTGCTGCAAGAGGTGTTCGGGCGTGCTGCGGCTTCGGGCATCCCGACGGTGTTCATGAGCTTTTCAAGTGCGCTTTCCGGTAGCTTCGATGTGGCGGTGATGGTGAGTGATCAGGTGAAGGCTGAGTATCCTGAAGCCGAGCTATACCTGGTCGATACCAAGATGGCTTCTATTGCCGAAGCGCTGCTGGTGTATGAGGCTATTCGTCAGCGCGATAAAGGCATGACGGCTAAAGAGCTGGTGGCCTGGGCTGATGAGGCTCGCAATTTTATCGGTGCCGAATTTATGGTGGAGGATTTGGAGGCGCTGCGCCGTGGTGGGCGTATTCCTTCATCCATTGCCTATGCGGGCGCAAAACTTGATGTGAAGCCGATGCTTACCATCGATTTGGAAGGAAAGCTTTCCTTGGTCGGGGTTGCTCGCGGGCGCAAAAAGGGCATCAAAGCGCTAGCCGACTATTACGGCAAGCACGTAGCGCCGACTTCACCAGGTCAGTGCGTTGTTATCGGTCACGCCGATTGCCCTAAGGATGCTGAACGGCTAAAAGACATGATTGCGAAAATCGATGAGAGCACCTTGTTTTTGGAAAGCAATATCGGTCCGGTCATTGGCAGCCATGTGGGGCCGGGCATGATCGCTTTGGTATTTTGGGGCAACGATCGTCGTGAGGAACTTTCTGTTGCTGACCGAATTGCCAAGAGGGTCAAAGGAAAAGAATAGCGTTTTAAAATCGAGGCAGCTGGCGTCGTGGCGCCAAGAGGAGCGTGGAGATTACCTATGGGCAAGTCATTTGTATTTGTGGGGGATGTGGCGGTGGGCGAGGCCTTGACGGGCAGCCTGATCGAGGCAGGGTTTTTGGCGGCACCGGATATGGCGTCGGCCGATGTGATTTTAACGTTCTGCGAATCTCAAACCGCTACCGAAGATGTTTATTTTGAAACGGGAGGGTTGATTCAGAAGAGCAAGAAGGATGTCTATCTTGTTGACCTGGGATCGACGAGCCCATCTTTTTCCAAGGAGCTTTCCGCGGTTGCGCTTGTCAACGACAGGCACGCCGTGGATGCGCCGATCTTTGTGCATGATATCGTGGTGCCGAACACGTTTGCGCAGCGCGACAATCTGACTATTTTTGCCGGCGGTCAGCGTGATGATTTCGATGCGGTGGCTCCTTTACTGGATGCGCTGGCCTCTACGGTGGTTTATCGTGGTGGCGCGGGGGCGGGTCAAACGACGAAGGCGGTGCTTTCGTTGCAGAGCACCGCGCAGGTGCTTTCCTTGATGGAGGCCGATGCTTTATGTCGTGAAAGCGGAAGCGATGCGGGGGATGCCTTTGCAGCGGCTTTGACCACAGGCGCTCTTACGCCTCGCGTCGCCGCTTTGCATAAAGCGGTGGTTGAGCGCACGTTTGCGAGCGGGTACACCCTGCATATATTGATGGGAGAACTGGTTGCGGCGCTTTCTGCGGCCGATGATATCGATTTGATCTTGCCCCAGGCGGAAGCCGCTATGCATCTGCTTGATCTGCTGGCCGTTATAGGTGGAGCCGAAATGAGTCCGGCTGCTTTGAGTTTGGTCTATGCCGACGAAGCCGAATGCGCCAAGCACGGTCTTGACTGGACGCGCGCTGAAGCCACCTATGGGCAAGAGGGCGGTTGTGATTGCGATGACGATGACTGCGATTGCGGCCACGACCACATCCGCGACGATGAATTCCCCGGTGGATTTAGTGGGTATTCGGCCAACTAGAGTGCGGGGGAGCGATTAAGGTGGTCACGAGGGGGATGCAGATTGAGCGCGCGCACAGCGCGCCCACGCACGAACGTGCGTGCCGGGGCGCGGGCGGGGATGACGTTGATGGTGCGAAGGCATGCGGCGATGCGCGTGAGGTTTTGGCGCAGTGTCGGCTGTGCCCGCGCGCGTGCGGTGTCAACCGCACGGGGGGCGAGGTGGGCGTGTGTGGCGCGGATGGCACGGTGCGCGTGGCGCGCGCGGCGCTTCATTTTTGGGAAGAGCCCTGCATTAGCGGATGTGCGGGTAGCGCTACGGTGTTTTTCAGCTATTGCCCTCTGCAGTGCGTCTATTGCCAGAATCGCGCCATTGCGGCAGGGGATGCGGGTGTGGAGGTTACGGTTGCCCGCCTGGCTCAGATATACCTTGAGCTCGCCGCTTTGGGGGCGCGCAATATCAATCTGGTCACTCCTACCCACTACGTTCCCCAGATAATCGAATCCCTATCATTGGCTCGCAGCGCGGGACTTGCGTTGCCGGTGGTGTACAACACTTCGGGTTATGAAAGCGCCGAAACCATCGCCTTGCTTGCGGGTGTTGTCGACATCTACCTGACTGATTTCAAGTATGCAGACCCCCTTCTTGCGTCGCGGTATTCCCACGCACCCGATTACCCTGAAGTTGCTATTGCGGCACTTGATGCGATGGTGGCACAGGTGGGGTTGTGCGCGTTCGAAGAGGCAGCCGTAGATGATGATGAGCCGCCTCGGTTGCTGCGCGGCGTTATCGTGCGGCACCTGATGCTGCCGGGATGCGTGGACGATTCGAAGGCGATTGTGGCGCTCCTGCATAAGCGCTATGGTGATGCGATTCGGATGAGTTTGATGAATCAGTACACACCGGTGGGCGCACTGCCCGAATATCCTGAGCTTGCGACACGTGTGCCCGATACCGATTATGAAGCGCTGCTTGATTTTGCCGACGAGATCGGTGTGCAGGATTACTATTGGCAAGAGGGCGGCGCAGCTGAAGAAAGCTTTATTCCCGCCTTCGACAATACCGGAGTGCTGGGTTCTGAGTTGGAATTGTAAGAGAGAAAATAGGTTGCTTTCGGCGCCCAAGAGCGTCCCAGAATTGATTGTCCACCTTGAACTTCTCTCCATAACCCTTTGCGAACTGAGGGCTCTATGGCATAATGAATCGCGTGCTTTTAAGCCAGTGTGGCGCAACGGTAGCGCAGCAGTTTTGTAAACTGCGGGTTGCAGGTTCAAATCCTGTCACTGGCTCCATAAAATTATCGGGTCGTTTCTTGTGCGGAAACGTGGATTGAAACATAATCATATTTAATGTGGAAAGAATTGGGCTGGCAACGCTTAACTTTAGCTTGTCAGCTCCTTATTTTTATGAGATACTTTATTTCATAATAATATTAATGAAAGAAAACTTCAGTGGTCACATGGATGGAATTATTAACGTTTGTTTTGGTGATCATTGCCATTACTGGTCTAGCACTGAGCGTTTCGCGGTAACTTTTTAGCTAAAGCATATAATAACTTAAGAATACGTGAGTATTTTCTGGGACATCATTAGAGATCTTCTCGTGATAAGCTGCACTAGAAATTATTCAGAGCGCGAGGATGCGAACGGAGTGAGTGTTATGGAGAAACATCCTAAACACGTAAACCCAACAAGTGGAGACTCGGTTGAGTATTTTGCTCATATCGATTGCGCAACAGAACGCGTTCAGCTTCTTAGGGATCATCTTGAGAGTGTAGCGGAGCAATCTGCAAAATTTGCCGCAGAATTTGATTCAAGTGAGTGGGGTTATATCGCTGGGCTTTTTCATGATTTAGGAAAGTATGATCAGAGTTGGCAGGATTACCTTAAATATTCAGTG
>JAVWCK010000008.1:0-36890 GCA_036649035.1 Raoultibacter sp.
AAAAGTTTCAAAAATTAATTTTGCAGTGATCTATCGGAAGGCTTTGCACCGCTCTGCTCAGTATCGAGAGCCTTGAAATCTGCTCCCTGCTTCACAAGCGCGGGTTATACATGATACAGATACCCGAGGGTAAGTACAAGATAAAATAAGGAATTTGCCTGAAATTTGTTGATAAGGAGGGATGGCACCTTCCTGAACTGGCAACTTGTGGACAATTCAATAGACACACCCGGGATTCTCGAATGCGATACGCTCGGTCATGAAAGCGTAAACGACCCCTATCCGACACTACTGACCTTTATTGCCGCCCTGCCCGTTACCGTGGACACCCTGACCAGCACCTTCCCCTGGGCCTTTCCCTTGGCCGTTTTTTTGACCCGAGCCTTGTGCGGCTCCATCACCCTGGCCGCCACCTTGACCTTGACCTTGACCAGCGCCAGGTTTATTACCGGCGCCACCATTTTGACCCTGACCAAGCTGCTGAGCGTCACCACCCAACGAAGCAATCATATCCCGCAGTTCGCGCATGGTCATTTGAGAACAATCATCGGAAGTGATAGAGGAATCGAGATCGTGCAATATAAGGTACGCGCGATACTTACCCATTCCCATGTTATGACTTTGAGCATCAAGGTGTTCTTCTTGCGTCATTTGTGAGCAGGAATAGTTCTTTGTTGCACTCCGCTCGATGCACCCGGTAGAAAAGTCTTCAAGCTGCGTAGCCTGATCCTGATTGCTGCTAGCTATATTGACCGCAACAAAGGAATCTTCACCTAGGTAACCGCTTGCCTCTTCACTTTGCAGCACCGACTGCAAGGCCTCTTCGTAGCTTTTTCCCGTAAGAGACACCCGATCGAGCACCTCCCGACCATCGTCGTTATACGCGCGTGCGCTCACAATGGTATCGAAACAGTTGACACCGAGCCCAATGGAAGGGTTCACATCGATATCGATGTAGGCCGTTTCGGTAGTATAGATCCTATATCCGCCAAACCCTATCGCCAGCAGACAGAAACAGGCAGCCACCGCAAGGCCGACCCTCTGCCCGACAACAGAAAAAGACTTCTTTTTGCGAGAAAGGCGCTGCTGAGACTTCGAACAGGAAACACCCGAAGATTCCACGAAAGGCGTCCGCTGAAGAGGATCTTCAGAAAAGCTCTCGACCTCTTCTTCAGTCGAACAACTCGGAGCAGGGGCTTTTACCCGGTGAGCCTCAATCGAAGCAAGGGTTGCCGCCTTGAGGTGTGTTGGCATCTCAACCGCATCAAAGGCAAGCTTTACCCGCTTTTCGATATCCCTCATGCCAACGCCTCCTTCAATTGCTGTTTTCCGCGCGCTATCCACGAATACACGGTGTTCACCGGAGCATCAAGCATCGCGGCAATTTCGGGTGCGGTATAGCCTTCATAAAGTGCCAAGTAAACGGGCGTTTTCGGAGGATCGCCCAGATTGTCCATTGCGTCGAGAACTTCCCGCGCGGCAAAGCCCAGAGATTCCTGATGCGACACGAAGGAATCTCTGCCGTTTTCCAAGCTTTCATCGAGTGAAACATTTTTGCGATGCGCTGCGCGCAGCATGTCTTTACAGGTGTTGATTGCCACACGAATGAGCCACGCTTTACGGTGCTCATCGTCACGGTAGGTCGCTTCGTTGAGGGCATATTTGAGAAAAACTTCCTGAAAAGCATCCTGCGCATCTGCAGAAGAAGAAATCGAGAGCGAGCACACCCTCCACACCGTGCTTCCATGGGTGTCAATTGCTCGCTCTATATCCTGGGCATCTCGCACGAATAACTTCCTTCAACGAATGGTTACGCTCCTTGCTTGAGCCGCAAACTAGCGACGCCCGCAACCGTTACCCTGGCCGCGATGCCCGCCGCCCGTGCCCTGACCGGCGTTGTCGCAAGTACCGTTATTATCGGCATCCACGAAACCGCCGCCGTTGCCCTGACCCTGGTGGCCATTGCCCCAACCGCCACCTTGACCATAGTTGTCGCAGGTACCGTCACCGTCGGCATCCACGTAGCCCGCTCCGCCACCTTGACCAGAACCTTGTCCCGCATTGTCGCAGACCCCGTCGTTATCGGCATCAACAAATCCAGCACCATTTCCCTGACCTTTGCCTTGTCCGGCGTTATCACAGGTACCATCGCCGTCGGCATCTACAAATCCGACACCATTGCCCTGTCCGACGTTGTCGCAGGTGCCGTCACCGTCGGCATCCACAAAACCCGAAGCAACAGGGGTCTCAACCTCCGAATTTGCAGCGGGAGCCTGAACCGGCTCAAAAACTGCTTGCTCTATCGATTCCGTTTGTGCCGCAGGAGCAGGAACGTCCTGACCAACCGCACCCGTCGCAAAAGCGATAGCCGGAAGCGCCATGACGCTCAAAAGTCCCGTTAAAGCGATTGCTGCCGTTTTCTTTTTCATGAGTAACTCCTTTATTCTTTGGCCTATACCTATAACACGATTCAGCCAAGCAAATCCTTGCAAGAAATTTCAAAAAACTTTAAGCACCAAAGAAATAGGACAACCAAAAGACCAACGCACGCGCACGGCCTTTACCTTTCAGAGCGGACACCAGGATAAAACAAAGCGCCGATCCACAAGAATCGACGCTTTGCGATACCCACCATAAATCTTGCACGCAGCTCGACCCTACACCAGCTTGACAAACTTACGTTTTCCCACCTGAAGGGTTGCTTTCGCCAAACAGTCAGGTTTTACGTTGTAGCACTTGGCGGCAACGGGTTCGTTGTTGATTTTCACACCGCCACCGTCGATAAGGCGCCGAGCTTCGGCGGCCGAAGAGGCCAGACCTGCATCTGCCAGCAGTTTCGCCAAATAGATTTTCCCTTCATCATTGGGGATCATTTCGACTTTAAATTCTGGAATATCGGTAGGCATATCGTGCTGTTTAAAGACGCGATCGAATTCGGCTTCCGCATACTCGGCCGCTTCTTCGTCGTGATAGGCCGCAACGATGTTGCGCGCCAAATCACGCTTCACCCGATTGGGGTGGAGACGCCCGTCAGCTAAACCAACCTCAATCGCATCGACCTCATCCACGGAGAGCGTGGAGGCCAAGCGATAGTATTTCACCATCAAAGCGTCGGGAATAGACATGATTTTGCCAAACATATCGGCGGGCTCATCGGTAAGGCCGATGTAATTGCCGTAGCTTTTCGACATCTTCTGCACGCCATCGGTGCCTTCGAGCAGCGGCAGAGTAAAGCATACTTGAGGCTCTTTTTCCATCTTTTCCATCAGTTCGCGTCCAGCAAGCAGGTTGAACAGCTGGTCGGTGCCGCCCAGTTCGACATCAGCTTCGATAACAACCGAATCGTAGGCCTGCATGACCGGATAAAGAAATTCATGCAAGCTGATGGATTGGTTGCTCGTGTAGCGATTATGAAAATCATCGCGCTCGAGAATACGGGCGACCGTGAAGTTGCTCATAAGTTTAAGCAAACTTGCCATATCCAAACTAAGCAGCCATTCGGAATTGTAGGTAAGGGTAGTTTTTTCTGAGTCAAGAATCTTGAATGCCTGGTCAACATAGGTCTGGGCATTGCCAGCAATCTGCTCGGATGTCAACTGAGGGCGCGTGGTGTTTCGCCCCGAAGGATCCCCGATAAGAGCCGTGCCATCACCGATGATCAAGGTAACCCGGTGACCAAGGTCTTGGAAAGCGCGCAACTTGCGCAACGGTACCGCATGTCCAAGATGGATATCGGGCGCAGTGGGATCGACGCCCAGCTTGATATTGAGACAGCGACCGCTCTTGAGTTTTTCCAGCAAAGCGGCTTCGGGTACAATCTGCGCCGCACCAGATTGTAAGATATGAAATTGTTCTTCAGCTGATAACATCGTATGAGTTCCTTTGTCTTTAAGTCCTAGCGAGAAATTCTAACACAGAGTATTTCCCTGGCTACCCTTTTTCAAAACAGCATGATCGATCCGGATCGTTATTGGACACCACGGAAAATGTGACCGGTGGTAGCCCCTTCGATTTTCGCTACCGTATCGCCGGTCTTCAGCGCAATATCGCGAGCACGAACCGCGCGCGACACAGCCGCCGTGGTTTCAGCAACGTTGAGAAGAGTCGTATCCACCATGAAAGCCGACACGCCTGCACGGATAAGCTCGGGGGCCAGATGCGCAAGGTCGAGCGACACGGCATTATAAAGATGGCTACGGCCGCAGCAATCGGTGATAATCGGCATTTCGTAGTCTTTGCGATCCTTATAATAGTGCGGGCTTTTGCGACGCGCACATTTTTCACACTTTTCATCGCACGCGCCCTGGCTCATAAGCAAGCAGTGCTCGCATACCATCAATTCTGCAGCCCCTATGATGGTTATCCCCAGGGAAACCGGCGTACCCTGACCAAGTTCTTCGATTTGAGCCAAAGAAAGTTCGGGGGAAAGCCACACACGTTGAGCTCCCGCATCGCAGACCGTCTGCAAAGCCAGGCGATTGGTTACCGGCAGATGCGAACCCACTTCAGGCACCGCACCAGCGTCGCATGCTCGGCGAAGCTGACCGTAGCTTTCAACAAAAACCGGTTTATCGGCTTTCACTTGCTCCCACGCATCAAATCCAACGATTTCCTCGCGCGATTTACCCATAGGATCGTGATCGATCACCGGCATTGCCGTAATGGCCTGTTTGGGATACCCCGCCTGCTCAACCGTGCCCGAAACCTGTCCGGCCACAACTGCTTCTCCTCGCTTGTAGTTGAGCGCAGGTACATAGATAAGCTCGGCTCCCGCACGCTTTGCCGCGCGTGCGCAGGCAGGATTGCTCGCCCATGCAGCCACAACGCATCCGTGCTGAGGGCGCGGGTTGCGATTATCTCGTTCGGTGATGCGCGGAAGTTGACGCTGTTTATAGGAAGCGAGTATTTCCTGTTCGAGTTCTTCAAGCGCGCGGGTTCGCAGTTTATGCAACTGGGAAAAACCGATGCCGACCCCTTCGTCGAGAACAACTTCAAACGCACCCAGCTCAAACGGCGTGTTTCCTAAACGATCGATATGCTCCTGCACCTCATCAGCGCTGACCGCTTTCGTACGCGCCGGCTCAACGGGGTCGCCTTCGATAGAAACCCACGTGCCGTCGGCCGTGGTAAAAGTCAATTCGATAGGTTCTCCAATATGCAGAATCGCTTTGCCCGTAAGGGGAACTTTCGGTTGCAATACGTCTTCGACAAAAGCAGATACCGCATTGCGCACGCGGAAAACCCGATCGCCCTTGCCAACATACTTGGCCACGCTCATACGGGCGTTGCCGTGCGCATCGCAATCATGCGCCCCTATCGTTTGGGCAAAGTGCCCGTTGTTCGTCCAGAATTCCAGCACATCGCCCGCATGAAGCTCCTCTTCGGCAGCGACGGAAACCAGTCCATCACGCACCGCAGAAACCCGACCGATGAAAACGCCGCGGTTGTTGGGACGACCATAGCTCATGATGTCGTTGCCACGATCACCCTCAAGATAGGCAGTGGTGAACCCTCGCGAAAACACGCCGGCAAGCGCTTTCTTTTCCTGTTCGGTAACCTTACCAGTCCCCTTTTCAGTAAGCACACGATCGAGCACGCCGCGATACACCGCAGTCACCGTGGAAACGTATTCAGGAGATTTCATGCGCCCCTCGATTTTGAACGATGCAACACCCGCTGCCACCAATTTGTCGAGCACCTCGATGGCGCAGAGATCCTTGGGGGAAAGAAGATGCTCGCCAGGAGCTTCAAGGTTTTTATTGATTGCGCGATTATGGAGCGTGTAGGGCAGGCGACATGCCTGAGCGCATACCCCACGATTAGCCGAACGACCCCCGATAAGCGAAGACATGAAACACTGCCCCGAGTAGCATACACACAACGCACCGTGCGCAAATACTTCTATTTCCATATCGAGCGCAGCAGCCTCGGCTCCCAAGCGGGCAATTTCACCCAAGGAAAGCTCGCGCGCCAACGTAACACGCTTGGCTCCTAAGGAGGCGACCGCATGGAGTCCTGCCACATTATGAATGTTCATCTGCGTTGAAATGTGCACCCGAGCAGCAGGCAACGTCCGGATAATCTCGGCAGCAACACCGATGTCTTGCACGATGAACGCATCGATTCCTGCACGATATCCCTGACGAACCAGCTCCATAACGGGCGTTGTTTCATCGGGCAACACGGTCGTGTTGACCGTCAAATACACGCGAACTCCGCGCAAGTGCGCAAAATCACACGCCTGCGCAAGATTGGCCAGCGTAAAATTATCCGCACTGCGTCGCGCATTGAAACGTTCCGCGCCTAAATACACTGCATCGGCACCAGCACGCACGGCCGCATGCAAGCAGGTCATATTTCCCGCCGGAGCCAAAAGCTCGGGTTTTTCTCGAA
This sequence comes from Raoultibacter sp., assembly GCA_036649035.1. Lineage (GTDB taxonomy): Bacteria > Actinomycetota > Coriobacteriia > Coriobacteriales > Eggerthellaceae > JAVWGW01. The sequence continues at coordinate 6,394 of JAVWCK010000008.1, forward strand.
CCATCTGACGAACCTGTCTTCCTATAAGATATTCCTATGCGACTGATTGCATAGATATGCGTTTGCTTGAGGCCTTGAAGCTTACCATCTTCGTGGCTCTTTCTGGACGTGCCGCACAGGTAAAAGAACAATCTGCAGAAAAGTCCTAAGCTTTTGAGACCTTATTTGCTTTTTTTTCGGTATAGTGTTTTTATGAAGAGACGGCGCAAACAGCGAGAAGTTCATTCACATGCCGGGGCGTGGGGCGCATGCATTGTGCTTGCGGCGTTGTGTGTAATGGCAGTCGGTCTTGTCCGTGGGGGGCTCTCCCTGATGGACTCATGGCTTGAAGATCTGCCAGACATAACCAACCCTTCCGTGTTTTCCTATGCCGAGAAAACCCGCGTATACGCCAACGACGGCACAACCTTGCTTGCGGAGTTCTTTTTAGAAAACCGCGATCCGGTCACCCTTTCGGCCATCAGCCCCTTGATCATCGAAGCCACCATCGCAACCGAAGATGCACGCTTCTATGAGCACAACGGTGTCGATCCTTTGGGTATCGCTCGTGCCCTGGTTCGCAATCTGCAGGGCGGCGCAATCGAAGGTGCGTCCACCATCACCCAACAGCTGGTGCGCAACACCGTGCTGGTAGACGAAGCGACCGAACTGAGTTTCAAGCGCAAGATTCGCGAAGCACAGCTTGCGATCGAAATGGAAGACCGGTATTCCAAAGACGAGATTCTCAATCGGTATCTCAACATGATCAACTACGGCGATGGCTGCTACGGAATCGAAGCCGCTGCCCAAAACTATTATTCAAAAACAGCTTCAGAGGTAACGCTCAACGAAGCGGCAACCCTTGCGGGCATTCCGCAATCACCGACCTATCTCAATCCGAAGGCGAATCCCGAAGCCTGCTTGGCGCGCCGTAATATCGTGCTCAATCGCATGTTGAACACGGGGCACATCGATCAAGCAACCTACGATGCCACCATTGCCGAGCCCCTTACCCTCAATCCGGCGCCCGCCGGCGCGGCCGACGGCATTTGCGCCTACCCCTATTTCACCAGCTACGTGCGCCAACTTCTCCTCGATGAATACGGCGACATCACGGTGTTTAAGGGAGGTTTGACCGTATATACCACGCTCGATCCGGCCCTTCAAGATAAAGCCGCTGCGGCGTGCGAAGCGCAATACGAACGCATGGATGACGACCTGGACGTATCCCTCACCTCGATCGATCCGAAAACCGGCTATATCCTTGCCATGGTCGGCGGTAAAGATTACGCGGCCGACCAGTTCAATCTTGCAACTCAGGCAAGTCGTCAAGCGGGATCATCCTTCAAAACGTTCACCCTTGTCTCCGCCATCGAACAAGGGATCAGCCCGCAAACGAATATCGACTGCTCTTCACCTTTGAAAATTGGCGAATGGCGCGTGGAAAACTATGGCGGAGCAAGCTATGGAACGCGCTCCATTCAGTCCGCAACCGCGATTTCTTCAAACACCGGATTTGCGCGACTTATACAAACGGTGACTCCTGCCGCAGTAGTCGAGGTGGCGCATCGCATGGGTATTGTGTCCAATTTGGAAGCTGTCGATTCAATCACCTTAGGGTCGCAAGGGGTAAACACCCTTGAAATGGCCGACGCCTATGCAACGCTTGCCGCAAACGGCGTGCAGCGCAAATCCATCGCCATCACCAAAATCATCGCATCTGACGGATCGGTGCTTGCCGAGCATATCGACGAACCGGCGCAAGCGCTCACCCCTGAAGTAAGCTATGCTGCAACCCAGGTGCTGAAGACCGTGTTCGGGAGTGGCGGTACGGCGGCAGGTGCCCAACTTCCCAGTGGGCAGGTTGCGGCTGGAAAAACCGGCACCTCGGAAAACTGGCGCGACCATTGGCTGTGCGGCTATACTCCCCAACTTTCCACTGCGGTATGGATAGGCGCACGCATCGAACGCGAAACCCCTCAATGGCTCGACTGCACCAACGTTTGGCGCGATTTCATGAGTGCGGCGCTTGAAGGAACCACCCTCGAAGACTTTCCCAGCGCAGCTGCTCCCCCCTACAACAATCCCTTCAACAAAACGCAACCGAAAACGGAGTCGAAACCGAAACCGCAAGCACCTCAGGAACAACAACCTCAAACGCCGCCGGCGGCTCCAAGCGTTGTCGGAATGGATATTGCATCGGCAACTGCTGCGCTTGCCGGATATGCAGCCGACTACGTGGAAGTATACAGTTCGACCGTCGCCGCTGGCGTAGTGATAAGCCAGAGCACCGAAGGAAACACGGTGCATCTCGTCGTGTCCAAAGGACCAGAACCCGCACCCGACCCTCCACCTCCACCTCCTCCGCCGCCGCCACCGCCCGACCCACCCCCTAGTCCCCCGGTTACCCCCGCTTCATGACCAACTGCCCTCTCGCACATAAAAGATCCGCACTCCTTCATTGAGAGGGAATGCGGATCTTTTTATCCTGCCGTATTCATGCGAGCGTCTAACCTAAATCGGTTGCCGCCTTATCGGCACTTTCAAGCTTTTTAATGGCATCGTCATATTTCTGATGGATTTGCTCGATACGAGAATCGTACGTCGAATAATCGAAAGGAGCCGCTTCGGTGGCACTGTTAACCTCGGTAAAGATATCAATATAAGAATTCAAAGCACTTTCAAGAGCCTTGCAGCCGTCAACATACTGGCCATGAATATCTTTGAGCGCATCGGGTGGCGTAAGGGACTCCAGCTGCCCAATAGCCTTAAACGCATTGTCGGCTTGAGTTTTCATCGTGACGGAATCGCCCCGAGAAACCGCTTCGTTGAATGTCTGAAGGCGATTTTTTAGATCATCCATGGACTGATTGACCTGTGCCATATACTGACGGTTCGCTGCTTGCTCTTCATTTGCTGCCGTATTCGATGCCGAACAACCAGCCAAGGCAGTCAGCAGCAGTGCCACCATGCCTATCACGCTCAATATACGGAATTTCGATTTCATCATAGTCGCCTTTCGTTGCATTATTAACTCACATACCCTTGAAAGCGGGCTATACCGTAAGAAGAAGATGTCATCATAAGCGAGACCGGGGTTGAACCGCCCGTGCCGCCGCCGGTGTCACCACCGGTACCACCACCCGTGCCGCCGCCAGTCCCACCACCGGTGTCTCCGCCGGTACCACCGCCAGTCCCACCACCCGTGCCGGGATCGGGAGGAGGAGTAGGAGTTATAGGCGTTTCCGGTTTTGCTTCAGGAGTAGCGGGCTTAACCGGCTCTTCGGGTTTTGCCTCGGGCGCCGAAGGGGCGCTTTCGGATCCGCCCTCATCGGTCGAACTCGAAGACCCCGAACCCGCGGCGGAACCAACGTGTAGTGCCGCATCGGAGATACCGGTCTTGTAGGCAGGATCTTTCGCCGAGGGGAACTGTTTCACCGGTTGCCCATCGAGCACTTGATTCATGAAGTCGCTGAACACGCTGGTAGCTGTCACACTTTCAGGCATTTGACGTTCTTGCACGGCGCCTACCCAGATGGCAACAGACATTTGGGGCGTCACACCGCAAAACCAGCTATCGCGCCAATTCTCAGACGTGCCGGTTTTGCCGGCAACGGGCTGCCCGTTGGCCAGACGCGCTTCCGTACCGGTACCGCCCGAGACCACGCCTTCCATGACCTTTCGTGTCGCACAGGCAACCTCGGGGGTAATCGCGGGGGTGCCCGTCGTATCAGCCTGTTCGATTACGCTCCCTTTGCGATCGATGATCTTCTCAATCGCTACGGCATCGCGCTGCGTACCACCATTGGCAACGGTAGCATATGCACCTGCCATTTCCCTCACGGTTACCGCTTCACTTCCCAGCGTGATGGAGGGAACGGCATTCAAATCGCTTTCGATACCCATACGGTGAGCGATATCAACCACTTTTTCAGGACCAAGATAGGTGACAAGCCGAGCGAAACCGGTATTGGAGGAAACGGCAAACGCGCTTGCCAGGGAGCGAGTGCCATACTGCCCGCCATTGTAGTTTTCCACTTCCCAATTTCCAATCTTGACAGGAGAGGAGCAATCAAGGGAAGTATTGGGAGAGATGCCGTTTTCTATGGCAGAAGCCAAGGTAAACGTTTTAAACGACGACCCCGGCTGGCGCAATCCCTGAGTTGCAAGGTTGAATTTACTGGCATAGTAATCGCTGCCGCCAACAAGTGCCTTGATGTAGCCGGTCTCAGGATCGACCGCCGTCAAGGCAACTTCCAAATCATCATCGATATCAGCTCTTTTATTGGCTGCTGCGCGCTCGGCAGCATCCTGCGTGGCGGGATCGATGGTGGTGTACACAGTCAAACCGCCCTTAAACACTTCGGCGTCGGAATATTTTTCCAGAAGAACCTGTCGCACGTAGCTGGTGAAGTAGGGATACAGGTAAATACCTTCTCCCTTATCTTCGGGTTTGACATTGAGCACGATGTCTTGAGCCATCGCAGCGGCATACTCCTCTTGCGTGATGCATCCATTACTGAGCATTCGATTGAGCACGACATTGCGACGCTCAAGACACGCTTGGGGGTTGTCGATTGGGTTGAGCGCATTAGGCGATTGGGGAATACCGACAAGCGTTGCCGCTTCATCGATCGTAAGGTCGATTGCATTTTTTGAAAAATACTGCTGCGATGCCGCCTGGATACCATACGCACCAGAACCATAATTGATGGTGTTGAGGTACATAAGTAAAATTTCATCTTTGGTATATTTTTCTTCAAGCTTGATGGCGATATACATTTCGCGCACCTTGCGCTTAAAGGTGATGTCGGTCATTTCATCTGAAAGCACCGTGTTGCGCACAAACTGCTGGGTGATAGTGGAGGCGCCTTCGGAAGAACCGGTCAAATTAGCTACGACCGCACGGGCGATGCCCATCATGTCGATACCGCCATGATTGTAGAAGCGTTCGTCTTCGGTTGCCACCGTGCCCTTAAGCACGTAGGGGCTGATTCCGTCAGCGGTAACCGGATCGCGATTCTCCAAGTAAAACTCTGCCAGCATTGTCGTCTGGTCTCCTGCATAGACCCTGGTCTTTTCGGCCGTATTGAATGCTGCCGAATCTTCATAGTCAGGCAAATCCTGCAGCCACGACGAACCGAGGGCATACGCAGCGACGCCGCCCGATACCGTGATTCCTATAACAATGGCGAAAAATACGAGGACCCCGATAAAGGGCTGCTTCGTTTTTTTACCTGTTCTGTTTTTTGATGCACGTGATGCCATGTAATACCTCCCGAAAACTTTGCTCATTTTAGCATTGCGTAACGAAGCGAGCCGAAAGTACACAAGTTCGTTGGAAAACGGTAACAGGACTGCGCGTTGTTCTTCCGGAAAGATAGCGGGAAATAAGGCGGACAGGTGGTGTGTGTCCGTTACACGGCAAGCTCTTCAAGTTCAAGTTGGGCAGCATCCTTTTCCAGTACCGCCGTTGCTTGCTGCATCTGATCGTTCACGGCGACAGGGGCGCTACCGCCCGAGGTGGTACGGGCGGCCACGATACTTTCCAAATCCAGCTCGCAGGTGATGTCGGCTTCGAAAAGGGGGTTGGCAGCTTTGAAATCCGCCAGCGTCAAATCGCTTAAATCGCAAGCCCGCTTTTCGCAGAGCAGGACAAGGTGCCCCACCACCGCATGAGCCTCACGGAAGGGCACGCCGCGCTTAGCCAGGTAGTCAGCTACATCCGTCGCAGCAAGAAAGCCGTTTTGCGCCTGCGCCATCATGGCATCGGAGTTAACGCTCATAGTGGCAATCATGCCCTGCATGCATTCCATACAGGCCCCCAGGGTGCTTGCGGCATCGATAACCCCTTCCTTATCTTCCTGCATATCTTTATTGTAGGCCAAAGGCAGCCCTTTCATAGTAATGAGCAAGGCTACCAAATCCCCCACAACACGGCCGGTCTTACCGCGAATGAGTTCTGCAAAATCAGGGTTTTTCTTTTGCGGCATAATCGATGAACCCGTAGAGAACTCGTCGGAAAGCGTGATGAAGCCGAATTCGGCGCTAGACCAGAGAATCAATTCCTCGCACAGCCGAGAAAGATGCATCATCGCAACACTGCAAGCGTATTCCAAATCGAGCAAAAAGTCGCGATCGGAAACCGCATCGAGCGAATTCAGCGATGCCGAGGCAAATCCGAGCGCCGCGGTGGTCATAGCGCGATCGAGCGGATACGTTGTGCCCGCCAAGGCGGCCGAACCCAGCGGGTTAACATCCGCGGCGCGCAGAGCTTGTTTCAGGCGGGCAAAATCGCGGGTGAGCATCCAGAAGTAAGCCAGCATATGATGTGAAAAAAGCACGGGTTGCGCGTGTTGCATATGCGTATATCCGGGCATGATGATATCGCTTTGATCGTGCGCCTGAGCAAGGAGCTCACGGCGCAAAGCGACATTATGCGCCATGAGATCGCCGCACAGCTGTTTGGCATAGAGACGGGTATCGGTTGCCACCTGATCGTTTCTGCTACGACCGGTATGCAGACGCGCGCCCGCTTCCCCGATATCGGCAATAAGCGCCGACTCGACCGCCATATGGATATCCTCATCATTGATGTCGAAAACAAAACTTCCGTCATCGATTGATTTCTCTATTTTTTTCAACCCTTCGACGATATTCTCCGCATCGACGGAGGAGATAACGCCCTGCGCAGCCAACATCTGCGCATGAGCACACGAACCGGCGATGTCTTGCCTGTAAAGCGCTTTATCGACGGGCAACGAGGCTCCGAAATTTTGCGTAAGCTCGCTTACGCCCTGCTCAAACCGACCAGACCACAATGACATGTCTCTCCCCTATTCGTATTTCCCTTTAGTCAGAGGGCCTTTTGCCTTCTGCGCATCAAACAATTCTGCCGGGGCGCCCTCACGACGACGATTGATGGCCCACACTTTGGTGGAAAGGGTTTGCAGCTGGATGAAGCCCTTTGCCGCGCTATGATCGAATTGATCTTCGGCCTCATAGGTGGCTAACGTGTAATCATAGAGGGAATAAGCACTTCTCCGGCCGACAACGCTACACGTACCCTTATAGAACTTCAAGCGAATCGTACCGGCAACACAGCGCTGCGTTGAAGCACAAAACGCATCGAGCGCTTCCTTCAGCGGCGAAAACCACTGCCCCTTGTAGACGGCGTTGGCCCAAGACTGCTCGATGGAAAGCTTGTAATGAAGCACTTCACGTTCAAGCACCATATCCTCAAGCGCCTTATGTGCCTTAATAAGCGCTAGCCCCGCAGGACATTCATAGCATTCGCGGCTTTTCACTCCCACAAGACGGTTTTCTATCATATCGATACGCCCGTATCCATTCCGTCCAGCTATTTTGTTCATTTCCAACACGATGCCAAGAAAGCTTTTCTGCGCGCCATTAAGGGCATACGGAAGACCGCGGGCAAACTCGATTTCAACATATTCGGGTTTATCGGGCGCATCTTGCGGCGAAACCGTCATGGTGTATATATCCTCGGGCGCCTCGAGCCACGGATCTTCAAGCATGCCGCATTCGATAGCGCGTCCCCACAGATTGTCGTCGATTGAGTAAGGGGAATCCTTCGTTGCCGCCACTTCGATACCGTGCGCACAGGCCCAATCAACCTCTTCGGAACGGGTCTTGAGCTCCCAGTCGCGCACGGGGGCGATGATCTCTAAATCGGGATCGAGCATTTGGATACTCGACTCGAAACGCACCTGGTCGTTTCCCTTACCCGTACAGCCGTGGGCGATGTACTTCGCGCCGTACTTGTGCGCGGCATCAACGAGATGCTTCGAGATAAGCGGACGGGAAAGCGCCGAAACGAGCGGATATTTGTTTTCGTACATCGCATTTGCCGCAAGGGCACGCCCGAGATACTCATCGGCAAACGTCGTGCGCATATCGACAACCACGCAGTCAAGAGCGCCGGTCTTCAAAGCTTTTTGACGAACGGCTTCAAGACCGTCGTGCTCTTGCCCCACATCGCCGACAACCGCTATGACATCGAGATTGTATTTCTGCTGCATCCACTTGATGCAACATGAGGTATCAAGACCCCCCGAATAGGCAAGCACTACTTTTTCTTTATCCATTATCGTTTCCTTTCGGCGTGTTTTATATGATGAAGAGCCCCTTTTGCGCATAGCTTACCTAAGCGTATGCAAACCAGTACCGCCGTTGAGACAAAGGTCACCCTTGGACGCAAGGCATACGGCTTCCGGTTAGCTGTTCCGTTGTCCCCGAAAAGATTCGGAAACAGCGAAGAGGCGGAATTCCTCTAAAGGGGTAGTACGGGAATGAGGGTGGGGGGCGTAGAGCCCCGCAGAAATGAGACGACTATCGTCGTCGGAGAGCATTGAGGGCCGCTTCGATACTCATAGCGTCCTCAGGTGTTTTTGCTGCGATCATGATGGTGTTATCGCCCGCAACCGTTCCGAGCGAACCGAGCAGACCGGCCTTATCGATAGCGCCCGCAACGCCGGGAGCACCACCGGAAAAGGTTTTCACGACAACCATATTGCCCGCAAGGTAAATTTCCTCAACCAGTTCGGCAACCATCCGCTGCAGACGCATGTCTTCAGGAAGCTCGTAATAGCCGTCGCGTGATTTAACGAGACCCATGTCGGTGATATCGCGAGAAATGGTAGCCTGCGTGCAGTCATGACCGGCAGCCTGAAGCTTGTCGGCAAGTTCACGTTGAGTGCGAATATTGTTTTCGCGAATAATATCGCGAATAATATCGTGTCTCTGTACCCTTTTTCTCATGCGACTTCCTGATTGTTACCTTTTGTTGATCGTATCCGATAATGACGGAAACTTTAGCTATTCTATACGAATACTCGACGAAAACAGCTGGCAATATGCAGAACATAGTAACGCATGTTCACGGCCGAATGAACCAGATTTCTAAAAAAGATGAGGAAGTTTCGCTAAGATTTCATCAATTTCAGCGTGAGCACACACAAGTGGAGGTAAAAAGCGTAGTGTGGAAGAACCCGTGCAGTTCAACAAAAAGCCGTTTTCCAACCCTTGAGCCACAACGTGCGCCGCATCGATTCCCTCGGCCAAATCGCAAGCGCACATCAAGCCAAGCCCGCGCACCTGGGTCACTCCTTCGATGTGGGCAAGCTTTTCGCGGAAGTAAACTCCCGTTTCGCTTATCTGGGCAGGCAACCCTTCTTCCACGATCGCCGCAAGCGTTGCACGCGCAGCAGCAATGGCCAAAGGACTACCGCCGAATGTCGATCCGTGATCGCCCGGCGTGAAGGCACAGGCCACCCCTTCGCGTGCGGCGCACATGCCCATGGGAAAGCCCGAAGCAATGCCTTTTGCAATAGCCACGATATCAGGCGTGATCCCGAAATGCTGGAAAGCAAAGGGATGGGTTCCGCAGCGATATATGCCTGTTTGAACCTCGTCGCAGATAAGAAGCGCACCGTTTTTGTGCGCCAACTGCGCTGCGGCCTGCAAAAATTCAGGAGTACAGGGGTGTACGCCTGATTCGCCCTGAATAACCTCGAGCATTACCGCGCACACGCCGTTTTCGTGCGCTGCAAACAGCGCTTCAAGCGCTTCGATATCATTGAGGGGAGTGTGTAAAAAGCCCTGTGGTAAAGGCTTGAATGACTCCTGTTTCGCTGGCTGCGCCGTCGCGGCAAGCGTCGCCAACGTACGCCCATGAAAGCTGCTTTCAAGAGTGATGATATTCAAGCCGCCATGGCTGAAGCGCTTCGACCACAGGCGAGCGAGCTTGATGGCGCACTCGTTGGCTTCCGCTCCCGAATTGGAAAAGAAACTTTTCCACGGCGTGCGCATATCAGCTTCAACACAGGTGTTAAGCAGGTCGGAAACCGTTTGTGCAAGTTCGCCGCGACCTTCGATGTAGTAGTAATTGCTCACATGGATCAGCCGATGCACCTGACCCTCGATAGCTGCCATCACCGCCGGATGGCAGTGTCCTAAACTGTCCGCCCCCACGCCCGCGATGAAATCAAGATACGTGGCACCCGTGTCATCCTGTACGCGCATACCCTGCCCGCTGACAAGTTCAATCGGCTTGCGCGCATAGGTGGGCATAACATAGGTGGCCTCAAGAGATGATTCGTTTTCAAATCCCATGATATGAATTCTCCTTCTACATCTTCGCTTTGCGGCGGCCGGCTTCAGTCACATAGACGAACTGATCGCCGGCGACTTTGCGGTTTTCAACCAGCTTGGCAGCGAAGTTGCCCAACGGATGCGCATCGAAAGTGCACGATTCCTCCGTCGAATGCATCGTCGTGCCTACACCCGTCGAGGTCAAAAGTTCAAGCAGTAACGCATGCGGCGTCGTGCCGTTGATGATATGTGCGCGAAAGACACCCGCTTCAAGGGCGTTCACGCAAGCGGTGAGCTTGGGAATCATACCTGAAGACACCGAGTTGTTTTCCACCATATATTGCGTTTCAAACAGCGTCATATTGGAGATGAGAGAATCTTTCTTCTCAAAATTTTCGTAAAGCCCATCGACATCGGTCAAAAAGATGATCTTATGCGCACCGATGGCCGCAGCGATCTCCCCCGCAGCTAAATCGGCATTCACGTTGAGCGATCCGCCTCCGTCCTCTTTGCCCACTGAGGCTACAAGCGGTACGTAATCATCTCTGATCAAGTCGTTTATATAGGTTGCATTGATTTCGGTTACCCGCCCCACGCGACCCAATTCTTCAGAGATCGGTTCGGCGATAATCGTTCCCGCGTCGGCTCCGTTCACACCAACGCCCAAGTTTCCATGGGCGTTCATTGCGCCCACCAGCTCTTGGTTCACCTTCCCCACCAGCACCATTTTCACCACATCCATGGCCTCTTCCGTGGTGACGCGCTGGCCGTTTTTGAATTCAACGGGAAAATCGGATTTTTCCATGGCCGCAGTGATAGCGACACCGCCACCGTGGACGATGACCGGATTCACCCCGATGATTTTAAGCAGCACGATATCGCTCATGACATCAGCACGCAGCTGTTCATCGACCATGGCCGATCCGCCATATTTGATGACAACCGTTTTGCCGGTGATGTTTTTGATCCACGGCAAAGCCTCCATCAAAACACCGGCGGTTTCGCTGAAAGCTGGTTCTTTTCGCGTGTCCTTTGCATACTTCATGATCGATAATCTCCATTGATCGAAACGTATTCATGCGAAAAATCGCACGTCCATATCGTAGTGGCCGCAGACCCCTGCCCTAAATCAACTGCGATCTCAATTTCCTTTTTCTCAAAACGCCGCAGGGCTTCCTCTTCATCGAAAGCAACCGTAAGACCTTGACGGCACACGGGAAGCCCCATGATATCGATAGAAACACTGCCCTGATCGAAGCGAGCTCCTGATTTTCCCAGAGCGGCAGCAATACGCCCCCAGTTGGCATCATGACCGAAAATGGCAGTTTTCACCAGCGGGGAATTGGCGACGGCACGCGCGGCTCTATCGGCATCAGCCTCGTCGAAAGCACCCGCAACCGTTACGGTGACCAGGCATGTCGCACCTTCCCCATCGGTGGCGATCTTGCGCGCCAGGTCGATGCAGACGAAATCCAGTGCGGCAGCGAACTCGGCGGCGGCCTGGGTAAGCGGTTCGATCACCCTGCCGGCTAAAGCCCCGGGCGCTTGAGCGCTTGCCAGGGCGATACAGGTATCGTTGGTGGAAGTATCAGAATCAACCGTCACCTTATTGAAACTCCGCCCAACCGCACCGCGCAACGCCTCGTGCATCGTGTGAGGAGCCAAGGGGGCATCGGTCGTGATGACGGCGATCATGGTTGCCATGTCGGGCATAATCATGCCCGAACCCTTGACCATACCGCCCACCGTAACCTCCATTCCCTTAAAATCAGGATCCTCGCTGACATAAGTGACAGCGCATTCCTTGGGAAATGTATCGGTCGTCATAATGGCACGTGCCGCATCGTGCCCTCCGTCACAAGACAGGCTCTGCCGCAAAAGAGGCAAAGCGCGCTCGAAGGGATCGAGCGGTACATGCACGCCAATAACACCCGTTGAAGCGACCAAAACATCCTCGGTGGCACACCCGAGTACCTCAGCCGTATATTCGCAGATGGTGCGCGCAGCCGTCAATCCTTTGGTTCCCGTCGCCGCGTTTGCGTTGCCGGAATTGATGATGACCGCACGGGCGAATCCCTCATTGATCTCATCGAGGTGTTCGCGGGAGACCAAGACGGGAGCCGCACAGAAAACGTTGGTCGTAAACGTCGCCGCACAAGCACACAGCTCATCGGACTGAAGAAGAGCAAGATCGAAACGGGTGGGATCTTTGCGTAGGCCAGCGTGGATCCCTGCTGCAGTAAAGCCCCGAGCACTCGTGACGCCGCCGTCCTCGACGACGACAAGCGAGCAAGGTTGTGTACTGTTTTCGTTCATCATGAAACCCCTGTCACCCTGATCGTTTCCGTATACCGCTATACCGGCAACGCCATCTTGGCAAGACCTGCCGCCTCTTCGAGACCATAAACGATGTTCGCACACTGCACCGCCTGACCGGCAGCACCTTTGCATAAGTTGTCGATTGCCGCCACCGCGATAAGCGTCTTCGTCGGCTCATGCAGCGATAGCCCGATATGTGCCGCACAGCTACCCGCGACAGAAGAGGTTTTCGGCAAAACACCAGCCGCAAGCACCCGCACAAAGGCACTCTGCGCATAAAAGTCAGTATAGAGGCTTCCCAACGCTGCCGCATCGTAATCGCGCGCCGCATCAGAGGAAAGGGGGATATAGACCGTCGAAAGCAATCCTCGCTTAAAAGGAGCCAGGTGCGGAGTAAAAATAACCCGGTCGGGCAAACCGAGGATCTGTTCCATTTCGGGAGTGTGGCGATGCTTCCCCACGCCGTAAGCTTCCGCGTTTTCATCGGCCGCGCAAAAGTGAGTGCGGGCATTAGACGACTTCCCCGCCCCCGTAACACCGGAAATGGCATCGACCACCACATTCCCCTGCAAAAGACCGGCATGCACCGCTGGGTAGGCAGCAAGCGAGGTTGCGGTAGGATAACAGCCAGCGCAGGCTACCAGCGCCGCTTTTCCCGCTTCACGCGAAACGCGGGCGTCCGTCAGTTCGTCGGCAAACAATTCCGGTAAACCGAAGGCGGCGCGCGCCAAAAGGTCGGGAGAGGTATGGGGTGTGCCGTACCACTTTTCATAGACCGCCGCATCCTTCAACCGATAATCAGCGGAAAGGTCGAACACGGAAATGCCCGCCGCGAGCAATGCGGGAACCTGGCTCATAGCCGCCGTATGGGGCACCGCCAGGAAAACGGCATCACAGGTGGACAGCTGAGCGCTATCGTGCGCAGAAAACCTCAGGTCGGTCAAACCGGTGAATGCGGGATAGCTTTCGTCAAGCGCCATGCCTGCTTCCGCATTGGAGGTGATGACGGTCAGCTCGAATTCGGGATGTTCCAACAAAAGACGAACCAGTTCGATTCCGGCGAAACCCGCAGCTCCTACCACTCCCACGTTGATACTCATAACAACCCCTTTGAACTAGGCATGATTAAGCGTGTGCGTATAGGTGGGGACAGCAGACTCGAGGATGGCGATAGCTTCATCATCCGTCTTCGAAATAGCCTCCTCGAGCTCGTCGAGTTTTTCCGCTACTTCCTCGTAGCTGATTTCCTGACCCGTCGAAATCATGATCGACGAATTATCGGTGGCAAGCGTACTCTCCTCGGCCATCAGCAATTCTTCGTACATTTTTTCGCCTTCGCGCAAACCGGTGAACACGATGTTGATATCGACATCCACGACAAGACCCGAAAGCTGGATCAAGCTTTTAGCGAGATCGACGATCTTGACCGAATCCCCCATATCGAGAATGAATATCTCGCCGCCATGCGCCATACCGCCTGCTTGAATGACCAGGCGAGAGGCTTCAGGTATGGTCATGAAGAACCGCTCGATATTCGGATCGGTCACCGTGATGGGACCGCCCTGCGCAATCTGGCGTTTGAACACGGGAATGACGCTGCCGTTTGATCCGAGCACGTTGCCGAAGCGCACTGCCGAAAAAATAGTTTTTGACGTGCGGGCATAATACTGCATCACCATTTCACCCATGCGCTTGGTGGCTCCCATGACCGACGTGGGATTGACCGCCTTATCGGTTGAAATAAAAATAAAGCGTTTCGTGTCGTAGCGATCGGCCGCACGCACGGCATTGAGGGTGCCGAACACATTGTTGCGCACCGCTTCGCGGGGACACACTTCCATGAGAGGCACATGCTTGTGCGCCGCCGCGTGAAACACCGCCGCCGGACGATAGGAAGCAAACACTTCATCGATACGCGCCTTGTCGCACACATTGCCGATCTCGATGACGATGTCTATGTCGTCGTATTCGGAAAGCAAATCTTGGCGCAAAAGGTACGCGTCGTTTTCGTACATATCGAAAATGACAATGCGTCGGGGAGCAACACAGCACAGTTGTCGACACAATTCGGAACCTATCGATCCGCCACCCCCCGTTACCAGCACGGTTTTACCCGCGATGTATCCGCTGACCGTGCGCGTATTGAGAACGATCTCCTCGCGCCCAAGCAAATCGGCCACATCGACATCACGCAAGCTCACATCGTCAAGTTCGTCGATACGCAGTTCGCGAATGTTGGGTAGGGTGCGCAGCTTGCACTCGGTTTTGGTGCAGATACCATAGATGCGTTTGCGCTGTTCGAGGGTCGACGAAGGAATGGCAACGACGATTTGCTCTATATCGTATTTATCGACCAGATCAAAGATATCCTCGCTGGTGCCGCCAACCTTCACACCGTGGATGCGCAGCCCTCGCTTGGCGGGATCGTCATCGGTGGCAATAATCGGGATACCGGGCATAAGGGGGTCTTTCGATACCATGCGATCGATGGTGAGCGAACCGGTTTCGCCAGCACCCACGATAAGGGTGCGAGGACGACCCTGCGCGGTATGCCCCACGGAAAGGACTCGTTTTTTCTGCCGCATAACGCGATAGACCATACGAATGCCGCCGATAAAGAAAACCAGCAAAAATGCGGCGACAAAATACACCCGAATCGGCAAACGTACCTCGATAACCCAGAGAAACACCGCGCCGATAAGCGTGGAGAGCGCGAGCGCCAAAACGATCTGTATAGCCTCATCGACAGAAGCGTATTCCCACAGATTGTTGTAGAGACGAAACACGCCAAGCACAGCGATATTGATCAGCGCCAGGATACCCAGCATGAAATATATTTCATTGTTGTAAAAAACCTCACCGTAGACATCGGTCAAATACGCCGCCAGCCAATAGGCGGCATACGTCGCTACGATATCGATCAACAGCAACAACGCTGTTCTTTTGGTAATACGAAAATCCATAGTCGCCTTATCGTCCCGTGCCCGCTGCGCTGCGCATACGAACGTTTTCCGACAACCGCTTGGTTGCAAAATGTCAACAAGCATTTCTTCCGAAAATCCATTGTACACAAATGCGCTATTATGTTGTTCATTGTACCCATCCCAGGGGAGTTCATTACATGAATAACACAGCCAACGACAAAACAGACGATCCCTCGACCTCTGAAGCAAACGAAGAACAACCGGCACGACAGCACAATATCGATGCTCTTATCACCTACTTCGAAAGCGGCATTAAAACCACTTCCGGCAACATCGGCATCGAACTGGAGCACACCTTAGTTCACTCGGCCGACCGTACTCCTGTGACCTACAGCGAAAACCACGGAGCGCAATGGATTTTGCGTCAGCTTACCACCGATTACCCCATCACCACCTACGACACCGCCGGCGACTTGCTCGGCGTCATGCGTGAGGGGGAATCGGTCACGCTTGAGCCAGCTGCGCAAATAGAGCTTTCTGCCGGGCCGTTCAGCCGCCTTGACAAGGCCGAGGAAGTCTTTGCCGCCTTCGAAGAAAAGCTGAGCGACCTTGTGTCGCCCTTCGGCGAGGAAGTGCTCTGCGTAGGCTACCACCCCACCGCACAGGTTAAAAACATGGAGCTCATCCCCAAGCGACGCTATAAATTCATGGATTTTTACCTGGGCTCTATCGGGCCTTTCGGTCCAGCCATGATGCGAGGATCCGCCTCGACTCAGATATCCATCGATTACTTTTCCGTTGAAGATTGCCTGGTTAAATTCAGACTGGCCAACGTGTTGGTACCACTGCTTTCCCTGGTTTCAGATAACGCCGCGGTTTTCGAGGGCAAGCCGCGTACGCACGAAATGGTCCGTACCGAAATTTGGAAACGCTGCGACCCCGACCGTTGCAATGTGGTGCCCGGCTCACTTGAGCCCACCTTTGAACTGCGCGATTACGCCGCATACCTCTTGGATACTCCGGCCATTCTCATGCCCTGCGAGAAGGAGGAGTGGTGCTATTCCGAACGCACCTTCGGAGAAATATATGCTCAGCGCGAAATGGGGCAAAGCGATATCGAACATGCCGTATCAATGCTGTTTAACGATGTTCGCCTGAAAACCTACATCGAAATACGCCCTGCCGATGCCATGCCCCTTCCCTACGTCATCGCCTATGCGGCGTTTATCAAGGGGATTTTCTACAACGACGAAAACCTGCGCCACTATGCCGAAAAGTTTGCCGACATACGAAAAAAGCAGGTTGATAGCGCCAAAGAAAACCTTATGGAAAGCGGATATAGAGCGCAGGTGTACGGGTGTCCCGTAACCGAAGTACTCGACGATCTTTTCGCACGCGCCGCAGAGGGTCTACCGGCCGCCGAAAGACACTACCTAACACCCCTGGCCAGTTTGGTGACTCAGCGCATAACGCTTGCCGACGGCCCCGCAACCGCTTGATATCAGACAGATTTCGACACAAGGAGCCCGCAATGGCCGCAACAATAGACAATACCGACAAGATGGTTACCGTAAAATATCGGGGCTTTTTCGATGATGGCTCAACGTTCATAGATCAGAGCGAACCGATTGATTTCCCCTGCACCGAAGGGTGGATGCCGCCGGTCTTCGTCGACACCGTGCGCATCATGACCGTCGGCGAAACACGTACCGCGCACGTGGGAGCCAATGAAGCCTACGAAGAACGCACCGATGAGCGTGTTATGCAGATTCCTCGCTCGAAAATTCCTCCCGAGTTAAAGCTTCCCGTTGGCGAAATGGTAAATATGGAAGACCCTACCGGGCAGACCTATCCCGCGCGCGTGATAGAGGTCACCGACGAATACGCTGTTTTCGACATGAACCACGACGCTATCTGCAAATCACTCAACTTCGAAATAACGCTGCTTGCCGTCAACGAACTATCCGGCCGCTAAACAAGAACGCACACGTATTGCTCTCTGCCGTTTTATGACGACTTCCAACAATTTTATCTTGTAGTTACTCATGATTGCCTCATCGGCTAGACTGAATCACCAGTGATAGTCATCTTTGAAAGGAGCTCTTCATGAGCAATGAAGGCAAGAAGGTCAAGGTTCACTACGTGGGCACCCTCGATGACGGGTCGAAGTTCGATTCATCTATCGACCGCGACGAGCCGATCGAGTTCGTCTGCATGTCGGGACAAATGATTCCCGGATTCGATGCAGCCGTCAACGAAATGGCCGAAGGCGAAACCCGGAACATCCACCTTCCCGCTGCAGAAGCCTACGGGGAATATCGCGAGGATCTTCTTCAGAAAATTCCCGTCGACCAAATTCCCGACGGCGACAAACTGCCCGTTGGCGAGCGCATCTTCATGCAAGGACCCGACGGTCAACCTTTCCCCGTGTTCGTCAAAGACATCACCGATGGCATCGCCACCTTTGACATGAACTCGGAAATGGCCGGCAAGAACCTCAACTTCGAACTCACCTTAGTAGAGGTCGAAAAGTAATACGCGCATCACACGAAGATCGCTTTTCAAGAAAGACCGGAGGTGCGAACACCTCCGGTCTTTCTTTATGTTCACCACCCCGACAGCAACGGTTTTGCGCTTTAGGCTTTTAGCTCCGCCTTGATTCGTTCCGTTGCCAAAGACACCTTCGTTCGCGCCTGTTCGATATCGAGCGTTGGCCAAAGGCCTTCACGATAAAGCACCGTGCCATCCACCATGGTCAAACAAACCTCCGAGCCCTGTCCCGCGAATACGAGATTCGACAACACATCGGTTGCGGGAAACCAATTAGGACCACTTGTGTCCAATACGACAAGATCGGCTTTCGATCCCACCCGTATCGCGCCGCAATCCTGACGCCCCTGAGAAAGCGCCCCGGCACGGGTGGCGGCGTGAAGCGCCTGCTGCGGGGTGATAGCTTCGGGGTTGCACGTAGCACCTTTGTAGACAAGCGCCATCAGCGACATATCCCGCATCATGTTGAGACTGTTGTTGGAAGCGGCACCGTCGGTACCCAAGGCCACATTAATACCCGCATCGAGCATCTGCGCCACGGGGGCAAACCCGCTGCCTAGCTTCATGTTAGAGGCGGGATTACAGGCCACGCTTGCCCCGCTATCGGCCAAAATACGGAAATCATCGCCCTCGATCCATACGCAATGAGCAGCGGTGACCGGCACCTCGAAGACACCTAGGCTATCGAAATACTGAAGGGGGGTCATCCCCCCCTGACGCTGCTTGCACTCTTCGTGTTCGCTTTGCGTTTCTGAAGCGTGCAGCTGAATGCGCACCTTCGCTTCCTTGGCGGCAGCAGCCAACCCAGCCACCGCAGAGGGATGTGAGGTATATTCTGCATGAATGTTGAAATCAACCAACAAGCGCCCGTCGCCCGCACCGTGGAATTCTTCCAAGTATTCCCTGTTGGCAGCGGCAAGCGGATAGGAGGTGTAGGGTTTATCGTCCGGAGCGATCAACGTGTCGCAGATGTTGCACTTCATGCCGGTATCCAGCACGGCACGCGCGCAAGCGCGGGTGTGGTAGTACATATCCGAAAAGCTCACCGCGCCGAAGCGCACCATTTCGGCAATGGCAAGCGTTGTAGCCCAGTACGCATCTTCTGCGGTGATATGCGCCTCAAAGGGAAACACCCTCTCGGTAAGCCAGGTATGCAGCGGCAAGCTTTCCGCATAACCGCGCAGCAAAGTCATCGGAGCATGCGAGTGAGCGTTGTAGAACCCGGAGAGCAAAAGCTTATCCTTGCCGTCGTAGCACTCGCCATAGAGTGCCGCTCGTTCGCGGGAAAGAGGTTGAGAGCTCAGATAATCGATGCGACCCTCTTTGATGCCGACCCATTGATGAGCACGTACTTCGAAGTTTTCATCCACAACGGCAATATCGGTAAAAAGCATCAGCACGTCCTTCAGGTAGTGTATAGACGAGGGTTTGAGCGTTTAGTATACCTGGATGATTTACGTGAAGTATTCGCGTTCGACGAAAGCCAAAAAGCTTTCACTTACGTAGTCTTTTATTTTACGGTACGTGTACTCGTCGCGCGTTTGCGCAGGTTGAGCATCGTAATCCACCAAAGCCATAGCACACCAGGTGATACCCCGTAAACAGGTGATATTCAGGTAGGGCTCGACTTGCGCAGCCACGCAGCCGGTGTCGAAGCGACCATCGACCGCTTCGCAGTAGGTTTCGATAAAGCGTCTGCGCGCGCCACGATCAAGCACGGTATCGGTCTTCCATAGCGTGGTGGTAGGAACGAGAAAGTGGGCGATATCCTGTTCAACGGCCGCCGCCAAGGGCTTTTCCCAATCGATGAGATAACCGGGAGCATCGTGATTGATGAGAAAATTTCGACTATTCAGCTCCGTATTGACAATATGGCGCAGCGGGCAGGCAACCTCGTTGCGCACGGATATGCGTGCGATTTCAAAAAACCGGTCGAGGCGAGCTAGCGTTTCGGGACGGGCCAAAGCGCTTTCGCGATATATGAAAAACATCTGAGCGCATTCATCCACCATATCTGCCAAAGGATGCTCCGGAGCAACCAAGCCATGGTTTTCGGGAAGCACAACACTGTGTATGTCCGCCAAAATACCAGCGGCTTCCCGTTGGTCGGTTTCATAGCACAGGGGACGTCCCGGTAAATACTCCTCCACCAAAACGCCCGCATCGAAAAATGAAGCGGAGCCATCCACGAACAAAACGCGCGGCGTACGCGGACAGGCGGATAAAAGCTCAAGGGCATGCGCTTCGTATGCAATCTGGTTCTCAAGGTGCATCTGCGAGCCTAAATTGATCCGAACGAGCAAGGGTGCACCCGTTTCCGGGTGTATAAAGGTGTAGTTCGCATGATATTCCCCACGCGCTAACGCTCGCACCTCGCAGGTGGCCCGTGGAGCGATACCCAGAGCATCCCGCAGCTTTTCATTGCGTTCGACGTAGGCTTGAACCTCGGATACCCCAAGATGGCGTGCGGCACGTTTCACGGACGCACCGCTTCGGGATACACAAAACACCCACCCGCAGCTATCTGCACCTCAACAGGCGTTGCCGCCTCTACCTGTTGGGCTACCGGCACCACAAGCGTTTGCCCCTCGACATCGATACGCGCCAGATAGTGCGCTCCTTGATATACGCAGCAGCGCACCGACAACGATGCTGCGGCACACGTGCGCAGGGAGACACCCGACTCGCGCACGATCGCGCGAGCAGGACCATCGACGCACATACCCGCAGAAGCCTCAAAAGCGCCCCGTCTGAACACCCCGGAAGTAACCGCTCCTTTAAGCACGCTGCACGCACCGAAGCACGCCGCCACTTCGGCGGTAGCCGGGTAGGCAAAGAGGTCTTTCGGCAATCCCCTTTGCTGCACGCGTCCTTTGCTCAGGTAGACGATTCGGTCAGACATCATCAAGGCTTCGGTGGCATCATGGGTCACCATCACCGTGGTGATGTTCCATTCCCGCTGAAGGTTCAACACCAACGAACGCATCTCGTCACGCAAGTTTTCATCGAGCCCCGAAAAGGGCTCATCCAGCAAAAGAACGCGCGGATTGCCCGCCAAAGCACGAGCCAAGGCGACGCGTTGTTGCTGGCCACCGGAAAGGCTTGAAACGGCACGAGAATCGAAACCGTCCAAATGAACGCAGGAAAGCAAATGACGCGCATGCTCAAGTCGGTCGCCTTTTTTCTCGCCAGCCATCTTGCAGGGAAACGCAACGTTTTCCACAACGTTCATGTTGGGGAAAAGTCTCATATCCTGAAAAACAAACCCGATGCCCCGCTTGTGCGAGGGCAGACCGTCAATCGCTTCCCCATCGAACATAATCTGTCCGCTATCCTGAATCAAGATACCCGCAATAACCTTCAAAAGAGTGGATTTTCCTGCACCAGAGGCTCCGAGCAGCGAAAGAAACTGCCCTTCTTCCGCCTCGAAAGAAACATGGTCGAGAATGCGCTTGGCGGGCTTCGCCCCCAAATCGAGCGATATATCGTACACAGAAAGCTTCATCGCCACCCTATCCGTTAAAATAATCATTGTCGAAACGAGGGGTAAAACGTTTGATCAACAGCTCGAAAAGAAGAAACACCCCGAACGTCACCGCTAAAAACACCACACCGTACGCGCTCGCTATCGTACGATCCCCACTTGCGAGATAGGGAAACATCGTGACGGCAAAGGTGCGTACCGCACCACCACCGATGAGCAGCGTGAGGAAGTACTGGGAAAACGAAAGAATATAAGACATCGCCGATGCGGAAAGAATACCCGGCAAAAGCAGGGGAAGCTGCACGTGGATAAACGCCCGAAAACGACCCGCCCCCGCGATGCGCGCCTGCTGTTCGAGCCGCGTACCCGCAGCAACCATCACATCCCCCAAAATGGCAATAGCATAGGGCAGCGCCACGATCGTGTGAGCGATAACGACGCCCACAACCGTGCCGGCCAATCCCGCATGGATAAACAGCACCTGCACGCCCATGGCAAATACGGTTGCCGGGATCAAAAACGGCAACACCGTCGAAAACCTGAACAACGACTTACCCCTAAATTGATAAAAAGCCAAAGCGCGCGAAGCGAAGGCCGCCACCGCTGTAGAAAGAATCGCTACGGCCAGCGCGATACCGATGCTCTGAGCCAAAACGGCGCCCAAATGCTGCGAGGGTGCAAAAATTTCTTCCAGACCGCGGCTTGAAAAAGCTTCCGGCACCAACGATGGCCAGGGCCATGAGCTGGAAAACGCCCAGGCAACGATAACCAGAAGCGGCACAAAAACACAGGCTAGGTGCACACCCACGAAGATCCATGAGATACGCCGAAAAGGGGTAGAACGACGTATCATCGGCCTCTCCCCTCACGTTGCATAACGATAAAATATCCCAGCGCGATAACGCTGCATACCAACGCCATAGTGCCATTGAGCGCCATAGCATAGCAACGGTTCAAGATATCGGGGTCTTGAAATTCGATATAGGCCAACACCGGAAGCGCTTTAGGTACGGTCGGGCCAAGTAAAAACGGCACCTCGTAAGAACCGAAGGCGAAGGCGAAGACCACTAAAAACGCCTTGACCAAGGTATTTTTACACAACGGCAACGTCACGGTGAAAAAAGTGCGCACCGGTGATGCCCCTGCCG
The DNA here is from genome assembly GCA_036649035.1 of Raoultibacter sp. Classification (GTDB taxonomy): domain Bacteria; phylum Actinomycetota; class Coriobacteriia; order Coriobacteriales; family Eggerthellaceae; genus JAVWGW01. The sequence goes on from JAVWCK010000008.1 coordinate 28,911, forward strand.
CTGCCGCCGCTTGCCCGAAGCGATCGGAAATATGGGACATAAGCGCCACGCTGCAAAAGGCAATGAAGGGAATTTCCTTCCATGCATACGTAAGGATGATACCCCACCCCGAAAGGTCACCGACAACCGATGAAAACGTCCCCATCCCATCGATAATACCCACCGCCTCGAGTAGGCGAGGAAACAGCCCTGAGCCGGCAAAAATCGACACGATAAAAAGCACGACCAACGTATGGGCGGTCATAAGGGGAATCTGGATATCGAGCAACTGAAGCGAGCGGCTTGCCTTCAGGCAGCTGAGCGCGGCTGCCAAAAGCGTGCCTCCCACCAGAGCAACAACCGAAGACACCCCCGCAAGGTAGAGACTGTACCCCATAGAAGACATCAGGTCAGGACGAGAAAAAACCTGGAGATAATACTCGAAGGTAAAATCGGTTTTCCCCAAAAACGGCATGATACCGAAACCCTGCATCACGCCGTTTATCACCCCGTACACAAACACCACCAGCAGCAACACCGTCGGCAGGATAAGGAGATAGGGGGTGATCGTGCGCCCTAGGCGGCGCTTCTTTAAAGCATCCACGCCTTCCCCTTCCTTTGCCCAGCCGGGCCAAAGCCCTTATCCCAAAACCCATATTTCCGCTTGCGCTTCAAATGGCGTTCGTAAAACACAACGCACCGGGAGCCGCACGAAGCGCTACTTTCCAATCACTTCATCGAGCCAAAGCTGCTCGATGAGCGGAATCACCGGGCCGGCCGCCTCGGCCACACGATGCTCCAGCAAGTCGTTCAAGGGAAGTTGAGTTGTTCCCAAAGATACCGCATCGAACGCTTTCCGCTGATCGGCGGAAAGTTTGGTCATATCAAGCACGCTGATATTCGTCAAATTTTCATATTGAGACAGCTGCATTTCGGGGGAAATCACTTCGTTTATGGCCACCAATGCCGCCGCTTTATGCGGCGCATTTTTCGCAATGGCCATAAAGTTCGAATTGCCCACCGTTCCCGTATCAAAGATAAAGGAACGCGTTGTTGTGGGCAAGGTTTTATTTTTCACCAACGATTCGGGTGCCCCATATCCCATGTTCATCACCAGTTCACCGTCGGCATACATCGTGGAAACCGTGGCGGCATCAGCGGGAAACGTTGTTCCCGCTTTCCATAGGTAAGGATTAAGCTGACGCAGATAATCCAGGCCGGGATCGATGATCTTCTTCACTTCCTTAGCTGTCGGAGCCTCCATGCGGGAAAGCTTTTCGAATTCATCGGCGCCGATAACACCGGCTATCAGGCATGAGATAAACGCAGTGCCCGTGAAGTCTCCCGGTTCAGGATAGGTGACCTGCCCTTGGTGCGCCGCGCAAAACGCCTTGAACTCTCCGGGGTTTTTCGGCATTTCGGTAATACGTGCCGAATCGACCCACATCTGCATCTGAGCTTTGCCATAGGGGGATTCAAACCCTTCGGTGGGAGAGCCGAAATCATAGGCGACCTCGGGGCTTTCGACATTGATGTACTTCTTGAAATTGGGTAGATTTTCCGTAAACGGCCCGAACAAATAACCGTTTTCCTTGGTGGAAAAAAAGTTTTCCCCGTTGATCCAAATGAAGTCGATACTGCCCGATTCAACCCCTGCCTGCATTTCTCCGGAAAGCTGCGTGAGAATATCGTTGATGTTCATGCCCACCAAATCAAGCGTGATGTCATAGTTATCCTTGAGTGCAGGGGCGAGCGTTTCCTTGATCCACGTGTTGCGATCTTCCGATCCACCATAGCCATACCACGAAACGCTTTGGCCTTTGGCGGCAGCCAACACAGCATCCCAATTGGCATAATCGACTTCTGCTGAAGCGGTCGTTTTATCGCTGCCCGAAACGCCGGAAGCGCACCCGAACAATGCGGGACTCAAAGCCATCGTTGCCGCAGCTATACCGGCAAGCTCCAAAAAACAACGACGAGAAAACGAAGAAACCTTCGATACGCAAGGCTCTGCATTCTTTTCCCTTGAGGCTAAAACCTGATTCTCTTCGGTATACTTCAATGACTCTTTTTGAGAGGGTTTCACGTTTTTCCCTTCACTCAGGTTTTTCTTGCATAAGTGTACGAATCTATTATAAGATTATATCTAGTATTAGACATTAGCAATTATACCTGTTGCTAAAATAGTTGTCGAGAGGAAAACCATGAGCACCCTCGAGCGCACCGCATGCCCCCCTTCTGTCTCTCCCGAACCGATACGCATTGTATTCGACTCCGATAACACCATGGGCGTTCAGGAATGCGACATCGACGACGGCTTGGCGCTCCTGTTTGCGCTTGCCCCCGAGCGTAAAGATACTCCGGCGGCATCAATCGAGGGCATTTGCTCTAGCTACGGCAACAGCACCCTTGAAACCGTGCACAAAAACACCCAGAAGGTGTGCGACGCCCTTGGTCTGCGCGTCCCTTGCCTGCGTGGCGCCATCGATGCCGACCACCCCGATTCCGAAGCGGCGCACTTCATCGTCGAGGCTGCACATGCCAACCCCGGGGCGCTTTCTTTGGCCGTTACCGGATCGACCACCAATCTCAAAGGAGCACTCGCCCTTGATCCGGATATTCTTTCCCAGTACAAAGAAGTGGTGCTGATGGGGGGAATCACCCATACACTCGCCTTCAATGGCTCCATCATGGATGAGCTTAATTTTTCATGCGACCCACACGCCACGTGCAGCGTATTTGAAGCGGCAAATCGCGGAGCTCGTATCGTGGTCGCTACCGCAAATAACTGCCTCCCCTGCCATTTTTTTCCTGAGGAATTCAAACATGAGCTTATGATGGCCGACCAAGAGGACGGCGGCTACCTGTATCGCACCTGCACCCCTTGGTTCGATCATATGCAAAATCATTACCGCCTTGAGGGATTTTGCTGTTGGGATGTCGTGGTGAGCGCCTATATTATGCGTAAAGATCTCTTCACGTCCGAAATGCTCGATATCGCCCTCAATCCCACCCTGCTCGGAGCTGGTTTTCTCGATGCCGCACCCCCCGCTACACCCCACGCGAGCATTGGCGTGCCGCGTATCAAAGATGCCGAAGCTTTACGAACCTGCGTTCTCTCATCATGGCGATCGGCTCTGCTTGCGCAACGCACTTGACCCCTTCAACCCCCTCCTGCGCCAGAAAGGTTCCCGCTCTGAAACAAAACCGCTTTCCCTCGACTGAACAGCAAGGGGTAAAATCAAGGGAAATGCATCATAATGATGTGGTATTATGCCCCGTGTTACCAGACTAGACTTTCCCCATACAACTGCATAGGGAGAAAGAAGGAGATATGGCAGAAGAAGAATGCACTCACGAATGCTCAGGCTGTTCGGTAGGCGATTGCGATGATCGTAGCGCGGCGGCCAGTGCGATTCTCTCCCCCAACGCCCAATCGAACATAAAGCACGTTATCGGAGTCGTTTCCGGTAAGGGCGGCGTCGGAAAATCGCTTATCACCAGCCTACTTGCAAGCGAACTGCAAAAACGCGGTAAAAAGATCGGCATTCTCGATGCCGACGTAACCGGGCCTTCCATCCCCAAGACGTTTGGTGTCAGCAATCCGCTGACCGCCGACGAAAACGGCATCCGGCCTGCACAAACGCAAAGCGGAATCAAAATCGTATCGGTCAACCTCATGCTCCCCAACGAAACGTTGCCCGTTGCCTGGCGCGGCCCGGTTATCTCCGGCATCATTCGCCAATTTTTCAACGAGGTCAGCTGGGGTGACATTGATTATCTTTTCGTCGACATGCCTCCGGGCACCTCTGACGTGCTTTTGACGGTATTCCAGTCGCTCCCCGTTGATGGTATCGTGACCGTTTCGGCGCCCCAGGAACTTGTTGCCATGATCGTGGGCAAGGCTGTGCACCTGGCGCAGGATATGGACGTTGAGCTGTTGGGACTTGTTGAGAACATGGCATATTTCACCTGTTCAGACTGCGGCAAAAAGCATTATATCTTCGGTGAGCCCCAGGGCAAGCAGGTAGCGGAAAAATACAACATCCCCGCCTATGCCACGCTGCCGATCGACCCCGAGTTCGCCCGCAGCTGCGATGCCGGGCAGGTAGAAACCTACGAGGTAGGCACTTCACTCGACCCGATTATCGAGCAGATCGAGAAGATCGACGCTCGATAAAAGTGTTCACCTGTTGCAATAAAAAACTCCCAACCAGGGAGTTTTTTATTGCTTGCCAAGCCAATCATTCGCGCTGATTGAAAGGGCGCACAAAGAATATACCGCCCAAGCGGCATGCCGCCTGCCCCCTCTGGGTTCCTCCCTCTCGCTTGTCCTAGCGCTAACGAAATATCCGATCTGCGTCTTTATTCCTCTTCCTCGGGCATGGGATGTTTGTCGAAATATCCCGTTTGACCGCGCACCTGCCAAGCGCAAAGGGCCAACACTAAAATCACTGCTCCCGATATGAGAGCGGTCACATCGACAACGCCCTGCGAGATACCGCCAATCAGCGACCACGCCGTCAAAACGGCATCGATGAGGGCAATCCAGAAAAACAGCGCGATCTTCTTCGGATTCTTTGCTCCTCGCAGTCCCAAAAATCCCGAAACAACGTTGACAAAAGCACCCACGATGGAAGCGACCCCCATAAAAAAGAGGAGGGACTGCGCATCCTCGGAAGTGTTGATATTCCCTTCAAAACCCTTTATGCCGCTCAAATCGGCAAACTGAGCGAACAAAATCAGGCCAACACCCAGCAACAACCCCAAAACCGCCCACACCACCATTACCATACATAGCCGCTTGAGCCATATCTGCCATATGGTCATGGGTACCCCGTCATCCCCTATAGGGATTGGCTTGTTTTTCTTTTCGACCATCAAGTACCTTTCGTTTACGACAAAACACGATCGCTATTATACTCAATAACCCCTTACCAGCTGAAAGAAATCGGGAGTTTGGCAAGCAGCTGTTTATTTTGAAAGGGATACCTTACCTGCGGAAGACCTGCCGTCCCTCTTCCGCCTCTATCCACATCACTAAACCACCAAAGTTTTAACTTGACCAAAAATAGAAGTCGGTTATACTAGCTCTTGCACATTTCGGGGCCTTAGCTCAGCTGGGAGAGCGCATGGCTGGCAGCCATGAGGTCAGGGGTTCGATCCCCCTAGGCTCCACCACAACAAGACTAGCCGAACCCTGTTTTGCTTCGCCGGTGGCTTTGCAATAACAGTTTGGCTTTAAATCAAAAGGCAGCTGGTCATTCGACTGGCTGCCTTTTGATCTTTCACAATTCGGGGATTCCTCCCCAAAGAGTCCAGAAAGTCAATCACTCTCACGAAGAGTCTTAACTACCCTGTGCGCCTAAGTTTCTCTACGTCCCTTTTGCCCTATACGCTGATCAAGCGGGATCTGGGCACTCAAAAGCCCTCTCGTCGGGCGCACTAAGCCTGCAACGAGAGGGCTTTTGTTCCAATATTCGATGAGAAAAGCGCTACTTCACCGAAGCGTAAAATGTTGCTCGATCGAAAACCTCTTCTATTGTTTTACCATCGACGAAAGGCAACTTCACAAATTCTGAAACGGTGGAAACCAAATCGCTTGCATCAACAAAATGGTCTTTTTCGTTCAAGACATTAGTATCCTGAGCACGCCAATAGCTGTCGTTCACATCGGTCAAATAATACGTTTTCGTTCCAACTTGCATGTAAGCCGAGTGATTCGCATACAGGTACTCAGGAAGCATGTTGTAGTCTATCGCGAGCGCTTCATCCGCCTGCTTTCCCATGGCCGACCCCTTTCGTGTGGGAAACTACCGAATATCATATTGTGGATATAATAGCAGCTTTAGAAGAGTCCCGTTGCGCGCGATTTAGAGTGCGAAATTTGAAATATAAGATTCCGAGCAAGCGTCTTGTGCGTTAATCACACGGAAACTTCCGATTACCTCACGATAGCGAGGATCCATCGGATTGATAATAGGCAGGTCAAGACCGACACCTAGAGCCGATGCCAGAAACGTCGCATTCACCAAAGCCCGCTGAGGAAGCCCGAAACTCACGTTGGAAACACCCAACATGGTCTTGCAACCAAGCCTCTGCTTCACCAACGTGATGCAGCGCAAGATTTCGAGCACTTCGGCCTGATTGGTGGCGGCAGACATGGTTAGACAGTCGATTACCACATCACTGCGCGCGATGCCGTAGCCTTCCGCCGCATCGACGATGCGCAAGGCGATAGCAAAACGCTCTTCGGCTGTTGCCGGGATACCACCCTCATCAAGCGTGAGGCCGACGACCGCACACCCGTAATGGGCAACCAGGGGAAGTATGGTTTCAAGGCTTGATACCTTGCCGTTTACGGAATTGACAAGAGGCTTACCCGCATAGCGACGCACAGCTGCTTCGATGGCTGCCGGATCGGAAGAATCTATTTGCAGCGGCAACGGGGTCACGGCCGCCAGCCCTTCAATCACCTGCACCAAAATAGCTGCTTCGTCGATTTCGGGCAAACCAACATTGACATCGAGTATATCGGCGCCCGCCTCGGTCTGATCGAGGGCTTCGTTGACCACATAATCGTAATCACCAGCGCGCAGCGCCTGCTGCAAACGCGCTCTCCCTGTAGGATTGATGCGCTCCCCGACCACCGCGAACCCAGAACCATCCGAGGGTAAAACCACAATATTTTGCGCACTCGTGATACTGAAAGAAGGCACCACCTGGCGCGCAGTCACACAACGCCCCGCCACCAAAGCGGCGATTTTTTCGATATAGACAGGATCGGTTCCGCAACACCCACCGACGATGCTCGCCCCTGCGTCAAGTAGAGGAACTAGCGCCTCCGCATAGGCCGAAGGGGTTATGTCGTAAACTGTTTTCCCCTCCACGATTTTCGGCAAACCAGCGTTGGCCTGCACCATCACGGGGCAAGTGGCAACTTCGCAGATGTCGCGCACAATCGATACCAATTCTTGAGGCCCCAGCGAACAGTTCACGCCCAACGCCTGCACGCCCAACGCGTCAAGCGTCAGAGCAGCCACCCGGGGGCTGGTGCCCAAAAACGTGCGGCCATCTTCCTCAAACGTCATAGTGGCAAAGATAGGCAGATCGCAGTTTTCCTTCGCCGCAAGAACAGCGGCCTTTATTTCCAATAGGTCGGCCATGGTTTCGATTAAAATGATGTCGGCTCCGGCCGCAACAGCTGCCACCACCTCTTCGGCGAACAGATCGTATGCCTCATCGAAAGACATCGTGCCCAGGGGTTTGAGCAGGGCACCACTCGGCCCGATATCGGCAGCAACGTAGCGCGCGCCCGCCTCGCGCGCACACCGCACCCCTGCGACAAACACCTCGGCAACCGTGGCAGCAGTGCCCAGCTTAAGCGCGTTAGCCCCAAACGTATTCGTGGTAACAACCTGCGCACCACCGGCAACGTATGCCGCATGAATGTCCCGGATATCTTCAGGGTGCGCGCAATTGAGTACTTCGGGCACCTCCCCCGCATCAAGCCCCGCAGCCTGTAGCATCGTGCCCATGGCGCCATCGAACACGAGATAGGCCTTTCCCGCTAACACGGCAGCAAGATAGTCATCTTTAATGCGCACAGATAAGCCTCTCTCGTTTGGTCACCATTATTTTGAACCCAGTTTAACCCTCAGCAGACGCATGCCGTTGAGAATAACCAGCAAAGACACACCCGTGTCGGCCAGCACCGCCATCCACATCTGCGCCATGCCGAAAACGACAAGCGCCGCAACAAGCAGCTTCAAGCCGATAGCAAGCACAACATTTTGCCTGATAATCGCAACCGTTTTTGCGGAAAGCCGGAAAAACTTCGGCAGAGCAGAAAGGTCATCGGCCATCAACACCACATCGGCGCTGGACAACGCGGCATCAGACCCTGCACCACCCATAGCGATACCCACGTGCGCCGTTGCCAAAGAGGGCGCATCGTTGATGCCGTCGCCCGCGTAGGCCACCGGGCCATATCGCGTTGCA
>JAVWCK010000009.1:0-34931 GCA_036649035.1 Raoultibacter sp.
CTGGGGCGTATTCTTCAACCTCTACACACTTCGCGGTGCCAAGTACCGCGACCCTCAAATCCTTATCAAAAACCTCGACACCATCTTGTCATGGAATGCTGAATACCATGCCGGCACGCAAGGTATGCCCATGACGGGCAAAGAAGAAGTAGCCAAAAATATCACGCTCTATCGCGATTGCATCCAATTCGTCTACGACCAGACGCTTCGCTACATGAACATGAACTACGGCCCCGACGAAATCGTCGAAAAAATCAAGATTCCCAGCTTCATGATCGAAGGATTTTCGACAAAACCCATCTACGGAGACGTGGAACACTATTATCGTTCAGTCTATACCGGTGTTGTCGGCTGGTTCGGCGTGGATCCGCTCGAGCTGCACCCGGTTTCCAAGAAGTTCGAATACCAGAGGATTATCGATTTAGCTGGTGGACCCGACGCTATCACCGTAGCTGCCCAAAAGGCGCTCAACGACAAGCAGTACTCCTGGGCTGCCACACTTGCCAACTACGTATACACCGTCGATCCCGAAAACGCCGACGCCAAGAAACTCAAAGCTGAGGCTATGCGCCAAATGGCATACGTCACCTATTCGACGAACACCCGCCACTACCTCATGACCAACGTTAAAGAGCTTGAAGGTACGCTTGAGGTTCCCGCCCTTATGCCCTCCTCGCCCACGCAGGCCGCCGCAGCCGATCGCGCCTCGTACCTCAACATCATGCGTGTCGGACTCGACCCCGACAAGGCGATAGGCGTCGAAAAATCCATGGCTCTCACGTTCACCGACGAAAACGTTACCAACACCATTACGGTACGCAACTGCGTAGGTGCGGTATCTGCCGGCAAGCCCGAAAAGGTGGACTTCGAACTGAAGATGCCCTTCCCCGTTATGGTCAATATCGCATCCTTGGGAACCACCATGGATAAAGCCATTGAAGAAGGCAAAGTGGAGGTCGTCGGCAGCAAAGATGATCTCAAGGCTTTCTTCGCTATATTCGACCCCGCCAATCTCTAAACTTTCCGTTTTCTTATTTCCCCTCCCCCGCAAACGCGTCTCTCATGAGGCGCGTTTGCGGCGTTGAGAGGGGTTTCTGCAAGAATAAAGCGCTCAGCCACCCCGAAAAAGCAGCTTTGCCCCACCGTAAGAAAAGCCGCCCACCCTTAAAGGGCAAGCGGCTTTTCTTACGTCTTGAAGCCGAAGTGAACCCTTTTTCAGGCATTCACTTCGCAGATATGCCTTTGGAACTATTCAACATCTTCGAACTCGAACCCGTCATCGGCATCGCCGAAACCGGAAAGATCCTTCTCGGGCTTGGACGGCCGCGGGGTAACCGGAGTGACCACGACGTTGTTGACGGGCGGCGTGGTGTAGGTTGCCACGTTCGAGCTGACTTCGCGATGGATGGGTGCTTGCGCTTTCGGCATCACGCGACCCGTTTGCTGCGCTGCATGAGCCGAAGGGGAAGGAGCGGAAGCAAGCAGGGAATCGCCGCCGACTTCGGAGAGCTTCTTTGTTGCAGAAGTGATGAATTCTTTGAGCATGTCCTGATAATCATCGCGCGCATTTTCGCGCTCTTCCTGCAAGTGCTCGATCGTATCAAGAATGCGTTGCTTTTCATTGTTGGCCTTATCGAGGATGCGCTTGGCTTCGTCTTCGGCTTCCTGACGCATATTTTCCGCATCGGTTTTCGCCTTGGCAACCACTTCGTCTCCCGAGCGCTGAGCCGTGATAAGCGCTTTGGCAATCGCGTTGTCTTCGCCGCGACGCTCTTCGAGCTGCTGCTCCAATTCGGCTATGCGGGCATCTTTCTCACCCGTATCGGCCACTTCAGGCACCGAAGGAGTTTCATTGAGCATAATCATGGAATCTTGAGAACCGTAAGACAGCTCATCGATCTGGTTATGCAGCTGGGCAATCTGGTTGTTGAGAGCGTCTATTTCACCCGCCACGCGCTCCAGGAACACATCGACTTCATCGACATTGTATCCTTTTCGGTCAATTGAAAAACTCTGGTTTTGAATGTCTGCCGACGTAATAGCCATAAAGGTTTCCTCCCTGTCGTGTTATGCAGAAAAACCGCTGGTGATTAAAAGAAACCAACGATCAATCGTACTCCGAATTGTAATACAAGCAGCGCTATGATAGGTGTCACATCGAGCATTCCTCCGATAGGAGGGATAAATTTCTTGAAAATATCAAGATAGGGGTCACATATTCTCCCTAAAAAACGATAAACATCAGCAATAACACCATTTCCCATAGGAAACCATGACATCATGATGTAAACGAAAATGACCATGCAATAGGTATTCGAAAGCGCAACAAGAACCGCAGGAAGACTTAACATGCGCCCAACTCCTTTGAACGATGTACTGCAGCAGCCACCCCTGCATCGTAGGCTGTAGCGATGCCGGCCGCCTCCATCGAGGCAAGTGCCGCCAAAGTGGTACCTCCCGGACTGCACACGGAAACGCGCACTTGCTCAGGAGTCTGCTTCGTTTCATGCAGCAACTTCGCAGTACCATACACCGTTTGCATTGCGAGGTTTTCCGCCATATCACGGGCAAGACCCTGGTTGACGCCCGCATCCCGCAGATACTCTATAAAAGCCGCAACGTAAGCGGGGCCCGAGCCGCTGAGAGCTCCTACGGCATCTATGATAGATTCCTCGACAAGGTGGGCTTGACCCAAGCACGCAAACAGATCGCACACCAAAGCGCACTCCTGCGTATGCGCATAAGCTCCTGCACATACCGCAGTAGCCCCCTCACCCACCAAAAGCGGCGTATTGGGCATCGTGCGCACCACATGCGCCCGTGCGGGCAAAGCGGCTTCCAAGCGAGCGGTGGTAAGACCGGCCGCAATCGAAATGAAGAGCGCTTCCTTAGCAAACGAAAGCGGAGAAAGAGCAACGAGCACCTCACCCATAACTTGCGGCTTCACCGCCAAAACAACGATATCGGCATACGTGAGATCAGAGACGTTGGCCGCGCAGGCAACACCATAGCGCTCAGTGAGATAATCGCGGCGCTCTTGCCCAGGATTGATCACGGTGAAATTGTCTTTTGTCAGCGCGGTGGCGATTCCTTCCGTCGAAGCAAGCCAGCCACCCAAGATAGCCTCCCCCATTTTACCGCCGCCGATCAGGGCGATATGGATATCGGCAGAAAGTGCCCCCATCCTAGAAAACCCCTTGGTTGCGCAGTTTCGTGCGCTCCTCGGAAGAAAGCTCCTTGCCGCGCGTGATGACGAATACCTTATCGGCAACGCAATCAACACTGGCATCAAGCGCGCTTGAAACACCAAAAGCAAAATCGAGTATGCGCTTGGAAAGCTGGCTGGGGGTGTTGTGCAGCTGCAACACCACCACATCACCCGCCTTGAGGGTTTTCGCAACGCTTTGGACCTCATCGTAACTGACCGGTTTGATAACGGTCATGGTGCGCTGAGGATTGTAGATGGGCACGCCAGAACCTTCGTATGCCTGATAGGGATCAAACCCTGCCGTAGTGGCCGCCGAAGAAGACGATGCGGCGGTCGTTGCCGCCAGATCGGCGCTTTGCGTAAACAGCGATTCATACCCCGCAGAACGCGGCCGTGGGGCTGCGGCGCTGCTTTTCGGGGCATAGGCGCTGTAATCATCCAAAGAGTGCGAAGAGGGGTGCGAGGGAGTCGAACTCACCCGTCGTGGCGGCAAGGGGTCACGCGCGAGACGATCGGGAACCTGCGTACTTGCGCGCACGTCATTGTAGGACACCAGATGGGGGCGCGTGCCGTCGTAGCGACCCTGAGACCCCGCCCTACTGGGACGAGTCGATACCGGAGATGAATTGTCGTAGGCGTAATCGCCTGCATACGCCGATTCTTCAGCGCCTTCATCATAATCTTCGTCATAATCGTCATAATATTCATCATTGAGACGCGGTGCCTCATCAGCCAAACCAAGTTTGTTTTTGATACCCGAAAGCATACCGCCTTCTTGGAATCGGGGAAATTTGGACATAATCGTTATCGCTCCTGCTCGTATCCGCCTTGCGCGAGGCATCTTTAGTGTATTCGCCGCTCTAGCGTTCGCGTCACACCCTAAAATCAATCGGTTCCACTCACGTATCCATATTGATTGAAAATCAGAATTCTCACTTATTCAAAAGCATCGTCAAAAATCGCTCTTCCGATGCGCACTATAGTAGCGCCCAATGGCACGGCATAGCGCCAATCTTCACTCATTCCCATAGAAAGCTCATGCAAGTTGGCCTGGGAAATACCAGGACAAACGTCCTTGATAAGGCGTTTTTGCAGCGAGGCCAGCCCCTCGAAGCACTCAACGATATCCGCCTGAGAGCCCCGTGGCGCCATAGTCATGAGCCCGCACACCTCGACTGCGGGAAACTCCCCGCAAAAACGCAGCATATCGGCTACTTCATCGGGCGCAAGACCCGATTTGCTCTCTTCTCCCGACACGTTTACCTCAAGCAAGATGCGCTGTACTTTACCGATAGATGCGGCAACCGTGGCAACTTTCTCGATGTGGCGCGGTTCGTACAAAGAGTGAATCAAAGTCGCATGTTCCACGATTTCATGGATTTTCCGGGACTGAACATTGCCGATAAAATGCCACTTCGCCTCTGGCAGCATCCTCTGTTTTTCCACCAGTTGCTCAGGGCGATTTTCACCAAAATCGTGCGCCCCGACAGCGAGCGCTTGCTTCACTTCAGAAACGCCCACCGTCTTAGATACCGCCAGTAAAGTGACCTCTTCGGGTCTTCTGCCACAGGAGACACACTCCTGGTCAAGCTCGGCACGCAAACGCCGATAGCGGGTTTCAATGCTCATCTAGTCCTCTTTCACGCAAACGGCAAATGCTCCATGGCGGCCACATACGCCCTCTTGGAAACGATAGGAAAAATAACGGTCAGGACAGCATACGGTGCACGCATCCGCATCGGCGATACGCTCTTCCTGCATACCGCTGGCGCGCAAGCTTACCTTTTGAGCTTGGCCTAAATCAATATGGTTCGCATCAAAAGCGCACGACATGCCGAATTTTTTCGTAAAACCGCCATGAATCTCAGGCGAAACCTCAAAACACTCCCCATGGATATAAGGACCGATATACCCATTGAACATACTCGCTGCCTGCGCACCCAACACCGGCGCATCGAGGGCGGCCAATTCGCGCACCGCTGCCGCGGCGATTTCGCTTTCGACACCGCGCCAGCCCGCATGCACCACCGCGAAATGACCCGTCGGAGAAACGATGATAACCGGCATGCAATCGGCAAAGCACAGCAACGCCGACACCTGCGAACAGCCGACGATAATGCCATCGGCGCCCCTTTCGGCAACGCGTTGAACACTCGCTGCGTCTTTTGTGCTGGAAACCGAAAGCACCCGAATGCCATGAACCTGTCGCGGGATTATGCAGGGAGCAGCACCCGCGCCGAACGCCGAACGCACGATACGTCGATTTTCCAGCACCAACGCGCTCTCGTCATCAACATGAGAACCAAGATTGAGCGATTCGTAAGCGCCTTTGCTCACCCCACCCCACCGTTGCGTAAAGGCAATACGCACACCGATCTGCTTGAAAAGCGATTCATCGGTCAACGCGGTTATGGACGCAAAACGACCCTCGGACAAATGGGGCTTTACAAGTTCGAGGGTCATCATAGATTTTTGCAAGCGAGCGATTAGCGCTGACGCTTCAAAAAATCAGGAATGTAGTCTTCATCGGCAAAGCGACCTTCCGGCGCAGACTGCTGCTGATAGGCCGAACGCATCGGTTCGGGCTGCGTCGTCGGCGCGGAAGCCGTTGAAGCGAACATATCTTTACGCGAGAAATCCATTGCCGATTGAGCGGCAACCTGCTTGAAACCGGTAGCGATAACGGTGATGCGGACTTCATCTTTCAAGTCATCGTCGATAATCTGACCATAGATGATGTTGGCGTTTTCGTCGGCACATGACTCGACGGTGCGAGCTGCCTCGTCAACTTCGGATAACGTCAAATCAGGACTGCCGGCAATGGAGAACAGCACGCGGGAAGCACCCGCGATCGAAGCTTCCAGCAGCTTGGAGTTCGTCGCCTGTTGCGCCGCTTCGAGCGCGCGATTTTCGCCGCTTGCCGCACCGATACCCATCATGGCCGTACCGGCATCTTTCATGACGGTGCGAATGTCGGCGAAGTCGAGATTGATAAGTCCGGGGATGGTGATGAGATCGGTCACCCCCTGAATACCCTGACGCAGCGTATCGTCAGCGATACGGAAGGCGTCGAGCATACTGGTTTTCTTTTCAACGACCTCAAGGAGGCGATCGTTGGGGATAACGATGAGCGTATCAACCTTTTGGGAGAGCAAATCGATACCCTGCTCTGACTGGTTGCGCCGTAAACGACCTTCGAAACTGAAGGGCTTCGTCACGATACCAACGGTCAATGCGCCAATTTCCTCGCGTGCGATTTCGGCGACGACGGGAGCGGCACCGGTACCCGTACCACCGCCTTCGCCAGCGGTGACGAAAACCATATCGGCTTCCGCAAGCGCTTCGCGAATCTCGGCACGGCTTTCTTCGGCAGCTTGGCATCCCACTTCAGGGTTCGCTCCCGCCCCCAGTCCGCGCGTTAATTCCTCGCCGATATGAATGGTTTTATCGGCATCGGACATGAGTAAGGCTTGACGATCGGTGTTCACGGCGATAAATTCGACGCCTTTGATGCCAGCTTCGACCATGCGATTAACCGCATTCGTTCCGCCGCCACCGACACCGACTACCTTAATAACCGCCAAGTGCTCGGAACCTAGATTGTTTTGCATGGTCTCCTCCACAAGTGCTGCGTTTTTCCGTGCTGCGTTTATTTGCGTTTTAGTGCAATATTCATGTGAAAAGTATTGTACACGATGCTTATTCATTTGCAAATCGCATCAGGGCTTATAAAGAAAAGCGTCACATGCAAACGGCACAAACTGCTCCGTTACACCGATCTCCACGTAGGTCGATCAACGACGCGCACGTTGATATAGGCTATTTTTCCCGGGTTTTCCTCGATAAGCTGCAAGCATACCCGCTCCTTTTCGCGAATATCCTCAGAGGTGCCGAAAGCAATCTGCACGCCGCTGTCAAGCGTGAGGGTCGTTGATTCCCCTCCGGTGGCCGAAACGCATTTCACCTGATCTTTCAAGCTTGTTGTCATCCCATCGATAACTTTGAGCGCATTAAGGATGCTCGCATCCGTGCAGGCAGCACCCACCTTCGGCGACACCCCGTAAGGAACATCGATAATGGAGAGCGCTTCTGCTGCATCGAGATACACCTGCGGACTTGTCGCCTTGCCTTCTTCAGAATCCTGTGCGGGAATGGACATAAGCCACACCCCGTCGGAGGATATCGCCCAATTCTGCACACTTTGCGCATTGTCAACCGACACCTGCGCCACCGCGGCGATGCTGCGTTCGGTGATAGCAAGCTCGAGCGTGTCGGGGAAAATCCTGTTGATGGAGGCATCTTTCACCCAGGCATTTTGCATAAGACGACCCTTGATACCCGCACTATCAACCCGTACGAGCGTTGTCGTAGCGGGTACGGAAGCAAGCTGCGTCATTTCGTTGGTAGTCAGATGCTCGACCCCTTTGACCGTCACATTGGTGATAGCGAAAAGAGGAGAACTATACACGCCGATGCCCGCAGCGATCAAGACGGAGACGATCACAAGAACAATGACCACCCGCTGAACGTAGCGTCGATAATTTGCCTGGGCGCGCGCTGTGGAGCTACTCATCCCTCCGGCGATATCACCAACGCGCACCGAACGCACCGGTGTCGGAGAGGGTGCATAGGAACGCTTACGCGGGTCATATCCCGAAGAACGCGTACGGGAAGAGGAACCCGCCGAGGAAGCGCCTACGCGCCGCGGATTGGTTTGGGGCATGCGGACATCACGCTTCGACCCGCCCGAACGGGCAGGTGCAGCCGCGCCACGCCGCGAAGGCGATGGCTTACGCGAAGCCGAGGAAGCGGACTTCCGGTGTGAGTTCGATGCCATATGCTTCTTTCACTTTACGTGCCGCAAGATCGATTAACGCTCTGACGTCAACCGCACTTGCATTGTCTATATTCACGATGAAGTTCGCATGAACTTCCGATATCTGCGCCCCGCCGTGGATCTGACCTTTGAGACCGACCGCCTCTATCAAAGCACCGGCGCTTTTTCCTTCGGGATTTTTGAACACGCTACCGCAGGAAGGATAGCGCAGTGGCTGGCTTTTTTTGCGTCGTGCAAGCAGCCCCTCCATTTTACCCCGGATGAAATCGGCATTGCCTGGAAGAGCGCGCAATTCACATTCCACGATCACTTCATCGGCGGGTATCGACGAATGTCGATACTCCCACACAACGTTGCTCCCCAACGTGCATTTCAAGCCCTCAGCCAGCGAGAACGTCGTGACCGAAACCACGTGATCGCCCAGATATTCCGTGCTGCTGCCCGCATTCATGCGCAGAGCGCCACCCAGCGTTCCCGGCGTACCCACCGCAAATTCAAAACCCGCAAGAGAACGCTTGAACGCTTCTTGCACGATATGGGAAAGAGATGCCGCACATCCAACGGTAAAGCTCTGTTTTTCCTCGTCGTAAAGATAGTGCTTGAAATCTCCGGCGAGCACTATAACCGCGCCGGAAAAACCCTCGTCAGATACGAGAAGGTTACTTCCCTTGCCCAAGACGATCCACGGCAGGGAGCTTTTATGGCAGATACCGAGTATCTGAGAAAGAGCCGAAATAGATTCGACCTCGATAAAAAAACGCGCAGGCCCGCCGATGCGATAGGTGGTATGGCGCGCCATCGATTCATTGACGCGCACCGACCCGGCGAACGCATCGTCGAACCGGAGCAACTGCAGCGCACTGACGCGGTCGATAGCCATGAAGATTCTCTTCCCTACCCCTCTTATTTACCCGATTTAAGCGCAGCTACCACCTGAGGTCCGAGGGCGGTTACGTCCCCCGCACCCATGGTGAGCAGCAAGTCGCCCGGTTGCAGTTTAGAGATCAGATAGGGAACCACATCGCTGCGTCGAGGAACATACGCAGCCTGCGGATGGCCGGGATGGTCGAGCACGACATTCATGAACGTCTTGCCCGAAACACCGGGAACAGGAGCTTCACCGGCAGGATACACATCCATAAACGTCACGGAATCGGCTGCGTCAAACGCACTGCCGAATTCGTCTTTAAGCACTTCGGTGAACAGCTTCACACGCGAATAGCGATGGGGCTGGAACAGCACCTGCACCCTTTTGAAATCGAGCTGCTTGGCCGCGGCGATGGTCGCGGCTATTTCGGTGGGATGGTGGGCATAGTCATCGACCACCGTGATATCGCCAACCGTATCTACCAGGTCGAAGCGGCGACGCACGCCGCCAAATTCACCCAAGGCGCGAACCGCGTCATCGACGGGCAAACCGAGTGCCCAGATAAGCGCAAGCGTGCCGGCCGCGTTGAGCGCATTATGGCGACCAGGGCTTTGCGGAATGTGAGCATGCACCTGCTGTCCATCGGAAAATTCCACGTCGAACGTGCTGCCGATACCGACGCTGAGATAGTTTGACAGGCACACATCGAAATCGTGACCGAAGCCATACGTGATACACGAATGCCCCGTGTCATGAGCCACCTGCACGAGATTGCGGTCTTCACCGCAGATGACAACCGGACCTTGAGCTGGTACGGAAGAGATAAATTCGGCAAATAGCTGATGGATTTCAGCCAGATCGCTATAGTGGTCGAGATGATCCGCTTCGATATTGGTGACAAGCACGGCGGCGGGATCGAGATACGTAAACGACTTATCGCTTTCATCGGCCTCAACCACGTAATAGGCCCCCGCTCCCGAGTGTGCGTTCGTTTGATACGTACGCACAATGCCCCCGATAAGAAAACTCGGATCCTCACCCATGGCATCAAGCGTGCTGGCCACCATTGAAGAGGTGGTCGTCTTACCATGCGTGCCGGCAACGGCAAGCGTCTGCTTATCAACGCCCAGGGCAGCCAGCATCTTGGCACGATGCCATATCTCCAAACCGCGCTGCTTGGCGGCCATCAGTTCAGGATTATTATCAAGAATAGCGGTAGACACCACGATCACATCGGGATCAGATGCCGGGAGATTTCCCGCATCATGTCCAATATGCACATCGATACCCGCATCTTTGAGCTGCAACGTATAGCGGGATTCCTTCAAGTCAGATCCCGACACCTGCATACCCTGATCGTGGGCAACATGCGCAATGCCGCTCATGCCAACACCACCGATGCCGATAAAATGGACCGTTTCGATACGCCGATTCACCATAGTCTACGTTCACCCTTTCTTGTCGTCAGGTTATTGTAACGTGTTTGCCGGCGATCCCGCAGCCGAGCACACAACATCCGCCAACTTCGCCGCCGCATCCTGGGTGCCGAACGTATTGGCCGCCTCGCACATGGCACGCCGCACCGAAGGATTATCTATCACATCGAAAAGCACCTGCTGAAACAAGGGTGTTTCCACCTGATCATCGGCCACCATGACGGCCGCCCCCCGCTGCGCGTACTCTCGCGCGTTCGTTGTTTGGTGATCATCGGTCGCAAAGGGAAAAGGTACGAGCACGGCAGGAATACGACGTGCCGATATCTCGGCAAGCGAAGTGGCTCCAGCACGCGAAACCACGATATCGGCAGCCGCCATGGTTTCCCCCATGCGATCTTGATACCCCATCACCTGCCAGCGTTTTTTTTCGGCATCATCAAGGTTGAGTTGCCGACACACCGTGTCGTATTCCTTAGGACCGGTGATGTGCACGATGAAGAGATCTTCGACAGCCAGCAGCTGCTCTTTGAGTGCGACGAGCGCCGTGTTGAGGTGACGTGCGCCCAAACTCCCACCAAAGACAAGCAGCATCAAGGCATCTTCGGGAAGGGAGAGCAACGCGCGCCCCTCCTCGCGTGTTGCAGCAAACACCTGGCGGCGGACGGGATTTCCCGTCACCACCACTTTGTCGGTGTCGTTAAGCGCTCGTGCAGCCACCCCGTAGGTAAGCGCCACGGCAGCAGCATGTTTGGCCAGATAGGTGTTGGCCATGCCCATAACGGAATTCTGCTCGTGCACCACAAGGGGAATGCGCAATGCGCGAGCGGCACGACCGACGGGGATGCACACATACCCCCCGAATCCCACCACCACGTCGGGCTTGATCTCTTCAAACCACTTCTGCGCCGCAACAGAGCTTTTCGCAATCTTTTTCACCGCCCCAAACAAGCTCAAAGGATGGCGACGATTGAACCCGGCTGCTTCAAAGGGGGTAAACTCGATACCCGCCTGCGCGACAAGTCGCGCTTCGACACCCTGTGGCGTACCGGCAAAACGCACCGTATGCCCCCGGTCGATTAAAACCTCGGCCAAGGCAAGAGCGGGATTGATATGTCCCGCCGTGCCGCCTCCCGAAAGTACCACCAACATGGCTATCTCCTTGAATTTCGTGGGTTTTTCGACGCCGAAGACGTTTGGCGCGATGAAGCGCCGCCCTTGCCTGCCGAACCTCGAGATGCACCCGAGGAAGATGATTTCGTTTTCGAACGATTCGAAGCAGCCGAGGAAGTCCGTTGCCCTTGCTCGGGTGCCGCACGCACCACCCTCAAATCAGCACGACGCCGATCATAGATGCTCGGCTCATTCGCTCCGTAGGACACCGACAGAATAAGGCCGATCATGATAAAAGAGGCCAAAAGAGAAGAACCGCCCGACGAAATGAAAGGTAGTGGCTTGCCTGTCGTGGGAAGCATTCCTATCACGCAACCGATATTCAAAAAGGCCTGGAACACAATCATGACCGTAATGCTTCCCGCAAGCATGGCCCCGAAGTTGTCGCTTGCGCTCTTCGCGATGCGGATACCCGCATAGAGCACGGCAATAAAAAGCGCTAGAACAAGAGCGGCCCCGACAAATCCGAGTTCTTCACCGATAATCGCAAAGATGAAGTCGGTTTCGGCTTCGGGCAGATACAGGTACTTTTCACGCGAATTACCCAACCCTACCCCGAAAAGCCCGCCTTCCGAAAACGCATAAAACGAATGGATAAGCTGATAACCCGCCCCATAGCCCGCCTCCCCATCATTCCAGGGGTTGATAAACACAAGACGATCGGCGCGATATCCGACGAAAAACGTTGCGACAACACCCAACACCACGATAATACCAAGGGCGGAAAGCATCGTTTTAAGCGGCACTTCCCCAATCCACATAACGGAGAGGATACCCACGAGGCAGATCGCCGTCGTACCCAAGTCGGATTGCGTTTTATAGAGAAACAAAAGAGGCACGATAACCAAAAGCAACCCTTGGACAATCATGCTTTTCGGCGTAAGCACACCATTGCGATAGTCGAACAAAATACGAGCAGCCATCAGCACAAAGGCGATCTTGGCAAATTCGGAGGGCTGCAAGCTAACCGGACCTATATTCACCCAGCGCTGAGCGCCCAAACCCTCAGTGCCGATAGCGGCCGTAAGGATTATGAGGAAAAGAGCAGCAAACCATGCAACCCACGTGGCTGAACCCGTCCACCAATGATAAGGGATAAATTTTGCGAGAAAAACGCAGAGAATAAAACCGAAAACAGCAAAACCGATTTGCTTGATTACGTAGCTTGTCGCACCTCCCGTTTCATCGATCGAGGCAATCGACGAGGCGGAATACACCATGACCAACCCGATTAAAACCAGGGCGAATACCGAAAGAGCCAACACCAGGCGCGGCCCCATAATGGCAGCAGGGATACCTCCACGATTCTGGGACGGCGATGAAGGAGGCGCGGGGGTATGCTTCACCGATGTGTTGCGTTTGCGTGCCATAGCCCTCTCAGATGCCTCGCGTTTTTGCCCGCGCGGCTACCAGCTGCTTGAAGGCGTCACCGCGCTGTTCGAAGCAGGTGAATTCATCAAACGATGCACAGGCGGGGGAAAGCATGACGATATCGCCTTTTATTGCCTGATCAAGAGCACAATCAAGAGCGTTTTCCAAGTGGGCCGCCAAAAAATGCGGACAGGATGCTTCCGAAAAGGCTTCAAGAAAACGCTTGCCTGCAGCTCCGAAACACACCACCGCCTTGCAGTGCTCATTCGCCGCCGAAACGAGAGTCGCTAAATCGGTGCCTTTATCGTCGCCACCGAGCAATACGATCGGACGCGCTTCGCCGAATGCGGCAAGCGCCTTGAGCGTTGCGTCGACATTCGTTGCCTTGGAATCGTTGTAGCAACACACACCGGCAATCGATCCGCACGCTTCCATGCGGTGCTCAAGCGGGGCGAACGTGAGCAAGCCCCGGCGCAGGGATTGAACATCGAGACCGAGCGCGAGAGCTGCTGCCGCTGCGGCGAGGGCGTTGCTCGTGTTGTGCTCTCCTTTGATTTGCAGCTGATCTTGTCGTAGCAAATCATAGCAGGTGCCATTATATTCCACACGCAACATCTCTTCTGCAACATATGCGGCATTTTCACTGCCACAGACAACGCGCATACTGGCGTGCAGCCCCGCCGCACACCCCAGGGGGATATAGGAAAATCCGCGCTGTTGCGCGGTCTGGGCACGAAAAACCTTGACCTGCTTGCGCACTTCTTCGTTGGTGGCGTCAAGCACGCACACCGCCTGATCCACCTGCGCCAGGTTTGCAAATACGCGAAGCTTCGCCGCCACGTAGGCTTCGTGCGTTTTGTGCCACTTGATATGATCCGGCGTGATATTGAGCAACACGGCAACCTGTGGCGCAAAATGCACCGTGGAAGCCAACTGATAGGAAGATACTTCGGCCACAAACACCTCGGCCTCATCGGCAGCCACCGCCGCTATGCAGGTATCGCCGATATTGCCCACCGCAAGCGCACGGATGCCGCCACTTTGCAGCAGATGAGCCGCACATGCCGTAGTCGTGGTCTTGCCGTTGGTTCCCGTCACCGCAATCCAGCGGGTGGACACCCGGCTTTCGCGCCAAGCGAATTCAACTTCACTGATAACCTCCGTCGCTGCCCGTGCGGCGCTGAGATAAAAATCAGAGAACGGGGAAATACCGGGGCTGGCGATGCACAGATCGAATTCACCCTCGATAGCATACTGATCGAAGAAGACCGAAGCACCCGCTGCCTCAAGCTGCACAGCCTCCGCCTGAGCCGCCCGGCTGCACGCGCCCGCCGCCACAACCAACCCGTCGACACGATCGGGCACCGTATCAAGACAATAGTGCGCCACGGCTTTGCCCGAGGTACCCAACCCCAATACGAGCACACGCCCCAAGTGCGTAGGGGCTAACTTACGGCCGGCTATAAACGTCGTATGCGTCATCATATGCTAGACCACCGTCGATAATGTTTGGGCGAAATAAAGCGAAAAGCCCGTCGCGGCCAATACGCCGGAAATGATCCAGAAACGCACGACCACTTTCGTTTCGCTCCAGCCTTTTTTCTCAAAATGGTGATGCAACGGAGCCATCAAAAAGAGACGCTTCTTCGTGCGCTTGTAATGAAGCACCTGCAACATAACGGAAACAGCCTCAGCAACAAACAGGCCACCGATAATCAACGAGCAGAATTCGGTCTTGGTAAGCACCGCCAAACAGCCAAGCGCCATGCCAAGCGCAAGGGAGCCGGTGTCGCCCATGAAGATGTCGGCGGGGTAGGAATTAAACCACAGAAAACCGATGCAAGCCCCCGCCACCGCAGCGGCAAAGATAGAACTGTCGAGCAAATCACTGCGATAGGCGATCGCCGCCATGACGATCATGACGATCATGACCGTACCCCCGGCAAGACCATCGAGACCGTCGGTCAAGTTGACCGCGTTGCAAAGCCCCACAAGCAAGATATTGACGAAAATCACGTAGAGCCACGGAATTGCGATACCTTCACCAATCGGGAGCACCGTGGTGAGTATCCCGAGATCGAAGGTGTAGATAAACGGAATGTCAACGGTGGGGGCAATCCCTATCATGTTGACTGCCACCAGGCAGAACACCGTCGCGATACAAAATTGCCCCACAAGCTTAGCCTTCGGGGTCAACCCCAAAGAACGCTCTTTGACAACTTTCGACATATCATCGAACAAGCCCAGACCGCCCGTCACCAGCGTGGCCACCAGCAAAAGAAATGTTTCAGGCGTTGGTTTACCCACGATGAGCGCGGTGAGGGCAACCGCGATAAGCATGATAACCCCACCCATGGTAGGGGTTCCCTGTTTCACCAAGTGGCTTTGCGGCCCATCAGCACGAACCTGCTGACCGATTTTGCTCGCCCGCAAAAAGGTGATCCACAGCGGCGTCAAAAGCATCGTGATAAGGGCACCTAACACGATGGCCAGAAAGACGAGAAAGGTCGGATAGTGCGCAAAAATAGTAAACATCTAGTTGACAAGCCCCCCGACGATCCGTTCAAGCCCCATGGAATGCGACGCCTTGACCAATACCGCATCTTCGGGTTCAAGGCGCATTTCCAGTGCGGTGAGCGCATCGGCAATCGATTGCGTTTCAAGTATGCGTTCATGGTCCATGCCGCCCTTACGCGCGGCGGCGGCAATATGCTCGGCCAAGTCGCCGATACAGATAAGATAGTCCACATCAAGCGTTGCGACAAGACTTCCGACCTCTTCGTGGCAAGCCACCGCAAAATCACCCAACTCGCCCATATCGCCCAAGACGGCAATACGCCGGCCGGCAACATCGAGCGCATCAAAAAGAAGCAGTGACGCCCGCATGGAGTCGGGATTGGCATTGTAGGCATCGTGTATCACGGTAAAGCCCTCACGCGCACGAAGAACTTCCTGCCGTCCTGCTTCCGGTTCGGCATGATTGAGCGCGGAGGCAATCAAAGAAACCTCCATACCCAACGCAGTACCGACCGCCGCCGCTGCGCACGCGTTATGCACGTTGTGCAAACCGCGCACGTTCAAAGCGCACGGTGCCGTGCCTGTCGGAGTATGCAGGATGAAATGAGGGCGTCCCTGTGCATCGAGTTCGATATCCGTTGCGAACACCTCGGCATTCTTCGATGCTGACATCGAGCCATCAAAAAGGCAGACCTCGATGCCCCGCGAGGAAACGTTCGCCTGTTCGCAAACGAAATCGCGGTATTCATCAGAGGCGTTGATAAACGCGCGCCCGGTATGCGGAGGCAGCGCCGCGATCAATTCCGCTTTAGCACGTGCGATGTTGTCGCGGCTACCCAACAGCTCAATATGGCTGGTACCGACGTTGGTGATAAGTCCCCAATCGGGCTTAACGAAATCACAGAGCTGCGTCAATTGCCCGCTACCGCGCATGCCCATTTCAACGATGACCACTTCCGTTTCGGGATCGGCGGTGAGCAGTGTTTTGGGCACCCCGAGCTCATTGTTTTGGTTGCCCGCAGTCGCCACAACGCGAAATTGCGCCGCCACGACATCGCGCACCAGGTTTTTGGTGGTCGTCTTGCCCGTCGATCCAGTCAGACCCAACACGCGTGCATGAAGATGGCTCCTCCACCCCCGCGCTAAGTCGGTAATAGCTGTCGCAGTATTGGCCACTTCAATGATGGCGGCACCCATCTCTCGAGCAAGAGCGCAGCTCGCCGCGTCAGGTGGCTGCATGACAAGCACGACCGCGGCACCGCGCTGCAGCGCTGCCGCAACAAAATCGTGACCATCGACACGATCTCCCGGCAGGGCAACATATACATCATCGACGGCAACGACCCGGGAATCCCAGGTGATATTGCATGCAAGCTTGCTCGCATCGATGGGTTCAACCAGCAACACGCCGCCGCAGTAGTGACACATCTGTTTTACATTCAAGCGCATAGACTACCTTGCTACTTTTCTCTCGCCCTATTATCCGAAAACACGCTCAAGCTGCTCGGCGGCAACAATGCTGTCGTCAAAATCAAGCACTTCATCACCGATAAGCTGATAATCCTCATGGCCTTTGCCTGCAATTAAAATGCTATCCCCGGTCTGCGCCATCGCAATAGCGCGCCCAATTGCTTCGGCACGATCGGGTTCAACGATAAAGCGACTCGTGTCGACACCCATCCCGTTGACGATATTGTCGATAATGGTCTGAGGGTTTTCCTTGCGCGGGTTATCGGAAGTGACCACCGCAAAATCGGCAGCAAGCGCCGCCCTCCCCATGATGGGTCGTTTGCTCGCATCGCGATTGCCTCCACAGCCAAAAACAACGAAGGTTTTACCGCTCGTAAGCGCCGCAACCGAAGCGATCGCTTTTTCAAGCGCATCGGGCGTGTGCGCGTAATCAACGTATACCGAAACACCCCCATCGTGCTCCGCACTGACCCGCTGTAAGCGTCCGGGTATCTGAGGGGATGAAGCCAACGCTTCAACGATGGTTGCCGCTGAAAAGCCCAACTGCAGCCCGATGCCGAAAGCCAACATGGCATTGGATACGTTGAACCTACCCACCAAAGGATAGTCGAGGGCGTAACGGCTGCCGCGTACATCAAGATCGACGCGCGTATGCGTCGTAAAGTATTCGACCTCATGAGGGTGAATTTGCGCCGAAGGGTCGAAGCCGACTGAAATCACGTTCTCTTCAGCCGCCGAACAGCGGCGCAGCAGTTCGACCCCATAAGCATCATCGATACAAATAACACGACGAGCAGGGTATTCTCTCGAAAAAAGACGCGCTTTCGCCTCGAAATAGGCCTCGAACGTCTTGTGGTAATCCAGGTGATCCTGTGTCAAATTGGAAAATGCCGTCACAGCAAACTGCGCACCCCAGGTACGTTCAAGGTCGAGCGCATGGCTTGAAACTTCCATGGCAACCACGTCGCAGTGCTCTTCGCGCATGCGGGCAAAGAGACGTTGCAGATCGGGTGATTCAGGCGTGGTGTGTTCGCTTTTTTCCTGTGTCGATCCGATGCGGATACCCACGGTGCCAATCAGCCCCGTATGTTTTCCCGCAACGGTGGCGATGTGTTCGAGCAGATACGTGGTGGTCGTCTTCCCGTTCGTACCGGTGATGCCCACTAAATTAAAGTCGTGGGAGGGATGATCGTAGAAATTGACAGAAGCGGCAGCCATAGCTTTGCGGGTATCAGCCACCACGACCTCGGTGACATCGGTGGCATCAGCCAGATACACCTTACGCTGCACCACGAGGGTATGCGCTCCGCGATCGATGGCATCTTGCGCAAATGAATGCCCATCGGCGGTAAAGCCCACGATGCAAAAAAAAGCATCTCCTGGTTGCACTTGATCGCTTCGATAGGCAATACCGCTGACCTGCTCTTGTTCGTTTCCGATAACGGTACAGTCGATGCCGCGGAAAAGCTCTTTGCATGTTTTCGTCATGGTCATCCTTACTGAGGTGTGATCTTATATCGGTCGATTGCAAACGTCATTATATCCTTAAACACCGCAGCCGTTGACCTATCTCCGGGAACCTCGGTAGCACCCACAAAACAAACTAACGAAGAATTCGACTTCGGTAAATACCCGATAAACGATATATTATAGACGCCTTTAACGTAACCGCCCGATTCGTCGGCGAATTCCGCCGTACCCGTCTTGCCGGCGACCGAATACCCTTCGATAGCGGCAGGCTTGCCAGTGCCTTCCGTAACCACCGTTTCCAGCATGCTGGTAAGCGTCGGAATGACCGCCTTATTCACGATCACGTCTTCCGTCGGATAGGTGATCTTTTCGTCTACCTGCGGCTTTGCTATCAAAAAATGGGGTGTGCATTCGACTCCGCCATTCGTGATCGCCCCATAGAAACGCGCCATCTGCAACGGGGTGATCGAAACCCCTTGCCCAAAGCTGACGTTATAGGCCTGGATAAGCGACCAACTCGGCTGATCGAGCAAATACCCCGCCGCTTCACCAGGATAATCCACACCGGTTGGCTCATTGAGGTTGTATCTCAAGATGGCATTATAGAGTGCGGGAAACGTTAACTTTTCAGCCGCAAGAGACACGCCGACGTTCGAGCTTCGATCCAAAATATCACGCAGGGACATGGTTTGCCCGTCACGATCGTGCGCATCGGAGACAAAATACTCGTCAGCCGCCAAAGATGAAGGGCAATACAAAGTGTCATCAGGGGTCATAACCCCCGCCTCCAAAACACCTAAGATGGTGACGGCCTTGAAAATGGAACCCGGCTCGAACGCGGTCGTTATCGAACGAAGCTCCGTGGCGCCCACCTCCACCTTGCTCGTGTCGGAGGGATTGAAAAACGGCAGCGAGGCGCAAGCATATATCTCGCCTGTTGCACCATCCATGATGACCGAATTACCACCCTTACCCTCCAGGTCGCTTACTCCCTGAGCCAGACGACCTTCAAGGTATTCCTGCATTCCCAGATCGAGCGACACGATGATATCCTGCCCGTTTACCGCAACGCTATCCTCGCTCACACCCCCAGGGATAGGAATACCGCCCGCACCGCGTTCGGCCACCATCTTGCCCGGCTCTCCCTTAAGCAGGTCATCGTAATACAGTTCCAAACCGGAAATACCGGCATCATCATCATTGACGAAGCCAACCACCTGACCGCCAACTTGATTATTGGGATACACCCGCTTGGAATCGGGAAGGAAGTAGATGCCATCCAAATCCATCTCTTCGATGCGCTTGGCCGCTTCGATATCTATCTTGCGCTCGACGTAGGCAAACGGCGTGTTTTCCATCTTGAGGCGTTGTTGATAATAGCCGGCGTCGCCGCCGAGAGCCGAAGCGAGCTTCGCAGCCTCACCGGCAGCATCGCTCACTTCTGTAGGATTGCAGTAAATGGTCTTGGCATCGACGCTTTTCGCCAGCACCGTACCATTGCGATCGTAGATCGTGCCCCGACGCGGGGAAAGTTCAATGGTGGTCGTGCGAGCCTCTTGCGCCTGCGAAGAATACTCCCCAGCCACCACCACCTGCAAAAAAATGAGCCGCGCAAGGAAAACGAGCAAGACGACTAAAAATATAAAGATAATGAACATCGCGCGCGATGAATCAAGGGAAATATCCTGCTCTTGAAAGCGGGAAGAGGCGCGGGAGTCGGCACGCTTTCCCTGCGCTGGATCGAACCGTTTGCGCGAAGCCATGAAAAGCCTAACCTTGTTGTGTGGCTGCAGCTAAACTCTGCGAGAGCGACAGATTGCCAGATTCGTCGGTCAATACGATATCTGCGGGCAAAGTGAGAGCCGCAGATCCGGTAGCAGCGCCCATACTCAGCGATGCCGCCGCTTGTTTCACATAACTTGGATTGGAAAGATGGCTTTGGGCCACCTCTAAATCATTGCTCGCGCTGCGCACGGTTGCGATTTGAGCCGCTACTTCCTCCGAAGCCAACGCCGTGGTCACCGTCGCCGAGACAAGCGCGATGCGAGCGAAACCGATAAGCGCCAAGACAAGCAGAGCCGCCGCACCGATTTTCGCAATGACGATGATCTGGGGCGACAGGGCATTTTGGTGGGTGGTCTTACCACGGCCAGGTACTACGCGTACCTGCACACCGCGCTGAGGACGCGGATTGCGTTCGGGATAATCGTAACGATATGCGGGTGCAGCACCTGCCATGAGCCACCTCCTTTTCTGTGTTTAATCTGCGTGTGTGGTGGTCGCAATTTCTTATATAGTTCAGAGCTTTGTTTGCTCTGCGGTTCTCTTCGTTCAAGTGCTTCATTTCGTGCGCGTAACAGGCGATTCCTATAAACGTTCGGCAACCCGAAGCTTCGCACTGCGAGCGCGCGGGTTGCGTTCTATTTCTTCGACGGTGGGCAACTGCGGACGACGCATGAGCAGCTTCACACTCGGTTTGTTATTGCATACGCATACCGGCAGTTCCGGCGGGCAAATACATCCTTGCGCATGCGTGGCGAAAACGTCTTTGACTATGCGGTCTTCCAGCGAATGGTAACTGATGACCACGATGCGACCATGGGGAGCAAGCCAGCGTAAAGCCGCCTCCAACCCTCTTCGCAAAACGGTCAACTCCGAATTCACCTCTATGCGCAGAGCTTGAAACGTCCGCTTAGCGGGATGTCCGCCAACGCGTCGCGCAGAAGCGGGAACAGCGGCTTTGATAACTTCGACCAGTTGTTCGCTCGTTTCGATAGGGTGCTCTTCGCGCATCTTGCAAATGAACTCCGCGATGCGACTCGCCCACTTTTCGTCTGAATAGTCACGGATAATCCGAGTGAGATCTGCTGCGTTATAAGTGTTGACGATCTCTGCTGCGTTTAAGGTTTGTTTGCCCGGATCCATCCGCATATCAAGTGGGCCGTTCTCCTTGAAGGAGAAGCCACGAGATGGCGTGTCTATCTGCACCGATGAAACTCCCAAGTCGAAGAGAAACGCATCGACTGCAGGTATTTCCGCCTGCACAAGCAGAGCATCCATATCCCCGAAGTTACCGCGTAGAAGGTGCAGTTCGGGGCGCGTCGCTTCAGGTATGCGCTCAAGACGTTCACGTGCGGCGGCAAGCGCCACCTCGTCTTGGTCGATCCCGATCAACGTACCCTTTGCCCCTAGTTGTTTGGCGGCTTCGAGGGAATGCCCCGCACCGCCGAGTGTTGCATCCACGAATGTGTGCTGTGTTTGAAGATGGAGATATTCGAGGCACTCGGCGAGCAGAACCGGTGTATGCCGATATTCATTTGTCATTCCGCTCACGTCTGGGGACCTCACACGAACAGCGTATCAAGCACAACGCTGCTGCAGAAATCGTCCCAACGCTTCGCGTCCCAAATCTCAAAGTGATCGGTATCTCCGATAAGGATAACGTCCTTGTCGAGCCCTGCTGCTTCGCGTTGAGTAGACGTTATGCCGATGCGATTGGAGCCATCGACCTCGATATCGATCGCACGCGAATTCAATACCTTGCGCTGATTGATGTGTACCGAGTTGCTTGCCTGAAAACCGCCGTCTTTATCAAAAAGCGACTTTACCCACTCGTCGAAGCCTTCCGGCTCGAACACGTACAGACACTCACCTTTAGGGGATAACGTGACCATGAGATTTTTCGCAAGAACCTTACGGAATGCGGCGGGAAGAGAAAGGCGACCTTTTGCATCGAGTTTGTGGCGAAATTCGCCATGCAATCCTGCCATGCTCACCCTCCTTCCGATCCAGTTCTTTCGACGGGCAACATTCTATCCCACTTTGTCCCACTTCGCAACAAAATATGGCCCTATAACCCCTATTTACCCCTTTCGCACCCTCACTCAACCCACTTTTGTCCCCTCTCTGCTTTTTCTTCAGAAAAAGCACCTTGGGCATAATCTAAATGTTGCCAAAAACAAAAATGCCGCCACAAGATGATGTGGCGGCATGCGCGACGGAAAAAATATGCAGGATGTGTGGTTTATCGGATGAAGCCGCATGCAAAAATGCACCCGCAACCTTCACGCGGCACCTCAGGACAAGACCGAGCATCTCTGTTTTCCCCGGTATGGCGCCGCAAAATTGAATGAATTATGAACAGCCGAATAACGGCTTCGTTCATGCCCGTGGATGAGCCGCCTGGTACTCCTCGCGGATATGGACGCGGGAAACATGCGTGTATATCTGGGTGGTGGCAATATCGGCGTGCCCAAGAATTTCCTGAATCACCCTCAAATCGGCTCCACCTTCAAGTAAGTGCGTCGCAAAAGAATGACGCAGGGTATGGGGGTGCAGATTATCGACACCGATAAACAATCCAGCACGCGCCACAATCGCGTGAACGCTCTGCCGAGAAAGCCTTCCCCCTCTCATATTGAGAAACGCTGCGGCAATCGGTTTGCCCGACGCAGCGGCAAGTTCGGGACGCGCGCTTGCCAAATAGGTGCGCAGCTCACGTTTTGCAGCACCCGAAATAGGAGTGATGCGCTCTTTTGCGCCCTTTCCCACCACTCGCACATACTCCTCTTCGAAATGCACGTCGGCCACATCAAGACCGACCAACTCGCTTACGCGCAGTCCGCAGCCGTAGAGCACCTCGAGCAGTGTTTTATCGCGCTGAGCCGCAGGTCCGTCACCGAAATCCTGTGAAAGCAAGCGAGTTACCTGGTCGATAGAGAGCACGTCGGGAAGATGCGCGGGCACCTTGGGCAGCGGGATGGCAGCAAGGGGATTGCTCGGAGCATAATTCTCGCGCACCAAAAAGCGATGAAACCCTTTGAGGACCGAAATATGACGTTCGATGGTACGAGGCGCATATCCGCGTGCGAGTAAATCGGCTTCATAGTCAACCGCATCTTTGCGCACGATCAAGCCCTCTTCGCTGATACCCCTTTCAGCTAAAAAAGCGGCGTAATCACGCAAATCGCGTCCGTAGGCGGAAACGGTAAGCGGAGAAGACCCTCGCTCAACGCTTATATAGGAAAGATATTCACCTATAGCGGCCTCCATCATATCTTCCGCGCCCTCTTTCTCAACCCTGCGTACCAACAGAAGTAAGCTATAATTTAGCGTATTATGCTATTTGGTATACCATGGTGAAACACTTTACCGCAACCATATCACCCACGAAAGGGGCGCCACCTTTTATGCGCATTGGATTTGACAACGATCGCTATATCGCACTTCAAGCTGAGCACATCCGTAATCGCATCGCTCAATTCGGTGGCAAACTTTACCTGGAATTCGGCGGCAAGCTTTTCGACGACTATCATGCCTCACGAGTGCTTCCCGGCTTTGAACCCGATTCGAAAATCCGCATGCTCAAACAGCTTATCGACGATGTCGAAATAATCATCGTCATCAATGCTAACGATATAGAAAAAAACAAACAACGTGGCGATCTCGGCATCACCTACGATGAAGACCTGCTGCGCCTTATGGACATTTTCCGCGGTATGGGCTTTCTTGTCAGCAGCGTGGTGGTAACCCAGTACGTAAGCCAGCCTGCTACCGATGCCTTTCGCTATCGCCTGGAAGCCTTAGGCATCAAAACCCATCTGCATCATCCCATTGCCGGATATCCCTACGATATCGAACACATTGTGAGCGACGAAGGCTACGGCGTGAATGATTTCGTCGAAACCAGCCGTCCTCTCGTAGTGATAACCGCCCCCGGCCCCGGCAGCGGAAAAATGGCCACCTGTCTCTCGCAGCTCTATCACGAACACAAGCACGGCGTGAGTGCTGGATATGCCAAATTCGAAACCTTCCCCATCTGGAACCTACCTCTCAAGCACCCGGTCAATATCGCCTATGAAGCGGCCACCGTCGATCTCAACGACGTGAATACCATCGATCCCTTCCATCTTGAGGCCTATGGGGAAACCACGATAAACTACAATCGCGACGTAGAGATATTCCCTGTGCTCAAAGCCATGATGGAGCGAATCTCGGGCACAAGCCCCTACCAATCGCCCACCGATATGGGTGTCAATATGGCCGGTATGGCGATCACCGATGACAAGATCGTGTGCGAGGCGGCCAAGCGAGAAATCGTACGTCGGTATTTTCAAACCGCCGTCGAAGTGAAACGCACCGGCAATGGCGAAGAAAAGATAGAGAAACTCGAGCTCTTGATGAACCAAGCCGGCATCAATGCAAACCTCTTCCCGGGGCGCGCCGCTGCCCTTCTTAAGGAAGAAACGACCGGAGCTCCCGCAGGAGCAATGGAATTGCCCGATGGCACCGTAGTGACAGGGAAAACCTCAGAGTTGCTCGGCGCGGCATCGGCGCTTTTGCTCAACACGCTCAAAGCGCTCGTAGGCATAAATGACGACATCGATATCATCAGCGATTCAGCTATTTCTCCCATCTGCCATCTCAAGTCAGAACAGCTCAATCACAAAAATCCCCGATTGCATTCCGATGAAACGCTTATCGCCTTATCGATCAGCTCGGTGACCAACCCTCTTGCCGCCGAAGCGATCAAGCATGTGGATAGACTGCATGGCTGCGACGCATTTTTCTCCGTCATCATTTCTTCAACGGACGAAAAACTCTATCGCGCCCTCGGCATCAACGTCTGTTGCGAACCCAAATACGAGAAGCATCGCTATTACCACAAGTAAAGCGCGGAGGCTCCTTAGAAGAACACGCGGGAAGCATGGGCGTAAAAGCCCTCGTGCTTATAGCGCAGCAGCACACTAGGAGCCTCCCCTTTGCGCACCATCACCCGCTTGACGCAGGAATCGAACGCAAGCACTTCCCCGTCGGCGAATAAAACCGATTCACGCCCCGCACCATCAGGGGCAAGAGCGACCTCAACCACATCGCTTGGATCGGTTACTATCGCACGGCTATGAAGGGTATGGGGAGCCAACGGAACCGCCACCAAGCCACCGAAGCCGGGAGCTACGAGCGGGCCGCCTGCCGAAAGAGCATAGGCGGTCGAACCGGTTGCCGTAGCGATAACCAGACCATCGCCGCGCATCTTGGCAACCGCAGATCCTGCGATGGACAAATCTATATCGATTATGCGTCCCGACGCGCCGCGGGTGATCGCCAATTCATTGAGCGCAAAAAACGTCCGCTGCGCGAAGGGTGCTCCCTCCTTCATCGCGTCGGCCGTACCAGCCTGCCCCCCTCTCGGCTCATCGTCTTCATCGAAAGAGGTGCTCTGCGAGGTGATATCGGCTTGATCTTCCCCATAAAAAGTTTCCTTTTCATCGTCACCTTCGCACACCACATCGATACGCAGATTGGTGCGGCATTCACGCACTACGTCGCCTGCAAGCGCGGCAGCAACGATCGCAACAACTCCCTCTTCGCTCGCATTCGACAAAAATCCCAAATGCCCGAAGTTGATGCCTAATATCGGGATTCCACTGGTGCCCACATAGCGCGCACTGCGCAAAATGGTACCATCACCCCCCAGCACCACCACCAAATCAAAGGCAGTTGCATCCCCAACACAACCCCCTCCACAAGGCGTAGTCGTCGGAATATCGGAAGAATCAAGCAGGGTGTAGTCAAGCCCCTGTGCACCTAAAAACGTCGCGAGCATCAACGAGGCGTCGAGAGCCCCCGTATTGGAGTTATTACGAACTATGAGGATATGCATGCGCACTTCTTTCAGCTTTGTTAGTATGGTTAAGTATTATAGATGAAACGACAGGAACACTTCGTGAGTGAAGCAGACAATTCCATTTTAAAAAATACCGGCATCATGACTGCCGCCACGCTTCTTTCTCGCATGACAGGGCTTTTGCGCACGTGGGCTATGGCCTTTGCTTTAGGAAACACCCTTCTGACTTCAGCTTATCAAATCGCCTATAACATGCCTTCCATGATTTACGAACTGGCAGCCAGCGGCATTTTGGGTACGGCGTTTTTACCCTTGTACCTTCTAAGCAAAGAACGCAACGGCAAAGAAGGTGCCGATAGGTTTTCCTCCAATATCTTGAGCATCGTTGTTATAGGCTTAGGCGCCCTTGCTCTTGCGGGATCGTTTTTTGCCCCGCAGGTCATCGCCACGCAAACCTTTACCGTGCAAAACTCCGAAAGCCAAGAACTGGCTATTTTCTTCTTCCGCATCTTCTCTGTGCAAATATTGCTCTACGGTCTCGGCGCCGTCATCACAAGCATCCTCAATGCCGAACGCGTCTTCATCGTTCCCTCGCTCGCTCCGGTACTCAACAACATCGTTGTCATCATCACTATGTTCGGCTATGTCCCTATCTCGCAAATCGACACCACCTTCGCCATGTGGTGGCTGGCGGTGGGCACCTCGTTCGGCGTGCTCGTGCAGTTCGGTGCCCAGATTCCCGTACTGATCAAACGCGGCTTCCACTACTGCTTCCGCATCGATTTACATGATCCCATGCTGAAAGAAGCGTTGCGCATCGCGCTTCCCACCTTCGTTTACGTTATCGGAACCATGGTCACCTTCAGCTGTCGCAACGCATTTGGTCTGCAGGCAAGCCCCAACGGACCTTCCACGCTCAATTACGCGTGGACCTGGTATCAGTTGCCCTATGGCGTTGTGGCGGTATCGCTTTCCACCGTGCTTCTAACCGAGCTTTCCGATTGTGCGGCCAAAGAAGATTGGCAAGGATTCAAACACCACGTCACCGGCGGCTTGCGAAAAACATTTTTCCTCATCATCCCTTTGGCAGCGATGGTTGGATGTCTGGCCACCCCCTTGATGCAGCTCTTTCAAGCGGGAGCATTCAACTCCACCGACGTGACCTCGGTTGCCGTCATCTTGGCGCTCTGGACGCTGAGCCTCCCGGTGTATGCGGGATACATGTACATGTATCGCGTATTTGCCTCCATGCGCCAATTTCTTACGTTTGCCCTGGTTGACCTTGCGTTGCGCACCATCCAGATTGCCGGTTATTGGTTTTTGTGCAAGCCGGAAATACTAGGGCTGGTCGGCATTCCCCTTTCCGACTTGGTGTTTTACGGCCTGATGATGATCGCGACCGTCGCTATCGTGCAAAATAAAATAGGAGGCTTCGGGGTAAGCGGCATCATCAGCATGTTCCTCCGTGTGGCAATCGCTTCCACCCTTGGCGTCGCGGCAGCTCTGGCCTGTAGTTTTGGGCTTTCAGCGGCATTCGAATCACTGAACCTGCTTCCCGCTATGGCGCGGGGACTTATCGTCGTTATCGGTGCAGGCAGCGTCGGGCTTTCCCTCTCGTTTGCCCTGTGCAAGCTGTTTCGCGTGTCCGAATTTGCCCTTCTTGCCAATATCTTCCATAAAATCGGCAGCATGTTCTCTCGAAACAAAAGCGACCAACCGCACGTTGAAGCCGCAGAACCCCTTCCGGCAATCGAGCAGACAGCCCCTCAGCAACAGCACCGCAGGGTGGTTGCCGAACAGCCCGCCCCTTCAAAAATCCAGGATACGGCTCCCCTCCGTCAATCGCAACGGGGCAAGCATGCAGCACGAACCCCTGATGAGCACAATCGATCAGGGGAAAACGCCCGCATGCTGAATGCCGATGAAACGGGGGCCATCATGGGGCGCGCGAAACACGCCCCGCGCGCCACGACTTACCCCACCGCTCCTTGCGCCAGTGAAACCGGTGCGATCATGCGTCGTGCAAAGCACGCCTCCGACCCCCTGCAAGACCCCGGCGAAACCGGTGCGATCATGCGCCGCGCGCGCCACACGGATCGGCGAAGCTAAACGGGGCGGCGGTGCCCTTCTTCGGTCGTCAAAATAAGAGGACCTTCTTCGGTGATAGCCACCATCTTTTCGAAATGCGCCGAAGGCAGTCCGTCGGCTGTGCACACCAGCCACCCATCAGACATCTGGCGCGTTTTATACGTGCCGACATTGATCATGGGCTCAATTGCCAAGACCATACCCGCCTCAAGCACTAAGCCGGTATGTTTACGCCCATAGTTGGGTACATTGGGATCTTCGTGCATAGCCCTGCCAATACCATGCCCGACATATTCGCGCACCACCCCGAAGCCCGCCGCTTCAGCGACATGTTGCACAGCAGCCCCGATATCTCCCAGACGATTGCCCGGTCGAGCAGCCTCAAGTCCCGCCCACATGCACTTTTCCGTCACATCAAGCAAACGCTTCTTTTCGGGTGAGATCTTGCCCACGGCGTAGGTCCAAGCGTTATCCCCCACCCAACCATCAACCGTCGCCCCCGTATCTATCGAAATGATATCGCCCTCCTGCAAAATAATACTGGCCGAAGGAATACCATGAACGATCTGCTCGTTGATCGATGCGCAAATAGACCCAGGAAACCCACCGTAACCCTTGAACGCCGGCACACCACCCTCAAAACGGATCATGGCCTCAACGAAACTATCCAATTCCAAGGTCGATACGCCAGGCTGCACGCGTGCGCCGACTTCGCGCAAAACTTTTGCACTGATGCGCCCCGCTTCTTTCATTGCTTCGATTTCTGCGGGGGATTTTTTGATAATCATAGCTCATGCTTCTTTCAACCGCCGTTATATATTCGCCGCTCAGTATATCACTCTCGAATTTTCGATCAGGTTAAGGCTGCCCTTTTTCACGTATCGGACAACACGATGAATCGAAGTTCCGCCCTCTTGATTCTGCACCGCAACCCACCGAGATGCCTCAGGTAGAACCGACCGCGATTCACAGGAAGGCGGATACCCAAAAAGGATATCCGCCTTCCAAAAATATTCTCAAGCGGAAAAACGCTTCGATAGCCTTTATTTCTGGGCGCTTTTCCCTCCATGATTGAAACCGGTAGTGAACGTTTCATCGGTTTTGCCCGTAATGATGCGGCTCTTACCAAGGTTCACGATCTCTTTTTTCATATCTTCCACCAACTTGATGGCAAGCTGCATGGAAAGATCTTGGCGGGCGACCACGCGCTGCACGATCACCTCTTGCAAATTCGACGGCAAGGGATAGGCCGGCACCAGCCAACCACTCATGCGCAGACGGTCGGACAGGTCATAGAGAGACCACTGAACTTTTGCATCATCGGCAAGACCCCAGCATACGATGGGAATATTGGTAGCCGCCTCATACATCTTAAACAACCCCATACCCTCGATTTCAGCAGCAAGATAGCGGGCAACATCAAGTGTGCGCTGATGAATTTCGCGAAACCCCTCAAACCCGTTACGCATGAACACATAGTATTGACCGACGATCTGCGATGCCGAACGAGAGAAATTGATGGCCATCGTAGCCTCTTCCCCGCCCAAATACGATACCCAGAAAATCAAATCCTCGGGCAGTGCTTCCTTGTTGCGCCACAGCACCCAACCGATACCGGGATATACCAGACCATATTTATGCCCCGAGGTATTGATCGAGCAAACATTCTTCAAACGGAAATCCCACTTCAACTCAGGATCGAGAAACGGTGCCACCATAGAACCCGAAGCTCCATCGACGTGTATCGCAAGGGGATACTCAGGATTTTTTACATTGTAATCCTCAACCAACCCATCGAGTTTTTCCACGTCATCGTATTTCCCGGTATAGGTGATGCCCAAAATGGCCGTGATGCCGATGGTGTAGGTATCGACGTAGCTCATCACGGTATCCATGTTCAGCGACAGTTTATCTTCCTCAAGCGGCACGAGGCGCATTTCAATATCCCAATAACGGCAGAATTTTTCCCAACATATTTGATATCCCGATGAAATTACCAGGTTAGGACGCTTGGCGCATCTATCGAGCCCGCGAGCCTTCGCGTTGGCCTTCCAGCGAAACAGCATCCCCAACCCGCCCAGCATGCACGCCTCGGATGAACCGACCGTCGACGTGCCCAAGGGAGGGTCTTGGGGGTCAGCGTGCCACAGGGTGCCAAGCATGGCCACGCAGCGATTCTCAAGATCAGCGGTCATGGGGTACTCATCTTTATCGATCGCGTTTTTATCCATGTTTTCTGCCATGAGTTTTGTGGCGGTTGGATCCATATATGTCTGGCAAAACGTTGTCAGATTCTGCGTCGCATTGCCCTCGATGGAAAGATATTCGGTGATCATCTCATAAGCAACGCGCGGATCGACCGGCTCGACATTCATCTTATCAAGCGGCATGGCAACGTCGCTTGCTTCCGAACCGAATATCGGGGTAAGGTACTTTGTTTTTTCATCCATGGCTTTCAGAATATCATTCGTTTTCTCCGTTGTGCTTTTTTTCATCATGCTCTCCTTAGTCAAGCGTTCGATGGACACCCTCGGTGATCGACAAAGTGAAACAGCTCCTATTATCAGGCTCGATAAGCAGAAGACCAATACAACCAGCAGTGCATATTCAGACGGATTCTGTGTGCTTATATTGACGCACCGCGATCTGATCGCCCCTAGGGCTTATCCCAATGATGGCGCAGTCCGTATATGACGAAGGGAAGCGCTACCGAGATAAGAAAACATACGGCTAAAGTGATCTGATATACCTGGTTTGACTGAGCGTCAAGCTGCGACGAGGGGAAAAACGAAATGATCAGCGTTGCCAGCGTGATGATCATACCCGCCCCGGCAAAAAGGGCCTTAAAAACCGTGCCACCGGGCAGTTGAAATTGGCGCTGTAAATTCTTATGCTTGAAAATTAGTACGAAATAACCCAGGAAAAATAAGATATACCCAACCAAATAGATGACCACGGTCAAGCCGATAGCCGTCATATACCCCACCGACGAGTTCGAACCGCCGGAAAGCGCGATTGAGCCGCAAAGTATCGCATCCCATACGGTTACGATAATAGCTTGGATAATGACGGTCTTAACCGAAACGCCGTGCTTGTTAACCTTTTTAAACGAAGGAGGCAAAATACCTTCGTGGGCGGTATCGAGCAGCGCACGCGAAGGACCTACGATCCAAGCAGATATTTCAGCCAAAACACCCATGGCCAACAAAAGAGCCACCAGGTATACGATCCAAGCCCATCCCGAGCCAAGATGGGTGGTGAAAAGCGCAATAAAGGCTTCGATGATGCCGTAAGAAAGATTGGAATCAAGGGTTGAGGCCGACAAAGACGTTGCCACCGCCAAACCACCGACAGCATCAAGAAGAATGGTCAAAACGACAAGGATGATCATTGCGAGAGGATAATTGCGAGAAGGATTTTTCAATTCGTTAATGTGGGAAGCGGAGGCCTCAACACCCATATACGCCAAGATAAACGAAGCGAAGATCACCAAGGTATCCACTTTTGTGAAATCGGGCACAAACGTGGAAAAATCCATCGTAATCTGAGATATCCCCCCTGTTGCAAAATACACCGCAAGACCCACGAACAGTATTGCGACCGGCACGAGAATGCCCCCGATGAAACCGATCTTCGAAATGCGCGCCGTGTATTTCGTACCACCTAGTTGCGTTAAGGTCAGCACCCACACGATCAAGGCCACACCGAAAAACATCACGAGTGGATTATCGTAGAGAGCATCCCATTTAAACACATACGATAATGCTGCCAGGATAAAAAACGCCATGGTGACAAAACCGACGGTGATTTGGAACCACTGGAAAAACAGCGCAGCAAAACCCCATCGTTTCCCTAAGGTATTGCCCACCCAGGCAAAAATACCACCCGATTCCCACCCTTTTACCGTCGCCATTTCAGCGGCGCAAAGCGCAACGGGTAAAAACCAGAGAAGACCGCCAACAATGAGAAAAAACACCAACTGGAAGCCGGAAGAAGCAAAGGATGGGTATTCATAAACCGTCATCACCATAGAAGCGGTGATGGCAAAGAAGCCGAAAAAACTTAGCGTTCGCCTAAAAGTGGGGCGGCTTGGTGAACCCGACGGATGAGAAGAAGCTGCTTGCGAGTGCACTGGTAACGAAGATGTGCTCATAGATATCGAACCTTTCGATTGAGACGTGCAAGCCCTTCTGAATTACCCGAAGAACCTTGCTACCAACAATATACGGACTGATCGTACCGAAATCGCCTCTACTCTCTCTCAACCTGAGCACTTCCCCCGATGAATGAAAGAACGTTGTAACACGTTATTAAAATAATTATAGTGGTTTTGAAAAATTTTATAAAAAACTAACAAAAATATACCGAAGACAACCGAAAGCAACGTATTAATTTATTTTAAAAAACTCAATAAATGCTGATAAAATACTTTTTTTACTACGCTATGACCAAAAAAATAATATGCAAAATCTCTTGTCTAAAAAATACAACCATACGAAAAAGGGCATAAAAAAGAGGCCCGTAGGCCTCTTTTGGCGTGCAATAGTGCGATAGATAAATTTATTCAGCAGTCGGCTGCGTGTAGTTGCGCACAACAGAGCTATCGACGGCGACACCGGGGCTCATGGTTGAGGTGAGGGTGATATTCTTAACATACTTGCCCTTGGCAGAAGAAGGCTTCATGCGAAGGATCTCGTCGTAAATCGCCCCATAATTTTCGACCAGCTGTTCGGTGGTAAAGCTGATTTTACCCAAAACAACGTGAGCGATACCAAAACGGTCGGCACGATACTCAACACGGCCTCCCTTAAGTTCTTTGATTGCCTTGGCCACATCGTTGGTTACCGTACCCAACTTCGGGTTCGGCATCAAACCGCGAGTGCCCAATATCTTGCCTAAACGACCAACCTTAGCCATCTGGTCAGGCGTTGCCACCGTAGCATCGAAATCGATGTTGCCAGCCTGAATGTCGGCGATCAGATCGTCGGAACCGACGATGTCAGCACCGGCTTCCACGGCAGCACGAGCAGCGTCGCCTTCGGCGAAGACCGCAATGCGGACGGTTTTACCCGAGCCGTTCGGCAAGCTTACCGTGCCGCGAAGCTGCTGGTCAGCCTGGCGGGTGTCGATGCCCAAGCGGAAGTGGCCTTCCACCGTTTCATCGAATTTAGCGAAGGAGATATCCTTCAACAACGCCATTGCGTCAAGAGGAGCATAAAGCTTTTCAGCTTCGATTTTCTCCTGTGCTGCCTTGCGGTTTTTCGAGATTTTCATTTCATTTCCTTTCGTGGTATGGCGAGCTTCCAAGCTCTTCCACTTACTCATTTCGATTCAGCAACGACACGCGGTCGTGCCGATAGATAAAACGCGCTTATTCACTTTCCAGAGGAATACCCGTAAGCTGAGCATTGAGCTTCTTGGAAGGCACATAAACCTTTTTCGGAGCGCGCCCTTCGATGGTGACACCCATGGAACGAGCCGTACCTGCAACGATTTCCATCGCAGCTTCGATGGTGTTCGCATTGAGGTCGGGCATTTTGATTTCGGCGATTTCGCGCAACTGCTCTTCGGTCAGTTCGCCGACCTTCGTCAGTTGCGGAATGCCAGAACCTGCCTTGAGGCCCAGCTTTTCTTTGATGAGCACAGCCGCCGGAGGGGTCTTGCACAGGAAGGTAAATGTCTTATCTTCATAGACGGTGATTTCGACCGGGATGATCGTACCTGACTGATCCTGCGTGGCGGCGTTGAACGCCTGGCAGAATTGCATGATATTGACACCCTGGGCACCTAATGCCGGGCCGACCGGAGGAGCAGGATTTGCGGCACCTGCGGGGATTTGAAGCTTAATGAAGCCGGTTGCTTTTTTTTCAGCCATTCTAAAAGTTCCTTTCAGCTGAGACACTGCGAATAACTTACCTATAAATTTACTCTATCGACAAGCGCTGTGCGTGAGAAGCCCTGTCCACCAGGCACGCAGCGCGTTGTTCTCAAATTAAATACGTGCAACCTGATCGAACGAAAGCTCAACCGGGGTTTCACGACCGAAGATCGATACGAGCACCTTGACCTTGCCGGCCTCGGGCGATACTTCGGAAACCATACCATCGAATTCGGCCAAAGGACCGGAAACAACCTTTACCGACTGCCCCACTTCCAAGGAAGTAGATGTCTTTTTGGGGGTTTCGCGATCGGCGCGTTTCATGATTTTGTTGTACTCATCACGCGTCAGCGCCTCAGGAGAACCTTGGCTGCCGACGAATCCGGTAACACCGGGCGTGTTGCGAACTGCAGCCCAGCTACGGTCATCAAGTTCCATACGAACCAAGACATACCCGGGAAACACCTTTTTTTCGCTTTCCACACGGCGACCGCCATCTTTGATCTCCATCACCGTTTCGGTGGGGATTTCAATAGCGAACACGCTGTTTTCCAAACCCATGGTTTCAATACGGATTTCAAGATTTTTCTTAACTTTGTTTTCGTATCCTGAATAGGTGTGCAAGACGTACCATTTTTTTGCCATACGATTTATGCCCCTAGACTTGAGATACCGATAAGAACAGGTGTCACGATAAGATTATCGAGCACCAAGACATACGCTCCGAAAAACACTAAAGCAACCACCACGACAACGCTCCAACGAAGAACGTCTTTTTTCGTTGGCCATGTCACTCGCTTCAATTCGGAACGAACTTCGGTGAGAAAATTAGGTTTTTTGACCTTCTTTTCCGCCTTTTTTTCCTGCTTGACTTCAGCGGGCTTCGCTTTTTCAGCAGATTTAACTTCAGTTTTCTTAGCAAAGAGTTTTTTCTTTTGCTCGACTACTTCTGCCTCCGGTGCGGGTGCCGCAGACTCATCGACTTCTTGAG
>JAVWCK010000010.1:0-34424 GCA_036649035.1 Raoultibacter sp.
AAAAAATATACTAAACCATGCTTTTCGCTCTCCGAAGAAAAGCAGATTCTTTGCTTCGCTCAGAATAACAATTGCATAGCCGCGACACCCGTGCAATGTGTGGCGGAAGGGTTGGTTTAGCATATTCATTCTTTTGAGGTTTTACGACACGCGGTAGCGATGATCGAAATCACTCAAAATATGGATTCAAACGAAATTTTCGCGTAAATCTACAAAAACACAAGGCTACACGTTGGCGTGCGCCCCGCGGGATCGATACGTTTTTTTTGCAGCAACAAGGTTGGCATAGTGTTCAACCCGGTGCGCATCGCTTGCGATATAGCTATAAAGCCGCTTATCAAACAAACGCTTCGCACACTTTCTTCCGCCATCGAATATGCCCCCCGAAACACAATCGGCACTGGCTTGCAAACTGCAGCCAGCTGCAACAAACGATTCTGCAATAGAAACATCTTTCTGAACAAAAACATAGCGTTCAGGATGAGCAATAATAACCTGCAAACCCTTACCCTGCAGTTGGTATAAAACTCGTTGATAGTCAAGGGGTAATCGGTTGGTGGAAAATTCAAGCAGCAGTTCGCTTGTTCCCTCAAACCCCAGTTCAGAAGCGCATTCTATACCAAGCTCTACCAGTGTATCATAATAGACTTCCCAGCCCAGCGTCAATGAAAAATCCGGGTCGATTTCATGGACGGCCCGCTTCAGTTGCCCAAAAGCTTCGTGCACTTTTTCGGGGTTATACCAATGCCCTCGCGCATGCGGCGTAGCCACGATAGAGGTCACCCCCGCAGCGCGCGCCGCCTGAAACATGGCCAGCGATTCTTCCAAATCGCGGGCACCATCATCAACCCCCGGAACTATGTGACAGTGCACATCGCGCACTATTTGCCCTTCCTGCCAAGCCCGCCAACCGGCTTAACCGGCGATGCATAAGAATAGTTCTGCCCTACGCCACCCGACGTTGGGCTATACGTTCCCGCAGCAAAAGAAGCCGTGCGCTCTTCGGGTGCCTCCGCTTTCTGCGGGGCGGGTGCCGCACTGCCTGCTGCGGGCGATTCAACGCGCTTACCCGAAGCATTGTAATAGGCGTAATAGTAATCAGAAGTGCCTTCCTTGCAGAAGGTGAGCACCGTGCCTAAAATGTTCGCATTAGCCTTTTTCAGCTGTTCCAGCGATTCCAATATAACCGCACGCTTCGTTGAACGCTGTTTGATCAGCAGAAGCGTGCCATCCACCAGCGTTGAAACCACGGCCGCATCGATAAAGGTGCTAACCGGAGGGGTATCGAAGATAACGTAATCAAAGGCATCCGCCATCTTTTCCACCAAGGCGCGGTAGCGCTTGGAAGCAACGATATCGGCAGGGTTCGGCAGCGAAGGTTCGGCATCTAAAAACCATAGCCCCGCCGTGGTGGTGGCGGCTACGGCGCGCTCTAAAGCCACGTTACCCGAAAGCACATCGTAGATGCCGTTGGCGGGATGAACCTGAAGGGCGTTGGCTAACGAACGGCGGCGCATATCGGCTTCCACCAACAGCACGCGCTTGCCCGATGAAGCGATGGCTTGCGCCAAGTTAACCGCCGCAGTGGTCTTGCCTTCATTGGGCACCGATGAAGTGATGCACAGAGTGCGCAGGGGGGTATCGATTTCAGAAAAACGAATATTGGCAAACAGGGTTTTGAATGCATTCTGGGATTCTTGGCGCTTTAAAGCACGTTGTTTTCTATTTGCCATGGTCTACTTCCCCTCCTTACCCATAGTGGGTATCTTGCCCAAAACGGGCAGGTCGAACAGTTCCTGAGCCTCTTCGGCGCTTTTGATGGTCACGTTGAACATATCAAGCATCACTACCAGGGCAAC
The DNA here is from genome assembly GCA_036649035.1 of Raoultibacter sp. Lineage (GTDB taxonomy): Bacteria > Actinomycetota > Coriobacteriia > Coriobacteriales > Eggerthellaceae > JAVWGW01. Next base: position 1,860 of record JAVWCK010000010.1, read on the forward strand.
GGCGATAAACAACCCTGCCAAAAAGGCAACCGCAGTATACATAGTGCGCGCAGGACCGGAAGGGGCATCGGGTGTTTGCGCTTCATCGATAACATTGACGCTTTTCAAATCCATCACTTCAATAGCAACCGTAGACACTTCTTTTGCCAGGCGGTTGGCGATAATGGCCGTGGATGCCGCATCGCGCCCCGTTACCGAAACGGAAAGCACACGAGTGGTGGTTTCGGAAGTAACCTTGATCTTGTAGTTTTTCTGCATAGCTTCCGGCGTCATCTGCAGCGCTTTGGCGGTATCTTTGATAATGCGGTCGCTGGTAAGCAGCTTGGCCACGTCATTTGTGATCATCTGGCTGGCCGTAAGATCGCTGTTCGTTACCGCCGTGGCCGTATCTTGGCGCTGCAGCACATACATAGAAGAACTCGACGTGTATTCGTTAGGCAAAAACGCCCAGCTGACCACCGCTGTTACCAAAGCACACGCAAGGGGCAAAATGATGACGAGTGCCAACTTTTCGCGGAGAAGCTTAAGGAGTTCCAATAGTGTCATTTCATTTCCTTCACGATCAATCAACCTGCGTATAATAGGTGTTCAACACGGTTTCATACACACCGGTTTTGTCTAACGTGTATTCTGCATAGGTATCGCCCTGCGCCAAGGTGCCGGGCAGCGATTTCATGGAAACATCAGTAATGCCATTGGAAATAACCGAAGAAACCAGAAACGTATATTCGCTCAGCTCAAGGTTCGTCACCGAATAAGCCGAAGCGGTGGTATATAAATCGATCAACTTATTAACGCTTCCCTGCGCCAAGCCAAGCGATTTTTTGGCGAACGATTGAATAAACTGAGCCTGACGCGCCTGCCGGTCAAGGGAAGAATTTAAAACCGAAGTATCGCGATACTGCACATATTTAAAGGCGGAATCGCCAAACAGCAGCACCTCTTCCCCTTCGTAAATTTCGGTACCGGGAATATTTTGCAAAGCCGTCAACGGCACGCCATCGATGGCATCGGCCATCGGCCCCACGCCGGTTTCATCAAGGGCGAAGTAATAATTTATAGGCATACTATACAGCATACGCGAAACCGCTGCCGCCGTATGCTGGCAGCTGGTATGGGCGCCATCGCCATAGTGGTAGGCCAAACACACCTGCATGGTTTGCTGGCTTACAAAGGCACCCTCTGCCGTGTAGGTATCAACGGGCACCATTGCATCACGCGGGATGCTTATGGCCGTCATCTTGCCCGTTGCGGTATCAAACGCCGCAACCACGATGGCATCGGCCTGACCGGCCAGTTCGCCTTCGGCCGCAAACGAGGTACGATCAAAGCCCACGAACATGATCGACACCACGTTCTTGTTCAGCTGATAGGTATGCCCGTTATAGGTGACCGTTTGACCGCCATCTTTTTTCAGCGCTTCCTGCGGCGCTTCAATCTGCACGTTTTCATCGGCTTGCAAATTTTTCGCCCCGATGGAAATATTGACAGCAAGCGCAGCTGCCGTGATACCGATAACCGCCACAACCGCACAAGCGACACCCAAAAGCGCTGGATGCTTCAGGCGCTTTTTGCGCCGACGCTTTTTGCGGATGAGTATTTCCTGCTCCATTTCCGGGTGGGTGCTTGCGTAGGAGCCCTCTGCTGGGGGCTGAGTGTCTGGCCGATGGCGCGGGTTGTTATTTGGTTCGTTGGTCACTGAGTAACACCCCACTTACAATATAGCGATTGTCGTGCTGTGCCGGATTATCCATGCAGGTGCTCAAGCACACCACCTTATCGGTGGGCGAGAGAGCTACCTCGGCACGCGCATTGACCAACAGGGAATCGGGTGCCGCAAGCATATTGAAAAACGACTGCACCGTAGCCTCGTTGCTGAAATCAAATGAATTCAAAATGTGGCGATTGTCATACATAAACGCCGACACAACGCGATAGGTATACACATGCCCCGGCGTATATAGGTAAAACTTTTCATTGTTCGCAAAAAACGTTGGGTCTTCGAAGTTGTGCAGCGTTGCAAACATCGTATCGCCATAACCGTTGTGTCCGTAAATCAGGGTAACCGGATCGCTTAAGGCGCGGCCGTTGGCAACTTCTGAATAAGGAATGCCCGGAAGCGAATAGTTTTTATCGGCATCGTGGTCAAGGTAAAATGAATCATCCACCGTGCTGGAACACACCGGATAGTTCACGTTGGTGTTGGGAACCGATATCCACGCATAGATGTCAGGGTTGGATGATTGAAGTGTTTGAAAATCAATCGGGTTATCGATCAAAACCGGTTCTTCCGCAGGCGCCGGAGGCGCTTGGGGCGTTGGGGTAGGGGCAGCAAGCTTCGTTTGCGCATCAACATAAAACAGAGAGCCGATGCCCGCTACAGCGCACCCCAAAAGCACCACGATAGCCACAATCAACGCAATGATGGTTCTGGTACGTTTAGAAGAAGCCTTGGGGCTTTCAGGCTTGCTATGCTGGGATTGAATGCTTGTCATTTCCTCTTCTTATGCGGGAGTGCTTACGTTGTTCGAAAGATCGGATTCTTCACTGCGCTCAGAACGATAGGAGAGCCTGCGGGTTTGGGATTGCAGGGAAAATAACCAAGAAAAAGGCTCATCATAGAAACAATGAGCCTTTATACCCTATATACAAACCCGGAAGGATTTATTCAGAAAGCTTTTTCTTCAGAGCGAAGGCTGCAGCACCAGCAAACAGAACGCACACACCGGAAGCCACGGCAACACCCGTCATATCAAAACCGGTTTGAGGGGATTTAGCGCCAGCGTTGGCAGCAGCCCCTGCAGCACCAGAAGTGGTATCGGCAACGATTTGGAACTTGGAAAGCTGGGTAACGGTAATGGTAACCACGCCATCTTTAACCGTGCCGGACTTAGGAGCAAGCATCGTGCCATTGTGTTCCTGGTAGACCTTTACCGACATGCCATTGTATTCAGCACCAACGGTAAACGACAAAGCCAAGCCATTGGGGAATTCGGTAACCACATTGCCGTTGGCATCTTTAACCACGATATCCCACGTACCCACAGATTTTTCACCAGCAGCAACAGTGACGCCGGGAAGCGTTTCGGTGGTTTTAGCAATAGTAGCTACCTGGCCGGCAGCAAGACCGGTGATAGCAGCGCCATCGCCAGATGCTGGCTGACCTGAAGGACTCGGTGCGGCAAATGCCATCATCGGCAGAGCCACCATCATCATTGCGCCTGCGAGCAATGATATCAATACTTTTTTCTTCATTGTTAATCCCCTTCCGGATACCTTTTAAAAAGTCTATCTATTTACTTACCGTTAATAATACACCCTGCATGCACTTGCAGCGAATATATGCATACTACCACATGAGAGCACCATATAAAAGGATTTCACACCCTTTTACAGGGAAAATTAGAGGCTTGCCGCCTGAAAAACGGCGAAAGGCGCCCCCTTGATTTAAGCGGTCACACTTAAACGCGAGTGATATAGCTGCCATCGCGGGTATCGATTTTGAGCACTTCGCCCTGTTCGATAAACATGGGAACCATAACAGTGGCACCCGTTTCGACCACGGCGGGCTTTGTGCCGCCCTGCACGGTATCGCCCTTGAAGCCGGGATCTGTTTCCGTCACTTCAAGTTCCACGAACATCTGCGGTTCGATGGCAATCAGTTCATCGCCGGCATACAACAGCGTGGCTTCATCGTTTTCTTTCAGCCAGTTGGCCGTATCGCCCACCACATCGGCAGGAATGGCGATCTGCTCAAACGACGTGTTGTCCATGAAGTTGAAATCGGTACCGTCGTTGTAGAGGTATTGCATCTTCTTATTTTCAAGGCGCACGGATTCAAACTTCGTGCCGGCATTAAACGTGTTTTCAACCACACGACCCGTTTTCAAATCGCGCAGTTTGGTACGCACGAAAGCGCCGCCCTTGCCTGGCTTTACATGTTGAAATTCGACGATGGTGCACAGCTTGCCGTTGTTTTCGATGCACATGCCGTTTTTAAAATCCGCAGTACTGATAGACATAAATTTCCTCCTGATGAAAAAATGAGCCGCTATAGTATAACTGTCTCGTGCGTTGATTGGGTGAAAACCTCAAATCCCTCATGCGTGATTACCCCAAAATCTTCAAGACGCATGCCGAATTTCCCCGTCAGATAGATACCCGGCTCCACCGTAACCACGTTTCCGCAGACCAAAGGGGTATTATTGCGCGGCGAAAGCACTGGCTGTTCATGGATATCGATGCCGACGCCATGGCCTAAACCGTGCCCCATCGCGCCCCCGAAGCCTCCCTGTTCCAAAACTTCTTCAGCGCGCGCATGGGCGGCGGCGCCCGTTATGCCCGGGTGCAGCATATCTTCCACCGTTTCGTTGGCGCGACGTAGCGTTTCCCAAGCACGCGCCATAACGCCTTCGGGGGCACCCAAAAACACCGTGCGCGTCATATCGGAACAATACCCCAACGCACGCGCCCCGAAATCGAGGACGACGCACTGCCCCGCTTCCAGCACGGTTTCCCCCGGAATGGCATGGGGGCTGGCACCATTGGCGCCGGTGGCGACAATGGAAGAAAAAGCCAGGCCGCACGCACCGTGGCGCATCAGGTAATCTTCCAGCTCGATCTGAACGACGCGTTCGGTCATGCCGGGGCGCATAAAGGCGATGATATGGGTAAACGCCGCGTCGGTGATGGCTTGCGCCGCCTTCATGCGCGCGATTTCGGCTTCATCTTTGACGGCGCGCAACCCCAAAATAAGGTTGCTTGTTTCTGCAAACTTCGGCGTGACGGGCGCAGCATCGAACGCAGTGCCCAAATGGCGATATTCGGCAAGGGCGATGCTATCTTCGATGCCCAAAATGGGCATCGGGATCGGGGTGGTATCCGGTGCGGCTTCGGCAGTGGCAAGCGCCGGTTTATCCGAAGCAGTTTCGGTCTGCGGGAATGAATCGGCCGCGAACTCCCAAAACGCCACCGGAGAGGCATCAACCGTGATGCAGGTGCCCTGAGCGGCACGTACGCAGGCCTCGCGGTAGCGCGCATCGGTGTGAAGCCGGGCGCTGGCACCCTTTGCAGATACGGGTGCGGTCACCATCAGGGCATGGGCATCTTCTTCATCGAAAACCTCATCGAAAGCGCACAGCCACTTGATGTTGGAAAGCCCGCGCACGTAAAACGCCGCAAAGCCCCTATCGGCGCAGATCGCCTGCAGGGCAGCGATGCGCTGATGCGGATCTATAATGCCCTCGGCCGCCGCGACAGCCCTCTTGATCGCATCAAGGGTACACGCATCTCCCTTTTGCCCCTCCCCTTCCGCTGCGGGCTGGGCAACGATGGTGGTACCGGAATACTTTCCCTCAAAGCCTTCGCCCAACCGTTCGTGGGCGCCGTCCAACAGCACATCGAGCGCTTCGGTGTAACCCTGCACGCCCTTGCCCCTGATCTGAGCCACGCACACCGGGGCGATCACCGAACGCGCGCGAAAGGGCTCCCGTGCGTGAGTGTCGGAAATATGCACTTCGACCACGGGCACTTCAATCGACGCGATGGCATCACGCAGGGCATAGGCATAGTGGGTGTGTGCCCCGGGATTGTAGATGACGCCGTCGTAGATAAGGCGGGCATCATGAATGGCTTCAATAAGCTCGCCTTCGTGGTTGGACTGCTTACACACCAGCCGCACACCCCGCATGGCGGCGTATTCCGTAACGTTTTCTTCGAGCGATGCCAACGTGGCCGCCCCATAGACTTCGGTCTCACGCGACCCGAGAAGATCAAGATTCGGGCCATGCAACAATAGAAATTCCCTCATGATTTTTTTCCTTTCGACCGCTGCCACACGGCAAGCTGTTCAAGCACCACATCGGGCTCAACAGTGACAATCTCCCACGCACCCACATCGCGCAGCACCACAAAACGCAGGTGGCCATCGCGCGTTTTCTTATCGTTCATCATCGCTTCAAGCACTTCCTGGGGATCAGCCGAGAAATCCAGGGGTGGCAACCCGAGCACATCAAGCAGATCGTTTTGAGCATCTGCCACCTCGCTGCCGCATTCGAACAGCGATGCAGCCAACCCGGCAGCGAAGCGCATGCCTTCCGCCACGGCCTGCCCGTGCGAATAGCTGCCATAGCCGGCCAACGATTCGATGGCATGACCAAGCGTGTGCCCGTAATTCAAGCACTCGCGCACACCCGCATTTTCCCGGCAATCGGCCGCAACGACCGCCGCCTTGAAAATCACGCAGCGTGCGATGGCCTCTTGCACCACCTCTTCGTTGCGCGCCCTGAGCGCCGGCGCAACATGGATGAGCCAAAAAAAGAAATCATCGGAATCGATCAGAGCCGATTTGACGATTTCGGCACACCCGCAAGCCCATTCGCGATCGGGCAACGTAGCCAACACGTCGGTTGAAGCGCACACATAACAGGGCTGCAAAAACGTGCCCACCAAGTTTTTCCCCGCTTCGAGGTTAACCCCCGTTTTGCCCCCGACCGCCGCATCGACCATCGCAAGCAGCGTGGTCGGCACCTGCGCAAAATCGACACCGCGCATATAGGTTGAAGCAGCAAACCCCGCAAGATCGCCCACTACCCCACCACCAAGCGCCACGACAACGCAGTCGCGGGAAAGTCTCGCCGCAGCCATCGCCTGCCATATTTCGGTGGCACACCCGATCGATTTCGATTGTTCACCTGCGGGAACAACTATCTTGATAACCTTGAACCCCGCCGCGATAAGCGAGGTGCGCACTTCTGCCGCATACAGCGAGGCCACCGTGGAATCGGTGATGAGCAACGCCGAAGCAGCCCGGGTCGCCCCGCACAAACGCGCACCGAAACCTTCCAGCTGAGAAGTGCCCACACGCACCTCATAGGAAACCTCATCGGGAATGTTGACGACTATTTTGGCTGTTGGCACAAAACACCCTTTCTCAAAAGCAGCTTGCGCGCTTCATTCGCAATCCGCGCAACCGATTTTCCACTGGTATCTATCGTGGCATCGGCCACTCCTGCGTACAGCGCTTTGCGTTCGGCATTTATTTTACGCGCGGCATCAATATCCTTGAAGAGGGGCCGCGATGAAATATCCCGGATGCGCCGCGATGCTTCATCGACTGAAACGTTCAAATAGATGACGAAGCCCTCATCGTGCAAAAGCGCCCGATTATCGGGTCTTGTGATGATACCGCCACCGCAAGAAATGAACAACGGATCCATCTCGGATACCTCGAGCAGCACCTCGTGCTCGAGTTCGCGAAAGGCCTCTTCGCCATACTCCGTAAACAGGGTGCGAACGCGGCATTCACGCGAACGCTCCAGATACGAATCCATATCAACCGCGACCAAATTGCAATCGCGTGCGCACCGCCGCGCGATCGAGGTCTTGCCCGCCCCCATGAAGCCGATGAAAAAAACGCGTTGCCGCAGCAAGAACACGAAGTTATCGCAGGGGTGCGGACGCTGCTTTGCCCGTTTATCCGCGCAATCACGAGAAGGCCTCCCGTTAGGGTGCCCGCCATTACCAGCGCGATTCTTGTTCCCCTTTTTCACCGGGACATCGTTTTCAGCCGCTGCTTATACGCCTTGAGCGACGCCTTGATATCGACCATGGTATCACAGCCGAACTTAGCCAAATAAGCATCGGCCAACACGAAGGCGACTTCGGCTTCCGCCACAACGGCGCACGAGGGCACGGCGCAGACATCGCCTCGTTCCGTGCTCGCAGATGCCGTTTCAAGCGTGTCGATATTGACCGTGTCCAAGGGGTTGGCAAGCGTGGGAATGGGTTTCATGGCAGCGGTCATGATAAGCGGCATACCGGTGGTCATGCCCCCTTCAAGGCCGCCCGCATTGTTGCTGGCGCGCGAAAAGCCGAGCCGCTTGGTGTGAGTGATGGGGTCGTGCACCTGCGAACCAACGCGCTGAGCGGCCGCGAAACCGAGACCGAATTCAACGCCCTTGATGGCGGGGATGGAAAACAACGCCGCACCCAAGCGCGCCGTTAAACGATCGGTGGCCTGGGCATACCCGCCGATACCGGGTACGAGCCCCGTAGCTACCACGCAAAACGTGCCGCCTAGACTTTCACCCTTGTCGCGCGCAGCATCGATGGCGCGCTTCATAGCTTGGGTTGTTTCCGGGTCGGGGCAGCGCATTTCGCTCATTTCGATATCGAGCGGTTTGTAATCGGGGGCAGCAATAAGCGGCTCTTTTTCTTCGAGTGCCACCTCCCCGATGCGCGTTACATAGGAAAATATCTCAACGCCTAAATCAGCCAAAAATTCACGTGCAATGCCGGCCGCGGCGACACGTGCCGCCGTTTCGCGGGCGCTCGCCCGTTCAAGCACCGTGCGACAATCATCCGAATTGATTTTAAGGGCACCCACCAAATCGGCGTGACCGGGGCGGGGCGTGACTTCGCGCACCAGATCATCAGGAACGGGAGCAAAGGGTGCCATGGTGCGCGACCAGTTTACCCAATCGTCATTGACGATTTGCAGAGCAACCGGAGCGCCTATGGTGCGACCGAAACGAAGGCCGGAAAGCACCTGTACGCGATCGGTCTCTATCGCCTGGCGCGCCCCGCGCCCGTACCCGTTTTGGCGGCGTGCCAGATCGGTGTTGATCTGCTTTTCGGAAACCTTCAACCCCGCAGGAACCCCGCTTACGATAGCGCTCAGCGCAGCGCCATGGCTTTCCCCTGCCGTTACGTAGTGCATATGCTCTCCTTCAATAACGTGCCTTCTGCGTTGTTCATGCACAGAATTTTAGCACTGAAAGCCTGCGGCATCAGCCATGACACGAAACATCTCATCTGCATCAAGGGAAACCGGCACCTCGTTTATCTCAAACAGCGTCACCGCGGTTGCCACCGCCTGCGCCACAAGCATGCCCGAGCCGTCCAACGCGACACAACCCTGCGCCCGTGCAGCGGCTATCAGGTCTGTTTCCCCGTGCCCATACACCGCATCGAGCACGGTTTGGCCGGCGCTCAGCAAACCGGTGTCGAAGGGAGGCTTGTCTTCGGGTTCCATGCCGCACGGCGTCGCATCGATGATAAGGTCGGCGGCGGCTATGGACTGCGTCGAGGTCTTATAGCTGCCGAACAGAAACGAAACCTCATCGAAGGCTTCGCGAAAGGTGCGATGCCCTTCGGTAGCCGAGGGCACGCTCATCGTGGCATAAGCCAAGCGGCCGAACTCTTTCACATAGGCGCCCAGCACCCGTCGCGCACGTTCTTTGTTGCGTCCGATCAGCGTGATGCGTTCGGCCCCGGCGAGGGCGGCGGCGTGCAGCGCAGCAAGCGAAGTCGGACCGGTACCGCACACGACGACGCTTGCGCCCGCAAAGGAAAACCCCGCGCGCTCAAGATAATCGCTGCACCCCGAACCGTCGACGTTGAATGCCAGCAGGTTGCCCTTTTTGCAGGCCAGCACATTGGCTCCGTGGGCAAGCTTCGCCGTGGAAGCGGCAATGGTTGCGCTTTGCAGGGCGAGGGGTTTGTAGGGCGTCGTGATATTGAGGCCAAGGAAATCCCGTGCGGCAAGAAAAGCTTCGGCCTCTTCTTCGGTGGCGCATTCTTTGATTTCGTAATGCCAGTCAAGCCCCATCTTCGCATAGAGCGCATTGTGCATAGCCGGAGAGGCCGAATGGGAAATATGTTCGCCTAAAAGGTAGATTCTTCGCATGAGCACCCTTCTTCCGGCTGCATATCACCGATAAAGAACCGCTCGACATTGCGCAGCAGCAGCGTGTGCTTGAGATCCTGCTCGACTAAGGGACGCACCATGTAGGCGCACATGCCCAAAAAGTGAGCGCCAAGCACATCGGTTATCAGCTGGTCGCCGATGACGAGCGTCGTTGCACGTTTCGCAGAGATTTTATGACGCGCAAACAAAAACGCCGGAGGCAACGGCTTTACCGCTTTGGCCACAATGGGCAGATCAAGGCGCTGCGCAAGCTGATAGACGCCTTCGTGGAAATTGTTGGACACGAGGCAAAACGTGATACCCGCATCGCGCGCACGACCCAACCACACCCCCACATCGCGAGGCACTTCATGGGTGTCGCGCGTGAAGATGGTGTTATCGATGTCGAGCAACACGCTGGTGTAGCCCAGTGCCACGATGTCGCGCTGAATATCTATACGGGTGATGCGTGAAAATAAACGGTCCGGTTCGGTAAAGGGCACAGCATGTCGTTTCCGGGGATCGCGTGCGCTTAAGACGCAGCGATGGCCCTTTTATGATCTTCGTAGTTTTCGCTGAACGAATATACCATTTTACCGTTTTGTTCCGCGAAGTAGAAGTAGTAATAATTCGTCTTATCGGGGGCGCATACCGCCTGCAAACACGAAAGACCCGGCGAGCAGATAGGACCTGCCGGCAAGCCTTTGTTGAGATACGTGTTGTAAGGGCCTTCGATTTTAAGGTCTTCAGGCTTGGGGTCGCCACCGATGGCATAGGCGGTCGTAGCATCGGACTGCAATGCCATATCGATGGCAAGGCGGTTGTAGAACACCGAAGCCACCGCGGGACGGTTGTCGGGAGCCGCTTCCTTTTCAACCACCGAAGCCATCTTCAGCACATCGTAGGCGGAAAGCCCCTGATCTTGCGCATACGTGTAATCAAGCGAGGCGACTTCCACTTTGTACTGGTCGAGCATTTGGCGCACCACGGTATCGGCGGTAGCCCCTTCGATGAGTTTGTAGGTTTTCGGGAAGAGAAAACCCTCAAGGGAATTATCGTAGGCATCTTCCACAAAGGGATAGGCCCCCGCATAGGCGCTTGCATTGTGCGCCGCCGCAGTGAAATCTTCCTCAGAAATGGCGCCTCCGTACGTCTGCGCCACCTTGGCAGCCGTTTTGGCGATAGTGTAGCCTTCGGGGATAACCAAGCTCGCCTGTGCGGTAGGACCGGCTTTCAACGTGGCGAGCACTTCGTCAAGAGACATGCCTCCCGTGAAGGTGTACACCCCGGGCATGAGCGATGATTCGAGACCGCTGCTGGAAACCTTCTTCGTGAAATCGCCGACCGAAGCCACAATCCCCGCATCTTTGAGCGACTGGCCAACCTGCTGAGCGCCCGACCCTTCCGCGATGGTTACTTGAGCCTGTTGCCCCTGTGCCAACATCTCGGTGGCGCCCGGCTCGGAAGAACAGCCTTTGATCATGGTGAACACACCAAACCCTAAAACGATAAGGATAACGATTGCCAAAACGACGGAAACGACGAGGGGGGCGCGGCTTTTCCGCGGACGGATATGGGTGGTATCGTATGTTTTGAATTGGCGCTCACCGCGAGCATGCACATGACGAGCAGCATGGTTAGGGTGCTCGGAATAGGTCACACGTTTGTGGGCGGGCATATTCTGCCTTTCTTTTCTTATGCCTGCAAGGCGCGCGCATCAAGCCATGCCTGCAAGAACAAACTTGCTGCTATCATATCGATTTTTCCGCGCATTTCACGTTCGGAAAAGCCCTTTTCACGCAAACTCCGTTTGGCCTCTTGCGAACTTAAGCGTTCATCGGTAAATTCCAGGGGCAGTTTGGTCGCCGCCGCGATGCTCTGCGCCTTTTCCCTCACCCGTTGTGCCTGAGGCCCTTGAGCGTGAGCCATGGTGTAGGGCAAGCCCGCCAAAATCAGATCGGGTTCCCAATCTTGAAGCACCCGCCGAAACGAAGCGGCGTTACCCATCACTTCGGCGGCCGGCAGCACGCACAAAGGCGTTGCGACCCGCTCCTGCGGGTCGCTGATAGCGCAACCGATACGCGCATCGCCTATGTCGAGAGCCAGGATGCGCACCTAGGCACCCAGCAAGGTGCGCGCTGCAACAAGCGCCGCTTCGATGCCGGAAACATCCTTGCCGCCCGCCTGCGCCATGGACGCCTTGCCGCCACCGCCGCCTTTGATATTCGGCGAAATAGCCTTGATGACCGCGCCGGCATCGAATCCTGCAGCAATCGCCTCATCGGTTCCCGCCGCCAAAAGCAAAGGGGTGCCTTCATGATCCGACGCCAAAACGCACGCGCCGGGCTTATCCATGTGGGAACGGATGATATCCCATGAATGGCGCAACCCACCGACATCGACACCGGGAATAGCCACCACGACCAACGGATACCCCACGTCGAGCACATCATCGAGATAGGAGTGCATTTCGCCTTCGATAAGACGGCGTTTGTTGGCTTTTCGCTTTTCGTTGAGATCTTTAAGCTGAGCCAGATTGGATGCCGTGCGTTCGCTGACATCGAACAGCGGCACGCGCAGTTCTTCAGCGGTTTCTTTGAGTTCCGCTTCGATTTTATTCATGTAGGCCAAGGCATCGAAACTGGTAACCGCTTCGATGCGGCGCAGGTTTGCGCCCACGGATGCTTCGCTTTCGATCTTGACGAAACCGATTTCGCCGGTAGCACCCACGTGCGTACCTCCGCACAGTTCTTGCGAGAGGCCTTCGATATCGAGCACGCGCACAAATTCGCCGTACTTTTCGCCGAACAAAGCGATGACGCCCGCTTCACGTGCGCTGGAAAGCGACGTTTCGTAGGCCCGTACCGCATGGTTTTCCATGATGGCCTGATTGGCTAAGCGCTCCACTTCGGCAATCTGCTCGCCGGTCATGCCCTCGAAATGGGTGAAGTCGAAACGGAGGCGATCGGGAGCAACGAAGCTGCCCGCCTGCTTCACGTGGTCGCCCAGCACGCGACGCAACGCCCAGTGCAGGATATGCGTTGCCGTATGGTTGCGGCAAATGCGCGCGCGGCGCGAGACATCGAGAGAAAGGCGCAGCGGATCGCCCACTTCAACGGTACCCTCTTCGACCACCACATCGTGAACGTAGAGGCCTTTTTCCGGTTCGTGCGTATCGGTGACGCGCACGCTGATGCCCGGCGCATACATCAGGCCGATATCGCCCACTTGACCGCCCTTTTCGGCGTAAAACGGCGTTTTATCGCACACGATGCGCCCGGTGTCGCCCGCCTGTAAACGCGGTACGCGCGTTCCCTGCTTAAGCAGAACCGCAACATTGGCATCGACTTCGTGTTTGGCATAGCCGACAAAATCGGTCGCACCGACTTCCTCCAGGATGCCGATCATGAGACCATCATAGGTTGACCAGGCATTATCAGCATCTTTGGCGTGAGCGCGAGCGCGCTGTTTCTGCTGCACCATACATTCTTCGAAGCCTGCCGTATCCACTTCGATTCCCTTGGTGGCGCAAATTTCCTGCGTGACGTCAATGGGGAAACCATAGGTGTCGTGCAAGGCGAAAGCGTCTTTGCCCGAAAGGATGGCCGTGTCCATCGTATCCAAAACCTCGGCCAGATACGCCTGACCCTGGCGCAGGGTAGCGCCGAAACGTTCCTCTTCGGAAAGCACGACGCGTTCGACCAGTTCGCGATTTTCCACGATTTCGGGGTATACATCACCCATGAGATCGATGATTTTGTCGATGTAGCGCGCCAAAAACGGCCCATCCACCCCAAGAAGGTGCGCTTGCATGACAGCCCGGCGCAACAGGCGGCGCAGCACGTAACCGCGACCTTCATTGGAGGGCAGCACGCCATCGGCGATGAGGAACGTAACCGAACGGCTGTGGTCGGCCATGATGCGCAAGGACAGATCGTCTTGCTGCGACTGACCGTACACACGCCCCGAAAGTTGCTCACCCACGGCCAAAAGGTCGCGCATCAGATCGATCTCGAAGTTTGATTGCACGCCCTGCATGATGGCGGCGATGCGCTCAAGCCCCATGCCGGTATCGATATTTTTCTTCGGCAACGGAGCCAGTGTGCCATCTTCTTGCCCATCGTACTGGGTGAATACAAGATTCCAGTATTCCAGGAAGCGATCGCAATCGCAGCCCGGAGCACAGTCGGGGCTGCCGCACCCGAATTCTTCACCCTGATCGAAATAGAGTTCGGAACACGGTCCGCACGGACCGGTAGGCCCAGCCCGCCAAAAGTTGTCCTCTTCCCCCAAGCGGGAAATGCGATTTTCGGCAACTCCGAGCTTTTTCCAGATTTCAATGGTCTCATCATCATCGTTGAACACGGTGAAGTACAGACGGTCAACCGGCAAACCCAGTTCTTTGGTGGAAAACTCGTATGCCCAGGCGCACATTTCTTCTTTGAAATATTCGCCGAAGCTAAAGTTGCCCAACATTTCGAAGAAGCTGAAGTGGCGACCGGTCGTACCGATGATGTCGATATCGTTGGTGCGCACGCACTTCTGCACCGTCGTGGTGCCCACGTAGGGTGATTCCAAGTGCTTCTGCTGCAGGAAGTAGGGCTTGAACTGCACCATACCGGCGCTGGTCAGCAGCAACGAAGGATCGTCGGGGATCAACGAAGAAGAAGGCATGCGCTTGCATCCCTTCGACTCGAAAAATCGCAGATATTTTTCTCGAATTTGCGCGGTACTCATATATTCCATAGTCGTTCTTTCTTGCGTGAGGTTGTCATATAGTATTCAAAGCACGGAGGGAAACCGCAACGTCTAAAGCATGAACCCTACCGGTGCGCAGTACCCTTATTGCCGGCGATGGATGCCCGCCTTCTTTTCAGCGTGCTTTTCTTCAATCCTGGCAAACGCCGCGGTAATATCGGGATGCGGCGAGGTAGCGTCGGCGATGGGATCGATGCTCCCTTCCTTTGGCGTGCCTTGGAAGAATACACCATCTTCGGCCACAAGACGACGTCCCGTGCGTTTCTCGAAATAGTATACAAATACCGCCTTGGCAACCGCGATGGCCGGAATGGAGGCCAGCATACCCACAAGCGAGCCCATGAACCCGCTCATAGCGCCACCGATGGCGGAGCCCGCCATCAAAGCGAGGATGGTAAGCGCAGGGTGTACATCGACTGAATTGGCCATGATCTTCGGGGATACGAACGTGTAGACGAACTGCTGCACCCCGATGGTGGCAACCAGTGCGATGATGGCGATCCAGGGGCTGATGAACACGCATACAACCGCAGCAAGGGCACCGCCCAACCACGGACCGACGATGGGAATGATGTTGAGCAGGCCGCAGATGCCGCCCAAGGCGGCATAATTAGGCACCCCGAGAACGCCGAAACACACGCTGCATCCCACGCCGATAATCATGCACTGCAGGATGGTTCCCTTGATGTAGCCGCCCATGACCCGCGTGAGAGTGACATGGAGCATTTCCATATCTTCAGCGTGGCGCCCTCCGACCAAGCGCTTGCATTCGCGCCCAAGATCGGGAAGTTCCATGAGTATCCAGAAACCGACGACAAGGGCGAAGCCGATGATCATGAAGCTGTTCATGACCGTCGTGCTAAAGGCAACAACGCCCGTTGCGCTTTCCTTTGCCAGGTTGGATGCCCAATCGGAAAGCGAGACCAAAGCGGAATCCAACCAACCGTGTACCACGTTGTTTTGCAGGACATTCGCATATTGGTTGTAGAAATCATTTCCCCAGGAGGAAAACGACTGCACATAGGAGGGTATGCTTTCGAGCAGGCTGACGAACTGAGCACCCAGACCAACGGCAGGCGAACAGAGCAGCCCCACGACAACTCCTATGACAACGAAAAGAGCAACGTAGGAAAGCGTGGTGCCTATCAGGCGATTGACGCCCTTCTTTTCCAGAAAGCTGACCGGACCGCGCAAGCAGAAAACGATGATGAGAGACCACGCCAAGATGCCAACAGGCACCGAAAGAATATTGAGCAGGTAGACAAACACCCCCGTTAACAGGATGGCACCCACCCCTGCCCATATCTGCAAAAAACGACGCTTTGCCCTCAATGCTTTCTCTTCTTCTTGTTCGAGATCGATCACCGTACCCCCCTCATTTTCGTAACACAACATACACTGCTTGAGCAAAACGCCCGCAGCTATTCTTTCGGCTTAGGCGCAGATGCTATTTCGGGCTCATAGGTAAAATACTTCCCCTTCGAAGCTGGCTTTTCTTCGGCTTCGGGAACAGCGTTCGCGTCGTCAGGCGCCGGCGTAGCGGTCGCTGCATGCTGACCCGACCCGCTCGCCTGAGCCGCGCGAGCAGCTGCCCACTTTTCTGCCGCATCAACGGTATGTTCGGGCTGACTGACCTCTTTGGGAGCAAATGCTTCGGCAACGAACCGTTCGGCGGCATCGAAACTGGTCGAAGCAAGCGTGGCTGCAGGGTTTTCTTCAGGAAGATCACCGCGAGCGGCAACTGCGGCCTTCTTTTCTCCGAGCGCTATCGATTCATCGGAAGCACGATGCGAGCGCAACACGCCTCGCACCTTATCGGTCATCGTGTTCACGATGGCTATCGGCGCACTCGTTGCCGACTCGACCGCATTGGCGGCCAAAGAAACCTTACCGGTGATGTCGTTGACATCTTCAAGGATCTGATCAAGGCGCATGATCTCGAGATTGGCGGCATCGACGGTTAGGGAAACACGCTCGACCAAAGGATCGATTTTGGCGACAGCCGGTTCAAGGGAAGCGGTCATATTCCCGATACTTGTAAGAGTGGGGTCGATTTTCTTCTGCATATCATCGACCGCTGAACGCGTCTTGCGCACCATCATAACCAGTTCGATAATAAACCAAACGAGTGCCACGCCGACGACGACATAGACAACCGGTAAGGCGATGTTGAGAAACTCTCCAAAATCCATGAGCTGACCTCCTTGTTTCAAAACCAATACTGTACCACGTTAGCGCTTGCGCCTATCGCGTGCCACGGCATCTACACGATAGGATTCCCAGCCCCGCTCGCCCGGTTTGAAGAAACAACCACGGGCCAAACCGTCGGGTAAATACTGCTGATCGACCCAACCTTCGGGGTAATCGTGAGGATAGAGATACTCGCCGTAATCCTGCGATCCCGGGCGATGCCGGTCGCGCAAAACCGCGGGCACATCGCGCTTAGGACCACTCTTCACTTCGGCAAGCGCTGCACCGATACCAAGATAAGCGGCATTCGACTTGGGCGCAAGGGCTAAGTAGACCGCTGCCTGCGCCAAATTGATGCGGCATTCGGGATACCCGATCACCTCGGCCGACCGAAAAGCCGCTTCGGCGATAAGCAGCGCCTGCGGATCGGCATTGCCGATATCTTCCGACGCCAAAATAAACATGCGACGCGCGATGAATTTGGGGTCTTCCCCACCTTCAATCATGCGGGCAAGCCAGTACAGCGCCGCATCGGGGTCTGATCCGCGCATCGACTTGATGAAGGCGGATACGATGTCGTAATGCATGTCTTTGTTTTTATCGTAGGGCAGCCCCCGATGAGGCAGGGCGGTTTCAACATGATCCACCGTAAGAAGAGCAGGAGCCTCTAAACTGCCCGCGCCAACCAGGGATGCAGCAAGTTCAAGCGTGCTCAGCGCGGCGCGACCATCGCCACCCGCAAGGCGCACGATGGCATCGCGAGCATCGACATCAAGCGCATAGGCACCCGCAAAACCACGGGGAGCGCTCACGGCCCGATCGAGCAGCAGAGCCACATCGGCATCTTCAAGGGAATGAAGTTCCACCACGCGAGACCGCGATAACAGCGCCGAATTGACTTCGAAGTAAGGGTTTTCGGTGGTGGCCCCCACCAAAACAACGATACGGTCTTCCACGGCATGCAACAACGCATCTTGCTGTGCTCGATTGAAGCGATGGATCTCATCGACGAACAAGATGGTGCGGGTACCAAAGGAAACGAGCCGTTTTTCGGCAGCATCGATTTCACGGCGCAGATCAGACACCGTGCCCCCGATCGCCGAAACCTCCACAAAGGTCGCCTTCGTGGAGTGGGCGATGATATGGGCCAGCGATGTTTTGCCGGTACCTGCCGGTCCAAACAAAATAACCGAGCTCAAACGATCACCCTCGATCGCGGTGCGCAACCAGCAATCGGGACCGACAACGTCTTGCTGTCCAACCAGTTCATCAAGAGTTTCCGGACGCACACGAACCGCTAAGGGAGCAACCTTCGATTTCGTTTCATTCTCTATTTCCGTAAACAGATTATCCATTCCCATACTTTAGCATGATGTCAAGACTTTTATTTCTGCAAACTGACCATATACTCATAAGTAAGTCCTACCTTCGTGTTACATTTCAGATGGACCGATGCGATTTATTTGGGAGCTCAAGATCGCGGGTGAAATGGGAATTCGCGTCTGTTGATGCGAAAGCCAGGAAATCCGCTGCGAGCACCCACCTTTTAAGGTGGGTTCATCCTGGTGGCATTGGAGGTGGGGCTTTTTCATTGGCGCGATTCAGCTGCGTCGATCGAGTGGCGGAAAATGCAGGACGAACTTCGTGCCTGATCCCAGCGTACTTTCCACTTCTATGGTTCCGGCATGATACTGCACGGCGTGCTTGACGATAGCCAGGCCGAGACCGGTGCCGCCGGTTTCCTTCGAACGGCTTTTGTCTATGCGGAAAAAGCGCTCGAACACCTTGTCTTTATACTTTTCGGGAATACCCGGGCCGCTATCGCTGACCACAACCACCGGACCGTGCTCATCGCTTTCCACCCGCATGACAACCTGACCGTTTTCATGGTTATAACGAATGCCGTTTTCAATCAGGTTGTAGAGCATTTCTTCGGCAAGCGTATCGACCCCCGAAATGAAGGTCGATTCACCTTCGACGATCACCGACACCTTGTTGGCGTGCGCAAAGCTTTCGAGGCGTGTCGCCACAATTTTCGCCGTCACGAATAAATCAACCGGCTGATCGCTTTTTTCGCTACCGACGGTTTCATCGAGTCGCGAAATGGTCAGGACATCGTTGATAAGCGAGCGCATCGTTTGCGATTCCTCATAGATCAGCCCAGCGAATTTCTGCCGATCAGCAGGTTTGACCATGTCGTTTTTGAGAAGCTCTGCATAGCCCGAAATAACCGTCAGCGGCGTCTTCATTTCGTGGCTGACGTTCGAAGAAAACTCACGACGCAGGTTTTCGGCGATGGCCAATTCCTTGTTTTGAGCCTTGAGCTGCGCTTGCTGTTCATCGATGCGCACGAGCAGCGGGTTCATTTCATCATAGATTTCATTTTCAAGCGGTTCCTTGAAATTGAGGGCATCGATCGGCTTCATGATGCGCCGCGTCAAAGCACGGGACACGAGCGCTGCCAAAAGCGTCACCATCACCATCGCAAGCGCCATCGGGATCACCATTTCACCCAAGAAGACGAACAGGGATTGGCGCTCTTCTGAAAGGCGAACAATGCCCCCATCGGTAAGTTCGACCGCAGCGTAAATAGTGTCCGTTTTCAGCGTGGCGGAATAGCGAATCGCCGTGGCGATCCCCTGCTTGTTCGCTTCGACAACTTCTGGGCGCGCGGCGTGATTGTCGGCCGCGTGCGCATCCGCCGCACTGTCGGCGAGCACCGTGCCATCAGGGCTTATCAGCGTGTAGCGGATATCTCCGAGAAACTGATCTTCAGCAATAGCGACCTGATGCTGAGGTTCGGCATTGAGGGCAACGGCCGCCGCCTGGGCTTCGGCAACCAGGCGTTTTTCGGCAACGTGCTCGAATGATTGGTAAAAAATCACACTCGTGACCGTCAAAAACACCACGATCAAGAAGAGTGAAAAGAGCAAAACCGTTCGGAAGATGATTCCCGCAAGGCTTTTCGCATGCAGTTGCAAGTTGAACATCGCGCGCTATGCCGACTGCGATTTGATGCTGTAGCCCACGCCGCGCACCGTGTGAATACACTGGTCAATGCCGGTATGCACCGCTGAAAGCTTCTGACGCAGCGTCTGCACGTGCACATCGACCGTGCGCGTGGTGCCGGCATAGGTGATGCCCCACACGTCTTCGAGCAGCTGATCGCGAGTGAGCACCTGCCCCTCATGCTGCATAAGGGTCTTGAGCAGATCAAATTCCTTCAGTGTCAGCACGACGGGCTTTTTCGCCGCCATGACGGTGTGCGCCGCAGCCGAAAGGACGATGCCGTCACAGGAAAGCGCATCCTGCAAACCCGCTGCCGGTTCGCTTGCTCGCCGCAAAAGCGCATTGACGCGCGAGACCAATTCCATCATACCGAAAGGCTTGGAAAGGTAATCATCGGCTCCGGCATCGAGCCCGCACACCGTATCGTATTCGGTACCCTTCGCCGTCAACATCATGACGGGAAGAAACTTGGTTGCAGAATCGGAACGCAGCTGATGCAAAATTTCCAACCCATCGGTTTCAGGCAGCATGATATCAAGCAAGACCAGTTCAGGAAGGTGTTTTTTGAGCGCCGTAAAAAAGTCTGACGCGCACGAGAAGCCGCAGGCTTCAAAGCCCGCCTGACGAAGGGCATACACGGCCAAATCCCGGATGTTGGTGTCATCTTCAACGTAATAAATCATGATTTCATAGTACCCGAAAACCTTTCCCTTCGTTGAGATTGTCGCGCATCTTCCACACCTCTTCCTTCCAGCACTCAAACGGGAGGGAACCCCGGATTCTGAGCTGCCCTCAAAACAACAGCTAGGAAAACGCCGTTCTGGGGCATCGCTTTATTCGGGGTATCCCTTTGTCATCTTAGGTAAAGCGAAGGATCTGATCTTTTCCCTACCCGAAACGACCGGCAACGTAATCTTGCGTGCGCTTGTCGTGGGGGTTGGTGAAGATTTCTTGGGTCGAACCGGATTCGACCATATCCCCCAGCAGGAAAAAAGCCGTCGTATCGGAAACGCGCAGCGCCTGCAGCATATTATGCGTCACCATGATGATGGTGTATTTGCTTTTAAGATCAGCTACCAGCTCTTCGATCTTGGCCGTCGAAATGGGGTCGAGCGCACTGGTCGCTTCGTCCATCAACAACACTTCGGGACGCACCGCCAACGCACGAGCGATACACAAACGCTGCTGCTGACCGCCGGATAAGCCGAGGGCGTTTTTCTTGAGTCGATCTTTCAGTTCATCCCAAATCGCCGCATCGCGCAGGCTTTGCTCGACGATCTGATCGAGCTGCGCACGGTTTTTAACGCCGTGCGTGCGTGGACCGAATGCGATATTATCGTAGACCGACATCGGGAACGGATTGGGATTTTGAAACACCATTCCCACCCGCCGGCGCAACACGTTGATATCGACGCCGCGATACGCATCCTGTCCGTCGAGGGTGATCTCGCCTTCTATGCGACATCCTTCAACCAGGTCGTTCATGCGGTTCAGGCTTTTAAGCAGCGTCGATTTGCCGCAACCGGAAGGCCCTATCAAAGCGGTCACCTGGTTTTTGGGAAACGAGAGGTCGATGTGGTTGAGCGCCTGGAAATCCTTGTAGTACAGATTCAGACCACGAACCTGCATCTTGGTTGCGGGCGCAGGCGCGGCAGAACAGGAAGGCGCTTGCTGCGAGAAGGGTAAAGAACGAGACTCTTCACTACGCTCAAAATGACATAAGGGGGTAGGATCGGGGTCTGTGCAATTTGCGGAAGTGCGTTTCGGTTGCTCCATTACTGCGTTAGTCATTTACGTTTCCTTTACTCATCTTGCGCACTGCCACCGTCGACAGAGCGTTCAATACAACAACCATCACCAGCAACACCACTGCCGTGGCGTACGTTTCATTGATATGCAAACCTTCGCTTGCCAGCACATACATATGCACAGCCAGCGTGCGGGCCGAGTCGAGCACCGCAGGTGCCCCTTGACCCATGAAGTCGGGAATAGCCGCGATCGTACCCGCCGTGAAGATAAGCGCGGCAACCTCACCGACTATGCGCCCCATCCCCAAGATGACACCGCCGAAAATGCCGGGGATGGCACTGGGCAGCACGACGCGGAACACGGTGCGCAGCCGACCGGCACCCAACCCGAAACTGCCTTCTCGAAACGAATCGGGAACCGCGCACAGCGCTTCTTCGCTTGTGCGGATGATGACCGGCAAGACCATGATGGCAAGAGTGGCCGCGCCCGACATAAGCGAAAGACCCCAGCCTAAGGCGGTCACAAAAAACAGCATGCCGAACAAACCATAGATGATCGACGGGATGCCGGCCAATGTTTCAGCCGTCATACGAACCAGCTGCACGAACTTGTTGCCGCGCGTGGCGTATTCAACCAAAAAGATTGCCGCGCCGACACCAAGCGGCACCGCCATCACCAGGGAAAGAGCCAGCATCAGCAAGGTATTGATAAGCGATGGCATCAGCGAAACGTTATCGGAGGTGTATTCCCAGGCAAAAAGCGAGGGAGTCAGATATGGCACGCCCTTGAACAGGATATACCCCACCAAAAACAGCATGATAAGCGTGGTTACCGCCGCACCAAGATACACCGCACCCCGCAAGCCCAGCGCAGAAAGCCTGCGGCGGCGCAGCGTGCGCTCCTCGGCAGCCATGAGTGCCGCATCGATCGCGTCGAGCCCCGG
The DNA here is from genome assembly GCA_036649035.1 of Raoultibacter sp. Classification (GTDB taxonomy): domain Bacteria; phylum Actinomycetota; class Coriobacteriia; order Coriobacteriales; family Eggerthellaceae; genus JAVWGW01. The sequence continues at coordinate 24,197 of JAVWCK010000010.1, forward strand.
CGGCACAGAAGGTGCGGCAGCCTCGACACTGAATACAAACCGGGCACTCATCGAGCATCACCTTTTTTCTTGAGAATATTGAACGTGGTATTGATGATCAGGATAAACACGAACAGAACAACACCGGTTGCAATCAGGGCGCCGCGGTGCAAATCGGCCGCATACCCCATTTCGAGCACGATATTGGCCGTCATGGTTCGTACGCCCGAAAAGATGCTTTCAGGGATAATGGCCTGGTTGCCGGCGACCATGATGACCGCCATGGTTTCTCCGATGGCGCGGCCGATTCCTAAAATGATGCCCGCCATGATGCCGGATGCCGCAGCGGGAACGACCACCCTGAACACCGCATGTTCGTGACCGGCACCGAGAGCCAGCGCCCCTTCGTAGTACTGGCGCGGCACGGCATCGAGAGAGGATTGCGCAACCGTGATGATGGTAGGCAAGATCATGATGCCCAGCAGCAGCGCGGCGGCAAGAAGCGACAGGCCGTTGCCCGGTGCGGCGACGCGCAGAAACGGCACGAGCACCACCAAGCCGAAGAAGCCGTAGACGACCGACGGGATGCCCGCCAAAAGCTCAACTCCGGGCTTGAGCACACGCGCCACCTTGCCCGACGCGAAGCGCGCCAAAAAGATCGCGCACAACAGCCCGATAGGCACCCCGACCACGATGGCGCCGGCCGTCACATAAATCGAACCGATGATCATCGGAAAGATACCGTAGATGTCGTTGGCGGGACGCCACGTCGTGCCGAACAGAAAATCAGGAAGCCCGATTTGCGCGATGGCAGGCACGCCATTGACGAACAAAAAGATGCAGATAAGCGCAACCGCAAGGATCGAAATCCCTGCGGAAGCGGCGAAAACCACCCGCGCTGCACCTTCCTTGAAATGAACCTTATTCATGGAAGAACCCTTCTCGCTGTCAACACGGATTTAAGCCAAAACGTCTTCCCACAAAAGCGCTTCCCCCGTGTAGATCTTCATGACCTGGTCGCTGGTCAGCCCTTTAATCGAGGCGTCCTTGTTCACGATGACCGCAATGCCATCCTGTGCGATAACCACAGGGGTAAGGCCTGCGGATTTCTCGGAATCCTTCAGTTCGCGCGATGCCATGCCGATGTCGCACGTGCCGTCTTTCGCCATATTCATACCGGTGGTCGAGTCGGATTGCTGCACTTCGATGGTCACACTGGAATTGATTTTTTGGTAGGCTTCTGAAAGTTTTTCCATGACAGGAGTAACCGAAGAGGATCCTGCCACGACGATTTTGCCGGTTTTTCCGGAAGCGGTATATGCTGCGGCGGCGGAATCGGCCGCGATGTAGCCGTTATCGACGACGATTTTCTGGCCATCGGCACTCATGATGAAGGCCATGAAATCTTGCGCCTGCGAGGAAAGACCCGGCTTCGTGGCAACGTTGAAGGGGCGGGCTATCTTGTAGGTGCCACTGGCCACGTTGGCCGCAGTGGCTTGAGCGCCATCGATATCGAGTGCACGCACGGTGTCGTTGAGCGAACCGAGTGAAATATAGCCGATACCATTGGGGTCTCCGGCAAGGGAAGTCATCATGACCGATGTCGAATTGGTGATTGCTGCCTGGGGCGTGGTCAAATCAACGGCTTTGCCGCTCGAGTCTTTTTGCTGAATGCCGAACAATTCGATGAAGGCGCCGCGCGTACCCGAGCCGTCTTCGCGAGAGTAGACCGCTACGTCTCCCGAAGGAGATGAGGCGCTCGAAGCCCCGCTGCTTGCGCCCGCAGCGCCCGAACAGCCGACAATACCGAAAGCGCCGAACGCCAACAGGGCACAGAGAGCGACACCAACCAACTTCTTTTTCATTTCTGTCCTTTCGAATCCATGTTGTTATAAGCACAAGAACATGGTGAAGGATGCAGGTCAAAACACCGTCTGACCCACGTCAAATCTGAGTAAAGTTATCGGCTGGTTCAGTATTTGTTATGGATGACCTCAGCGGAGCCTTTCAGCTTATCGATGATAAACGGAGAGCCCTCGATGATGACGGTGCCGGAAAACTCTCCGAAGACCTGGTGTTGGTCGGATAAGATGATGCCGAAATTCTGATAGTCAATACGATCGAGCAAAGGAGTGAACACAAGATCAATCAGCCCCTCTTCATCGTGAATCGGCCAAGGCTCTAAAAGTCGATAGCGATCGGCGGTTTTCTGCGCCGTATCGAACGCTTCTGTTTTGGGAATATCGAATGCTACCACGCCAAACTTATAAGCTTCCCCATCGATGAACAGCATATTTTCCGATGCGGCGCTCGTGTCTCCGAAACCGTAGCCCAGGTTCAACCCAACACGATGCCATTCGCTGCCGCAAGCGCCGTCTTCGCCCGAAGCCTCTTGTTCTTCCGCCGGGAAAACATCCTCTTGCCACCCCTGCGCGCAGGCCCAAAACCAATGGTTGTCGCGCGTCCATACGCCCCGACCCCAATCAAGCAAGCCAAAGCTGTTATCGGGGGAAAACCCGTGCAACTGCTTGCCCTTCTTAAAGCTTCCCTGCACACGCATCGCAAGGATTTTCTGGTTGTAATAAAACGCGAGCGGGTCTTCGGCCCACGGCGTGGCTATCACCATGGAATCGCGCGGTTGCTCATCGAGCGTCGCCTCAACATCGAAAGATTCCCTCCCGTCAAACCGAGCGAAGTGAACTTTGATGTGGCGCACCCCTTCGGCAACTTCGTAACGAAAACTAACCCGCTTGTTGTGAAATTCCGAAACACCTTTTTCGGTGGTGGTGGGTAGATTAAATTTCCCCAACGGAAGGGGCACTATTTCGCTGGTGGTGATAAAGGTGGCGGCTTTGAAATCGATAAGGGAAGCGGAAAGCAAGCCCATGTATCCCAAATCACCCAACGTAAGCGCCACCGCATACTGGTCATCGTTGATAAGGTAGTAGTCCCATTCCTTCACACGCCATGAAGGGGCCTTGATAAGCGCCTTGTCGTACGTAAGCAGCAAAGTATTGGCCCAGCCGGGTTCGGCAAGGGTTCCCTCGGCATTATGCAGCGGTCCTTTGCGGGTAATCTGATGTTCTGACATACGGTTGTCTCCCCTAACGCGTAATCGGTGCTATCGTGCGCACAACCGCATCGGTTGCGACGGCGACTTTCTGCGCATCGGTAATGCGCACCACTACCTTGCCGCGAAAACCGACATCGTTTACCTCGGTGAAAAGCACGATAACCTCTTGCGTTACCGGTGACACCGAAGCCGCTGCATCGGTTGCGGCCGTTTTGATGCGCTGCGCGATAGTATCAAGGTCGGTCTCAGTGCCAAGAACCACGAACGGAACCGTTAGCTGTTCAGGGGGAGCAAGACGCGTCAACGAGCTGTTGTTGATAAGAGAATTGGGAATGGTGACAGACTCCCCCGTCGACGAGGTGATCGTGGTGTGGCGCCACGTAACATCGTGCACCACGCCGGAAACGCCGGAAACCGAAATGTTGTCTCCCGGCTCAACCAGGTGCATCAGCGTGATCTGCAAACCCCCTATCAGGTTCGCCACCGTATCCCTGAAGCCGAGCGACACCGCGATGCCCCCAACCCCCAATGCGGCAATGAGCGCGCTGACGTTAATGTCGAAGCGGCTTTGCAACACGATGCAGATGCCAAGCATCCACACGATGCCGCGCGCAATATTAAGGAAGATAGAACTGGAGGGCAACGGCACTTCATCACTGCGCAGGATATGGCGCAAAAACCTTGCCACCCATTTTGCAACGAGAGCCGTAATCAGCAGTATGATCACCGATGCGATAACATCGTCGACGAACGGAAGAGCGAAAAAAGCCTTGGTTTGTTCAATAAGTTGTTCCATGGTTCGATATTACCAAGATTGAGGCTTAATAGGGAAACTCTCATGGTGTTCCCACAAAACAACCGTGTCTGAACTCAAAGATTTCGGCAGGTCGATCACGCGTTGGTTAGAAGAGCCCCGCCACATAAGCTCATAGGAATTAAGCGCTTCAAGATAGGGGCCATCAACCAGCACATCGCAGATACGCAAGATTTCAGGGGCAAGAGGGTCGGGGTTGCCCGCCAACAAATCTTCAAACAGGTACCCCGAATATATCCACACGTTGTAGCCGCGCTCCTTCAAAGCCCGTGCAAGCGCAAGACAGCCGGCACACTGGTCAAACGGCTCTCCGCCCGAAAGCGTCACCGCCCGCGTCAGCTTGTTGGCGCCGATCTGTTCAAGCAGCGCGTCAACAGACATCGCAAAGCCCCCGCACGCGGGTTGACTTTCAGGGTTGTGGCACCCGGCACACCCATGGCTGCACCCTTGCGTAAATACGGAATAGCGCAGACCGGGACCGTCGACGATTGAATCTTCGGCGGTCCCGAACAGGCGAAGCGAGAGAGGTTGAGATGTTTGCATGCCCATAAAACCAGGTTAGCAATGCTTCACGCGGTCGTGTTCTTCGGCGCGCTTGGCATCGTTGAAGCGATCAAGCGTTCCCACTAAATACCCCGTAATGCGACGAATGCGATCGAAGGGAACACCATTTTCCTCGGTGCGCCCGCACTTCGGGCAGCGGTCGCCGATGATGCCGTTGTAACCGCACACCGGGTCACGGTCGACGGGATGATTGACCGAGCCATAACCAATGCCAGACTCTTTCATATGGCGAACGACCGCTTCGAAGGCCTCGAGATTATCGGTCGGATCCCCATCGAGCTCCACGTATGAAATATGGCCGGCGTTGGTAAGCGCATGGTAGGGCGCTTCGATTTCGATCTTGTCGAATGCGCTGATGTTGTAATATACCGGCACATGGAAGCCATTGGTATAGTAATCGCGATCGGTGATACCCGGAATCGATCCGTAGCGCTCGCGATCCATGCGCACAAAACGACCCGATAAACCTTCTGCCGGCGTGGCGATAAGACCGTAGTTCAAGTGGCGCTCCGCCGCAATGCGATCGAGATAGGCGCGCATGTGGCCGATGATCTCCAAGCCAAGTTTCTGAGATTCGGCGCTTTCCCCATGATGGGCACCGCGCAATGCCACAAGAGCTTCAGCCAACCCGATAAAACCGACGGAAAGCGTACCGTGTTTGAGGACTTCACGTTGCTCATCTTCCGGTCCGAGTTTTTCGGAATCAACCCACACCCCTTGCCCCATCAAAAACGGCGCGTTGTACACCTTTTTGCGGCACTGGATTTCGAAGCGCTCATCAAGTTGCCCTACGACAAGCGCCAACTTGGAATCGAGCAAATCGAAGAACAGATCGATATCTCCCTTGGAACGGATGGCCAAGCGAGGCAGATTGATTGAAGTGAAGCTCAAATTGCCGCGACCAGGTGTGGTTTCACGCTCGGGGTCGAACACGTTGCCGATAACACGCGTACGACAACCCATGTAGGCAACTTCGGTTTCGGGTGTACCCTTGTAATACTGAGCATTGAATGGCGCATCGAGGAAGCTGAAATTGGGGAACAGTCTTTTAGCCGAACAGCGCATGGCCAACTTGAACAAATCGTAATTCGGGTCGCCTGGATTGTAGTTGATGCCTTCCTTTACGCGGAAAATCTGCACGGGGAAAATAGGCGTTTCACCCGATCCCAAACCCTCTTCGGTGGCAAGCAGCATGTTTTTGATGATCATGCGGCCTTCCGCTGAGGTGTCGGTGCCGTAGTTGACCGACGAAAAAGGCGTCTGAGCACCCGCGCGGGAATGCATGGTGTTGAGGTTGTGGATGAGCGCTTCCATCGATTGAAACGTCGCACGATCGGTGTCGGCACACGCCTGCTTTTCGGTGTAGACGAGCACCTTGTGCGCAATGACTTCATCGATATCCGCCGCGATAAGCGCCGCATGCAGCACGGAGGCAAACGTGGCATCCATAACCAAACTTGCCCGCACGCCGGTTTCCCCCTCGATGCGACCGAGTGTTTCTTGTGCGAACAGGCGCGCATCTTCGATATCGGTCAACAGCTCAAGCGCTTCGGCAAGATGTTTTTTGTACAGGCGGCGATACGTCTTGCGCACCCCTTCGGCCAAGCCGCGATCGAAATCGCAGACCGCTTGCCCGCCATGTTGATCGTTTTGATTCGACTGGATAGCGATGCAGGCAAGCGCCGCATAGCTGGTGATATCGTTGGGTTCGCGCAGCACGCCATGACCAGTAGAAAATCCACCGCGAAACAGCTTCTTCAATTCGATCTGGCAACACGTGGTGGTAAGCGTGTAGAAATCCATATCGTGAATGTGGATGTCGCCCTCGCGGTGCGCACGCGCAAAGCGCGGATCGATAACGCACATTTCGTAGAAATGCTTGGCGGATTCGCTGCCATATTTGAGCATCGTGCCCATGGCGGTATCGGCGTCGATGTTGGCGTTTTCGCGCTTCATATCAGAATCTACCGCATCGGAAAAGGTGATGTCTTTCAGCGTTTGGATCAAGCGACTGTTCACATCGCGCACGCGGCTGCGGTCGGCACGATAGAGAATATAGGTCTTGGCTGTCTGCACGAAACCCGCTTCGATCAGAGCTTCTTCCACCAGATCCTGAATGCCCTCAACCGTGGGTATGCCCTCGATGGCTCCCCCTTCGATCTTCTCCACCACAACTGAGGTGATTTCAGCGGCAACGCTACGATTCTGCATAGCGCCCGACGCCTGAAACGCCTTTTCGATAGCATCGATGATTTTCGTGTCGTTGAACTCTGCTGTGCGTCCGTCGCGCTTGACGATAGTGGTTACCATGATCATTCCTCACTGTTGATATAGTGCGATTCCCTTACGTTTTCCCCAAGTTTTCATCATTCAAGGAAACTTTTCCACAGGTTCTAGATGAGTTTTCCACAATATATTGTGTTTTAATTGGTTTAGCTTGATAGATATAGTACCCGCCAACAGCGATGCTGGCAAGTATAATTATCGTGGATTTCGTAAATGGCACAAAATTAGTATCATTTCCCTTTATCGCACGTATCGCGGGCATGCCCCTTCAGGTTTTTCGTTGTCATTCAGGCCACGGTACCGAAAACATAGCCCCATCCGTGACCGGTGAGCGATGAATTCATTTGGTCGCATAAACGCTGTCGCGTGTAGGTGCCCGGAGGCAGTAAATCGGCGATTTCCCGTAGCTCGACGGGCACATCAAGCGCCTCGGCCATGATTATCACATCAAGGCGTCGCACGGTTTCATCGTGTAAGAACAGCGCATCGACCACGTGCTGCATCGCACCGTATTCAGGACTTTTCTCGATTGCCATATAAAACCTATCCTGTCGGATTGAGTACATCGAAGCCCGCGCTTGCCGCAACGAGAGCACCCGTATAGGCGGGCGTCGATTGCCCGCACGCGCGCAAAAACTGCACGCCCGCGCCGCGCAACGCCGTAGCTGCTTGCACCATAGTATCGGGGCAATAGTAAGGATTTTCAGAGGTGGCATTCTGCTGGCGAGGTGCGTTTTCAACAACTTCCATCTGCACCAATAACGGCAGTACGGTCTTTTCGCGCGCACTCTTCACCATGCGCACCAGCGATTCGGCATCGGCGGTCGATGAAAATCCCGCCACATCAGCCTCGTATTCCTCCATGATAGCGAGGGCTTCAACAAAGGGTTCCCCCAGCCCGACAAGCGTTCCCTCAGAATCGAGGCACACCGAGGCCACGAGGGGTATACCGCTTACCATACGGGCACCTATCAGCGCGCATTGCAGGTCAGCTACGCGCTCAAACCCGTTGAAAAACAACCCATCGATACCTTCGGCACCGCACGCACGCACTGCTTCGGCATATTGATCACGATTTTGCTTGAGCGATGCCTGGCTTGAGGGATCAAGCGGCAGCCCGGTCGGACCGATCTCGAACAGGATATGTTGAGGGGTGAGCGACTTTACCGCGCTTATCGCTGCTGTTGCCAACTCGAAGGCGCGCTCTTCCATGCGCGCGTGGGTCAAACGCGCCGTAGTGATACCCGCGGTGTTGGTAACCAGGCACTGTGCGCCCGCGATGGACTCAAGACGCAACGCCTCGCGGATAGAATCGGGTTCGATCAGGTTGAGGAATTCCCTATCGCGCTCAATATCGATGCCTTGACGCGCAAGTACCGCGTCAAGCGCCCCCGATAAGACGAGCATGTCTTTGTGAAAACGCAATTGAATATCGGGCATGCAGCAACCTTTCGCTCGTGTTTCGCCTCATTATAATGCAGCGAAAATCCGCGTAAGGGGAAAGCGCGTCATCCCTACAAGAGAAACGAAGGCCGCAAATACCCCAACCGCTCAAGCGCCGAAAGCGTGAGCGCTTCAAGCCTTGTGTTAAGGCCGCAAAAATCGTGCCGCGTACAGGGGGATGTTGGTAAGCCACCCCTGGTCGCGATACCCCGCAAGGGACAACCTTACCGCTGTTTCAAGGTGATACTTTTCACAAAAACTTGCAAGGCTTTTGCCCTTGAGGTTTTCTTCCGCCTTCACTTCCAAAGGGATCACTTCCCCGCCCGATTGGAATACGAAATCAACTTCGCCACTTGATTTTTCGGCAGACCAATAATAGGGGTGCAGGCCGCAATCTGCCACCAGCTGCTGGCACACATACTGTTCGACCAAAGACCCCTTGAATTCTTCAAACAAGCGGTTGCCCTCTATGATGCTTTTGCTATCCAGCCCAGCCATTGCCCCCAATAACCCTACGTCAACCAGGTATAACTTGAAAGCAGCGTTATCTTTATAGGAGGCAAGGGGAATGCCCGGCTTCGCAATTCTATCGACCCTTATAACAAGGCCGCAATCCTCCAGAAACTGAAGAGCTTCACCCAATTCGCGGCCGCGCGCGCCTTGCTTCACCGCACCATAGATAAACTTTTTATTCTCTTTTGCCAGCTGCCGAGGTATTGATTGCCATATTTGGCGGCAGCGTTCGGCCGTAGCTTCATTTTGGTGCTTTGAAAAATCGCTTTCATACGCGATGAGAATATCGTTTTGAACTGCACGAACCGCACTAAAATCCTTTTGTGCAACAAAGGTTTTAACCGCTTCGGGCATGCCCCCTACAAAATAATACTGCCGCAAAAGGTCGGTAAAACGTTCCTTGAAAACAGCAAGCATGTCGGTGGCGCGCTCTTCTAAAATGCGCACCAGGGCATCCTCTTTGCATGCCAGCAAAAACTCGGTAAAACTCATGGGGTGAAGATCGAGGAAGGTTACCTTCCCCACGGGAAACGATATTCCCTGATGAAGTGCCACACCAAGCAGCGATCCCGCAACCGCGATGGCATATTGTGGCGCATCTTCGTTGAAATATTTAAGCGCCGTTAACGCGCGCGGAACCGCCTGCACTTCATCAAGAATCAACAGCGTTTCGCCCGGAATAATAGGCTGCCCCGTAAAGGCAGCAATGCCGTCGAGTAAGCGATCGGGATTGAGGGAGCCTTCAAAAAGCTGAGCCATTGCGGCGTTGTCCTCCATCCGCACGTACACGCAGGATGAAAAACACTGCTTCCCAAATTCTTTGAGAAGCCACGTTTTACCGACCTGACGTGCCCCTTTCAAAATGAGAGGCTTCCTATGGGGATGATCTTTCCACGCCTGTAGGCTTGCAAACAGATTGCGCTGCACGACAACACCCTTCCCTTGAAACCCCTGATGTGGACAAGACACACCTTACCGCATCAGCTCTAGCAAGAGAGTATCACATTATTCGGTCGAAAAACGTGATGTTTTACACATTATTCGACCGAATAATGTGTAAGCACACAGGAATGGTGGCAACTGAGAAGAATGGCATCTTCCCGGTTTATGCCTCTTCCCGCGCAAAAGCGGCCAAAAGAGGGGCTAGTGCGGTGAAGAAGGGTTCTTGGCTTTGTTGGGTTACTTCGTGGGCAAAGCGGGGCATCCAGGCTTGGGCGTGGTTGGTCTTGAAGCTTTCGTAGGCTTGGGCATAGCCTTCTTCGGGGGTAATGGCTGCGGGGTTGGGGGTGGCAATGCCGGCTTCAACCGCTGCGAGGTATTCCAAAAACTCCAGTTCGGTGGCTATGTGGTCGAGCGGTTCGTTGGTGTTTTTGGGTGATCCCATGCCAAACGCGCGATAGACGCGCTCGACTTCCATGGTGCGCGGGTTTACAAACAGCAAGGGCTGCACGCCATCATCGTTGGCCGCCCACACACCTTCATAAGGAGAAATAAGGGGCTGGGGTGTGCCGATGAACAGACGGGTGTGTTCCACGCGCAGGGCGTGCAGGGTGTCT
>JAVWCK010000011.1:0-34412 GCA_036649035.1 Raoultibacter sp.
GCACCCCTATCTTTATTAATTTAGGAAGAGGACTGTGTGTGGATGAAGGGGCGCTTGTCGAAGCGTTGGATGCTGGCAAGTTACGCGCGTTTGGTACGGACGTGCTCTATGATGAGACGCCAGATCTTGCCTCCAATCCTCTTGTGGGACGTGACGACGTAATCATTACCCCCCATGCGGCCTTCTACTCTACGACGGCTATTGAGGACTTGGAACGCTTGTCGTGTCAAAACATAGTACATTTTCTCAAGGGCGAGAAAGAAAAAGTTTTCAAGTTGGTCAATGCCGTGCAATAAAGTAAATGATCAGAAGCCTTGACACTTTGTGCTTGCTGAGAAAAGCGCCCTCCCTGCGGGGGCGCTTTTCTGTGCGGCGACGAATACGTGCGGCTTGGGACGCCTTTTGGCTAGGTGGCGGTCAGGAGCAGCCTCAAACATTTTTCAAGTCAAGGCTCTTGCCCACGTGATAGGTGCCCTCGGGGGGGGGTTGTTGGCTCTTTCGTAAGTGATGTGTGGCATTCTTGGGTTTATGTATTAGAATACCCGCATGACCAAAATACGTCGCGAAATTACCCGTTCTCTCAAAATGCCTCTCTACGGCATCGGCGTTGTCGTGACGAGTGTTTTGAGTTTTATTTTTCTTTTGGGAATCTGCATCATCGTCGTTCGATTCTTGATGGGATGATTCGATGAATGACTTTTTCTGCGCGCCTGTGAGCGAATGCCTGCTTATTCGTCCTCCGTCAGTGTGGGCTGCATAATGTGGCAGCGATTTTCTCTTTATGATGCTCGCGTCATTGGCCATTACCTGGGTGTTTTAATACTTTTTTCTTCCTTTGCCCTTATGATTCCCTTTGCTACGGGGCTTGCCTGCGGGGAATGGGAGCCGGCATCGCGCTACTTAGGTGCGATTGGTCTTGCGCTTATCGTTGGCACCGCATTGCGTATGCTGGTCGTGAGTCCGGGACGCCTTTCTCGGCAGCAGGCCCTTGCGATCACGGGGCTTGCGTGGATGGTGCTTGCCTGTTTCTTTGCCATTCCCCTTTATTTTTCAGGACATTTTGCCGGGTATCTCGATTCTCTTTTTGATTGCGTTTCGGGCTTGACCACAACGGGAGCCTCTCTCGTTATGGATCTCGATCATCTTTCCAATGCCGATAACATGTGGCGTTTCGTGATGCACTTCGTCGGGGGTCTCGGACTGATCGTTGTAGCTCTTTCTATTGGCTTGTTCAGCCGTCATGCCGATGTGAGCCTGTACTCTTCAGAGGGGCGCAGTGAGCATGTGGTTCCCAACATCGTGCAAACCACGCGCTTCATCGCGAAACTTGCCATCGGTGTTATCGCAGTCACTACGGTGTGCTTGGCTCTTTTGTGTCTTTTTAACGGCATGGATCCTCTTCGTTCGTTTTTGCATGCGTTATGGCTGGCTATTTCAGGGTTTATGACCGGAGGCTTTTCGCCGATGAGTCAATCCGTGATGTATTACCACTCTATTGGCATTGAAGTGATATTGATGGTGCTTATGCTAATCGGAGCTACGAATTTCGCTCTCTTTTCCGAGGCTTCGAAGGGGCGCACGCGGCCGTATTTCCGCGATATCGAAACGCGCACCCTTTTCGTGTGGATGATCGTCATGGTCTGTGTTTTAGCGGCTTCGCTTTCGGTGAGTAAGTTGTTCTCCGATCTACCGGCCATGCTGCAGCGCGGTCTTTTCATGATTGTTTCGGCCATGACAACTACGGGTTTTCAAAATATCACGACCAATCAGTTGATAACGGTATTTTCTTCAGGTGCGTTCCTCGTACTAGCATGCGTTATGGCCGTTGGTGGCGGGGCGGGATCGACTGCTGGCGGCATTAAGCTTTCCCGTGTGGGCATTATCGCAAAATCGATTGCGGCAACGATAAAAGAAGCATTGGCTCCCGACTCTGCACGCGTTGTGGTTGATTACCATCACGTTGGTCGGCGCATGCTTACTCCCGAAACCGTGAAAGAGGCAACAACGGTTTTCGCGCTATTTATCGTTACGTATGCCGCTGGTGCGCTTGTTGGTATTGCTCATGGCTATGAGGCGACGCAGGCGATATTCGAATCCGTGACCATGGCGAGTAACGGCGGTGTTGTTGCGGGCATTTCGACGCCGGGCATGCCGATCACTCTCGAAGTGGTCTACATTCTGGAAATGTGGGCAGGTCGTCTTGAATTTATCACCCTTTTGGCTCTTCTTGCGGAAATCGTTGTTTCCTTTAAACCGCGTAAAAAATTTCTCCGTACGAGGGAGAGGTAGCCTGTCGTGGCGAAACACAAACACGGTATGAACTGTATAGGTACAAGGGTTTTTACCGAAGGAACCCTTTCCTCGGTGCGCCCTATGCGTTTCGCTGCTTGCGTCCTTGCGTTTGCGTGCGTGAGTGTTCTTTTCATAGTGGCGCTCATCAATCCTGTGGCAGCAAGGGCCGAAACCGGCAACGAGGTCAATCCCCAGCAGTTGCCCGACAGCTCCTTTATCTACGACACCTCCATCGCCGATTTGGGTTCGGCTGATTCGTACTTCAACAATCAAACGGTACAGGTGACCGGGGAAGTAGTTGGCGATCGTCTGCGCGCGGGGCTCGATGATGAGCACTGCTGGGTTACCCTCACGTCCACGAAAAAGGGCGATGGGTCCACGATTTCGGTGTTCATGACTTACGAGCAGGCTTCTAAAATCGATACGTTCGGTAAATACGGGATGACGGGAACGGTGCTTCAGGTGAAGGGGGCTTTCCACGTGGTGTGCAATGAACACACCGGCGAAACAGATCTTCATGCCGATACCGTTTCGGTTGCTTCAAAAGGGAAGCAGCATAAAGAAGTTTTCGATAAGCAGGCGTTTATTCCGGGAGTCATCGCGATTGCCATTGGGCTTGTGATGATGTTTCTGTTGTGGCGTTTACAGGAAAGGCGACGCTAGTGCTGGGAGAGGTTGTGAAGCTTGACCGGGGGTTTCCTCTGGTTCATACGCAGGATGGATGCGACTATCGATGCGAGCACGCAACAGCGTTGGTGAAAGATGAAGATGTGCGCGCTGTTATCGGAGATAAAGTGCGCGTGGATATGCCCGAAGGGCACGACAAAGCCGTTATCGTGGAAATCTTGCCGCGCAGAAACGTATTCGTGCGCAAAGATCCCACCGAACGGGCAACATCACAGGTGCTCGCTGCCAATTTTGAGCGCGTGTTAGTGGCCCAACCCTTGGCGGAAGTAAATCTTCGTCGATTGGAACGCGAGCTTGTTCTGGCGTTTGAAACCGGAGCGGAAGTTGCGGTGATTTTGACCAAGGCCGATCTTGCTCAGAGCGAGACGCAGCTTGAAACCGTTTGCGCGCGCGTGCAAGATCTTGCGGGAAAAGTGCCGATTGTGGTTGTTACCGCAGAGGATCCCCTTTCGGTGGAGGCGGTGCGGGCGCTGGTTCCTGCAGATACCACCGCTGTTTTGATCGGACGCTCTGGAGTGGGGAAGTCCAGCCTGATAAACGTGCTTGTCGGTGAAGAAGTTCAGGCAACGGCGGCCGTGCGTGCGGTGGATGGCAGGGGTCGGCACACAACGGTGGCACGAGAAATGATTGAAATACCGGGTGGTGGACGGGTTATCGACATGCCCGGCGTTCGCGGTATGGGGTTATGGGATGCCCATAACGGTATCGAAGCGGCGTTTGCCGACGTCGAGGCGTTGACGGCATTTTGTCGCTTTCGTGACTGCAAGCATGTTAACGAACCGGGCTGTGCGGTACGAGCTGCCGTAGTCGCAGGGGAGCTTTCCGAAACGCGTTTGGCCTCCTATCAGGCGCTCATTCAAGAAACGGACGCTGTTGCTAAGCGTCGTGAGGAAGCTGATCGCTTGCGCTCACGTACCGGGCATCCCCGTCGCCATAAAAAGTAGCAGTCTTTCGCGAAGGGTTCCCTTTGTTTTTTCGCGCGTTGTCCCTCTGCTGTTATATGTGCCCGTAGCGTTGTGTCGATAAGCTATTGATGAGCTTCTGCTATACTTTTTTCGCTTGTACATCGTTGGGCCCTGTACCGGTTGTTTATTCGTTGCCCATGACCCGCGGCGGGACTTGTCGCGTGGTAAAAGGAGAATACCCATGAAAAGAAAAAGGACTACCTTTGTCGCGCAGGCGGGGATGATTGCTGCGGTCTATGCTGCGGCGACGCTTATCACGTTGTTCTTGCTGCAGGGACTTGCATGGGGTCCTGTGCAGCTTCGTATTTCGGAAGCGATGACGGTGTTGGCGGTGCTGACCCCTGCAGCGGTGCCGGGATTGACCATTGGATGCGTCATCGCCAACGTGATAGCCCTCATCATCAATGGAACGGGGGCGCTTGGTCTGCTCGATGTTGTTTTTGGCAGTTTAGCCACGTGCCTCGGTGCGTTGTGGTGTCGGAAGTTTCGCAAGAAGCCCAAGCTGGCACTGCTTGGTCCCGTCATTGCAAACGCGCTTATTGTGCCGGCTTATTTGCCTATTCTGCTGCAGGGCTTCGGTTTTTACTCCATTCCCTTCACCGACATAAACCTCGATGGTGCCTACGTGCTCATGTATCTATTCGGTGTTTTTGCGATCGGGCTGGGGGAGGCGCTGGTTATCTATGTGCTTGGTTTGCCCCTGCTGGCTGCGCTTCGCAATTTCGGTGTAATTGACGGTTCGCCAGAGCAAAAACAGCTACAATAGCGCTATATCTCATCATGATTGGTCTCCTTGGATGAACTGCTTGCGTGGTATCTTCCGGGGGGATCACGCCGCAGATAAAGGATGCCTATGAACCCGGTTATCATCATTCCTGCGTTTATGTCAGGACGCACCCGCAAAGAAGGCGGCAACGTCTTGACCACCTATGATCACCCAACACCGATGTCGCAGTCCGGTGAATTGCCGCGTTGCCTCAGCTCGTTGCAAAAGGTTAAAGGGCTCGGGCCCATCGTGATCTTGGTTGCGAGTGAGCCTTCCATCGAAAATCAAGCCGCCGAAAAGGTGCAGCAGATCGTGGGGCAGTTTCCTAGCTTGAACACGATCGTCATCGGTGCCTCTGAGTACTTGCTTATCCAGCAGCGCATGGAGCAGCTGGGATCGGGTAATCTGGGGAAGGAAATTGCTCTTTCAGGGTATGGTTCGGTACGCAACCTCGGATTGGTTGTCGCCAGTGTGCTCGGGTTCGATTCCGTGGTGTTTCTTGATGATGATGAAGTGATCGATGATCCCGATTTTTTGCACAAAGCTATGTATGGTTTAGGGAAACTGACTAAAAAGGGTATTCCTATTTTGGCGAAAACGGGATTTTATTTTAACTCCGAGGGTTCATATCGTTCAAAAAGCCAGGACAAATGGTACAACCATTTCTGGCAGCAGGGCAAGGCGTTTAATCGCTGGATTGAGCGCGCCATGCGCGGCCCCCGCCTTTCCCGATCGAATCATGTGTGCGGAGGCTGTTTGGTCTTGCATAAAGAAGCGTTCAAGCGCCTTTCTTTCGACCCGTGGATAGTGCGGGGCGAAGACCTCGATTACCTGCTTAATCTGCGCATGTATGGTTCTGATATCTGGTTTGACAATCAGTGGAGCTTGCGGCATTTACCACCAGATTCCACGAGCGAAGGCATCCGCTTTCGTCAAGATATTTATCGCTGGCTTTATGAGTACCGGAAGATGGAATACAGCCGCACTCAAATTGATTTGCTTCAGGTTAAGCCGGCTTCGCTTGAGCCCTATCCCGGACCTTTCTTGGAAGCGGGAGTCGAACGGCGCATCCGCATTACGGCAAGTCTGCGTAGCTTGGCGCGTCCCGATAAAGGGGATTATCGTCGCGCAGCTAAGGCTGCAACGGGCGAAGCGTCGGTCTATGCGCAGCGCAATTGTGCGAAGTATTTTGAATTCCAGTTTATATGGCCTGAATTGATGTCGCGTATCGAAGCTGATCAGATTTTACGCACGGCGCTTTTGCAGTCAGCGGCGCAGCGTCAGGCGGGCAATGATGGGCAGCGGATGGCGGCTGTTTTTGCCGCTGCAGGTATCGACCCAGGATCCACAAGCGAGATTCGCTTAAACGTGGCAGAGTAACGGGGCGCCTGCTGTGCTCACTTTCGTTCTTGCGGCGCTTGCCGGAATCGTTGTTGGTCTGTTGTCGGGTTTGCTTGGTATCGGCGGGGGTACCATTATGGTGCCCATCTTCCGCTTGGGGTTCGGTGCGACAGCCATAGAGGCTGCAGCTACTTCGTTGTTTACCATTATCCCCACCTCGCTTGCCGGGTGTGTCACTCACATTCGCAACAAAACATGCCAGTTGCCTTTAGGGATAGCGGCAGGTTTGGGCGGCGCATGCACTTCGCCGATAGGGGTGTGGTTGGCTTCTCTTTCCCCCTCATGGGCCATCATAGCTGCCGCTGCGCTTATCATCGGCTATTCGGCAATCAGCATGCTTAAAAAGGCCATTGCCATGCCGAAGGTCGCCAAACCGAAGGATTCTGTCAACGAAAAAAAGGGCCCCTCAATCGAGGTTGTGCCGTTTGAGCGGGATGAAAAAGGCTTGAACGAAGCGGCGTTAAACGTTGGAAGGCAACCGTCTTCTGCTCCGCTACCGGCGCAGGCTCTTACGAGGTCGCAGCTGTTCAAAGGCGCACTCATCGGCCTGGCGGCCGGGGTTGCTTCGGGCTATGTTGGAGTTGGCGGAGGTTTTATCATGGTGCCGCTGTTTGTCGCGGTGGTGGGTATATCGATGCGACACGCCTCGGGAACTTCTCTTATCGCGGTCACCATCCTTGCTATTCCGGGGGCTATCAGTCAGGCTTTGCTGGGCAATATCGATTTCATTGCGGGTATTGCGATGGCCGTCGGTTCGATTCCCGGGGCTATGCTAGGTGCTTCTCTGATGCGGCGAGTACCAGATCGAGCATTGAGGTTCTTGTTCGGGGGCTTCCTTATCTTTGTTGCTATCGTTTTGGTCGTCAATGAATTTGTCTCGTGGTAATGGTTGTTCAGCAACGGTTTTCATAAAGGAGGAGCTATGACTGAGATACCGAAACGGATCCGTTATTTTGCTCTTGAAATTATCTTGTTTATATTTTCATTGGTTTCAGCCGGCCTGCTGCTTTGGATGTTGGCGACGCCGGGCAATATCAATATAGGACTAATGGTGCTGGCTGGGGTGATGTTCACCCTGTCGTTGCTGCTCAATATCCGTTTGCTCATGGATCCCGATAACGTACGGGCACGCCAGTCCGATGCTATTTTGGAGCTCGCCAGCCACACCTTGGCCTGTCTGCAAGATGAGCTATCGATAGAATCGGCGCAAAAGATATGTCAGCTGCTCTTACCCGCCTCTCCGGCGGTGGCGGTGGCTATCACCGATAAGGAGCATATTTTGGGTTATGCCGGCATCGAGCAAACGGAGAACCAGGGCGGTACTCTTATTCGAACCGCTGCTACGCATGCCACGCTCAAAGACGGTAAAACCCGCATTATGATGACCCCTGAGGAAATAGGATTTCCTTCCAGTATCCGCAGCATCAAAGCGGCGATCATCGTTCCTCTTACCGTTGCCGGTGAACCGGAGGGCACGCTCAAGTTCTATTACAAAACACGGCGCAACATCAATGAAACTCAGGTTTCGGTTGCTGAGGGTTTCGGCGAGCTGCTTTCCACCCAGATGGCGGCTTCCGCCCTTGAGCAGCAGACGAAGCTTGCCACCAGCATGGAGCTCAAAGCGTTGCAAAGCCAAATCAATCCTCATTTTTTGTTCAATACGATCAACACGATAGCTTCGCTCATTCGTACCGATCCCGAAAAGGCGCGTATTCTGTTGCGAGAATTTGCGGTTTTTTATCGGCGGACACTGGAAGATTCAAGCGACTTGATTATTTTTTCCCGTGAGCTTGAACAGACGCAGCGTTATTTCACGTTCGAAGTTGCTCGTTTCGGAGAAGATCGCTTGTGTCTTGATGTCGACATCGATCCCGAGGTTGAGGGGATGATGGTGCCGGCTTTCATGATTCAGCCTTTGGTGGAAAATGCCGTGCGTCACGCTATGCCATCCGAGGGAATGCTTTCTATCCGTATTACCGGGCAGCGAGAAGGAGATGATGTTCTCGTCTGTATTGAAGATGACGGTGTAGGCATGACCGATAAGGCTCGGGACAATATCTTGCATCCTCAGTCGGAAACGGGTTTGGGCATCGCGGTGAAAAATGTCAACGACCGCATGCGCGGCTATTTCGGCACGGAATCGCGCATGGATATCGATACCGCATTGGGAAGGGGTACCACGGTTGTGCTTTTCTTGAAAAACGGAGCCATTCACGAATATCAATAGGCGTTTTATCGAAGCAGGAGAGGCGGGTCTTAGCAACTCGGATAATCTTACTCTTGTGAAAACACTACAGGCACTATCTCCCTGCTATTATGGTGGGGGATTGACGAGGAATGTTCTATAATAGAAGGAGCATATAAGCTTTGCAGATTAATACTTTGGAGGCAAAATTGCTAAAAGCAATGATTGTTGATGATGAGGCTCCTGCGCGTTCCGAGCTCAAATATCTTCTCGACGAATTGGGTCAGACCGAGGTCGCCTGCGAAGCGGCCAGCGTGCGCGAGGCTATTGAAAAACTCAAGGAATATCCGTGTGATGTGATGTTTCTTGATATTAATATGCCCGAAGCCACGGGACTGCAGTTGGCCGAGGCTTTGCAGCATTTGAAGTTTCCGCCTGCGGTTGTTTTCGTTACCGCCTATAGTGAGTTTGCTCTTGAGGCCTTTAAGGTTAACGCTATCGATTACCTGGTGAAGCCCGTCGAAACCGAAAGGCTTTCTCAGGCTATTTCACGCGTGCGCGAGCACGTATCTTTGCATGCGAAGGTGCAGAAATCCGAGCGTATTCCTGTGGAAAAGGGCGGCAAGAAGATACTGATAGGAATCGATAAGATTCGCTATGTTATGGCGCGGGATGATTACGCATACCTGCAAACCGATACCGATCGTTATTTTTCGACGGTCAGCTTAGCTCAACTTGAAAAGCGCCTTGATGGGCACGGTTTCTTCCGCGTGCACCGTGGCTACCTGGTTAATCTTTCCATGGTAAAAGAAGTTGAATCCGTTTCCGGGGGCACCCTGCTGCTTTCGCTTGATGGGTCAGATGAGAAGATTCCCGTGTCGCGCCGACGGGTTTCGGCATTGAAAAAGGCGCTTGGCCTCTAACCTTTTAAAATCGTTTGTTGTCGTGCTCGAAGAGGGCGTATCCTGGCAAGAAAATAAAACAGCCCCGAAGCGAAAGCTCCGGGGCTGTTTTGATATTTTGGAGAAGTGCCGCTTAGTATGCCGTGAACTGATCTTTAGCGGTCAAGCAGATGGGGCAGGCCGTAAAGTTTTCACCCTTGTGAATATATCCGCAGATGGGGCACAGATAGTATTTTGCATCACTCGGGGTATCGATGGTGCTATAGGCATCCATGTAATGTTCAGCGTGATAGGCTTCTGCCAGTTTTGCACGGGTGAACACCTTGACTGCTTCGGTTTCACCTTCGTCTTGAGCCTTTTTGATAAATGAAGGATACATATCGGAAGTTTCGTAGATTTCACCTTGAGCGCCGAGAATCAGGTTTACGCCTGAACCATGGGCTTCGACCGCGGGGGGCGTGGGCTTTTCTGTTTCGGGCTTCATTTTCTTGGCCAGGTCGTATTCGAGGCCGATATGAATCTTTTCAGCGTCAGCCGTGGCGGTGAAAAGACGCTTCAGCTGATTGAAGCCATCTTTTTCAGCAGCTTTTGCAAATGCTTCATACTTGGTGGTAGCGCCTGTTTCGCCCATGATTGCCGACATGAGGTTTTCGTAGGTGGTTCCGACGACCGTTTTGCTGTCTGGAACGATTTCGAAGTTACTTGCCTTTGCGGCATCGGGCATGGTGGTGGGGGAAAGTACCTCAGCCACGAACTCAGGTTCAGCGGCTTTTTTGGGCTCTTCTTTCGGCTGGCTTGAACAGGCGCTCAATAAAGCTCCTGCGGAAAGCGTTGCCGCTCCAACCGCTGCGCCTCTCATGAAGTTGCGTCTCGTTAATTCTGCCATTGCGTATTCCTCCCTTATCGATGTATCGGAATCGTGCTGTAAACGAGCTGGTTTCTGCCCTGACTTACTTACCCTGCCTGCCTGCCAGATAGGCAGTGATTTCTGCAGCGTCTTCATCGCTAATTTTACTTGATTTAGCCTGCATGCTCTTGACGTTGGCGATCCACTCTTCGGCAGTTGTATATTTTGCATTGTCAACGGTCGCAAGGCTGTGGCATGTTCCGCATTTGCTTTCGTAAAGTGCTTTTGGATCAGACGAATTGGAAGTTCCGCCTCCGCAGCCCGTAAGCGCAAATGCCCCCATAGCTGCAAGAAGAAAACACGAAGTAACGAGCAGCATCCGGTGAGTTTTTTTCATAGAACCCTCCCTTTCCTGAAAGGTGATATAAAACTGTCTCTAAATGATAATTGTTTTCAATAAGAAAAGGAATACCCTTCCTTGCATTTTGTAAGGAAATCCTCTTCATTTTGCCTAAATAATCCCCTTTTTAGTAAAAGGGTTCTTCTCGGGCGGAAAGACGTTAGGCAGCATGGGTTTACTCAATCGGGCTGAAATGGTGAAAACCCACCGAAAGAAGGTTTTATTTGGTAGAATTGCGAGAATTAGGTAAGAAAGAAGGGTGCTATGTTGGTTGGTGACGCAGAAAAGCTTTATCCCTCTACCAAAATATTGGTAAAGGAAAAAGTGGCAAGTCGTATACATGCCAAAGATGATACCCTCTATGATTTTTCTGAGGAAGCACAATGCAGTGCTCAGCACTATATGGGCTGGACCGATTTGGCCAGCAATCTTCGCACGCCCCTGAAGGATATGCAGGCATTCGCGGATATGATCATTGCTCGGGGATTGCGCACCGTGGTGCTTATCGGCCAGGGCGGTTCGACCCAGGCTCCTATGACCATTACGAAATACAATAAAATCGATTCCAGCATGGTGTCGTTTAAAACCTTGGACTCCGATTCTCCCGTGCGGGTTCGAGCTATTCTTGCGGAAGCAAAACCCGAAACGACGCTTTTTATCGTTTCTTCCAAAAGCGGCGGCACCATTGAACCTCGGCTCGCTTTGCGTGCCGTGCGAGCCGAGCTTGCGGGAAGAATGAGTGAACAGGAAATAGTCGATCATCTTATGGCTATTACCGACCCTGGTTCCGAACTGGAAGCTCAGGCTCGGCGGGAGGGCTGGCTTGCCGTGTTCAGCGGCGAACCGACGGTAGGGGGGCGCTTCTCGGCGCTTTCGGTATTCGGTCTTCTGCCCGCAGCGCTGGTGGGTATCAATCTTAACGAATTCATGCAGCATGCCCTCGAGGCTGAAGAAAGCTGCTCCGAAGACGCCATCGACAATCCGGCAATCGGATTGGCAGCGTTTCTTTACGATAACTACATGCAGGGTCGCAACAAGTTTTCTTTCCTAACCCCCAAGCGAGGGCGCGTATTGGGTCTGTGGATCGAGCAGTTGGTGGCTGAAAGCCTCGGTAAAGAAGGCAAGGGAATTCTGCCCAACATCGAACTGGATTCTTTGCTGCTCAATAAAGATCCCGGTGATCGTAGTGTCATCATGTATCAAACCTGGACAGATTTATGGGATGAGCGCAAGAACTTCGAGATGAGCTTGGCTTACATAGATGTGGCTATTCCGCGCATCAATTTCAAGATTGAAAACGTGGCTGAACTGGCTGAGCATTTTGTGTTGTGGGAATATGCTATAGCTATGTGCGGCTACCTTATGAAAATCTGTCCGTTCGATCAACCCGACGTTGCTTCGGCGAAAAATGAAGTGCTCAATATTCTTACGGAAGGTCAGCCGGCACCCGATTTCACCCAAGAGTTTTTGGACGATATCCATATGGGAGAAGTTGAAGTCCGATTGCCCGAGTGTTTCAAGGGTATAACCGATGTGCGTGAAGCGCTTACCGCTTTGCTCGACAGTATCGAACCAGGGGATTATTTCGCGCTCAACGCCTTCCTCCCGTTTACCGGGGAAGGACGCCGCGAGGCTTTGGAGACCATTCGTCATGGTGTAGCGGAAAAATGTCGAGTGGTATCATGCTTGGAAGTGGGTCCTCGCTACTTGCATTCCACGGGGCAATTGCACAAGGGGGGACCGAACAACGGCGTCTTCCTCATTCTTTCGGCCGATGAGTTGAAAGACATTCCTTTATCGGAAGAAGCTGAAAGCCTCGGAGCGCTTGCCAAGGCGCAGGCATCGGGGGATTTGTTGGTGTTGGCTAGCCGGGGTCGCCGCTGTCTGCACTTGCATCTGCCCGATAACTCTTCGGTGACATTGCGCCAGCTTGCTCAGGTGATTTCTGAAATCCTTGAAAAGCGCAAATGAGTAAGGTAGGTTTTTGTGATTGAGGCTCTTTATATACAGGTGCAAGGCATCGTCCAAGGGGTGGGGTTCCGCCCCTTTGTCTATCGTATGGCAAAAAAATATCTGGTTTCAGGATGGGTTCTCAATGCAACCGACGGTGTGTTCATCCATGCCGAAGCGGAAAGTAAATTGCTCGATGAATTCGTGCTTGAGCTTTCGGAAAACCCTCCGGCAGCTTCCCATGTGACCGAGATAACGTTACGTGAAGTTCCCCTTGAAGGTTTTGATGCGTTTGAAATTCGTTTTTCAGATGCGGGCGCGGTGGAAAAAACCACGCTTGTCTCACCCGACTTGGCAACGTGCGAAGACTGTGTGCGGGAACTGTTTGATAGCAACGACCGCCGCTATCGCTATCCGTTCATCAACTGCACGAATTGTGGGCCGCGGTTCACCATTATCGAAAAACTTCCCTACGATCGGAAAAACACCTCCATGGCCGCTTTTCCGATGTGTCCGCGGTGCGCGGAAGAATATGCCGATCCGCTCGATCGGCGTTTTCACGCGCAGCCCGATGCCTGTTTTGAATGTGGTCCTCACCTAAGCTGGCGTGAAGGGGAGGGCGAAATTTCATGGGGTATGACGCGCGAGCAAAGCGATGCTCTTTTGATTCGAGCGATCGAGCTGTTTCGCTTAGGGAAAATAGTTGCCATCAAAGGTCTCGGCGGCTTTCATTTGGCTTGCGACGCAAAAAACGAATCCGCCATCGCCGCATTGCGACGCCGCAAACGTCGCGAGGGTAAAGCGTTTGCCGTCATGGCGCCCACGCTTGACGCGATTCGCGCGTGTTGCGAGGTAAGCGATGAAGAAGCGGCGATTTTGACCGGTTCGCAGCGACCTATCGTGTTGCTGAAGAAGAAGCAGGATGCGGTCTTTGCTCCCGGTCTCGCCGATGATCTTGCCGAGCTGGGGGTTATGTTGCCCTATACGCCCCTGCAGCATTTATTGCTGCATGATTTCGGCGGCATGTTGGTTATGACTTCGGGCAATGTCCACGATGAACCGATTATCACCGACGATATCCAGGCTCAAAAAGCTCTGGCCGGTATTGCCGACGCGTTTCTCGGCAACGATCGTGCCATCCGCTGCCGCTATGATGATTCGGTCGTGCGTGTGATTGCCGCACCAGAACACAAGTGCGCCCTTCAGTTCCTTCGACGGGCACGCGGTTACACGCCCATGCCGCTTACTCTTCCTTCGCTGGCAAAGGAAGAGGTTGGTGATGCTGAGGAGGCGAACCGTCTTTCCCTTTTTGCTGCAGGTCCCGAACAGAAGAATACCTTTTGCATCACCCGAGGCAATGAAGCGTTCGTTTCGCAGCATATCGGGGATATGGAAAATGCTTCCACTTTTGATTCGTGGTTGGATACGGCGCAGCTCTATGAGCGCCTTTTTGAGCTGCAGCCAGGGATGGTTGCCTGCGACAAGCACCCTGAATACCTTGCTACAAAATGGGCTTCCGAGCAGGAAAAGCCGGTGTTCATGGTGCAGCATCATCATGCGCACATAGCGGCGGTCATGGCCGAGAATAATCTAACCGGACCGGTATGCGGCATCGCGTTTGACGGTACGGGTTATGGCGAAGACAAGGCGATCTGGGGCGGCGAAGTGCTGCTGGCAAACCTGCAAACTTTCGAACGTTTTGCCAATTTTGCTTATTTTCCTTTGCCCGGTGGTGCGGCGGCTATCAAGCACCCCTTGCGCGCGGCCTATGGGGCTCTATGGGCTTTTGATTTGCTTGACCATCCGGCAGCGGCAGCGGCGCTTGCTCCGCTGGGAGAAGGAGCTGCTCTCTGCGCACAGATGATCGATCGGGGAATCAATACGCCGCAAACCTCTTCGGTCGGTCGCCTATTCGATGCCGCCAGCGCTTTACTGGGTTTGTGCCTCGAGCCGAAATATGAAGGTGAAGGGGCGATCTTGCTGGAGGCGGCTATCGGTTCTTCTCGGGAGGCTTCCGACGCACGTTACGTTATAGAGCTTATCAAGAATACGGCGACGGACACCAGCACGGCGCTGGATACTTCGGTGGTACTCTTCGATGCTGCTTTGCTGTTCAGGGCGCTGCTTGATGATCTTGCCGCGGGGGTTGCTACCGGGGTAATCGCGCAGCATTTTCACGATGCCTTCGTGGATGCTCTTGTCGTGATCTGCCAGCTTGTCCAGGCAACATACGACATCACGACGGTGGCGCTTGGCGGTGGTGTGTTTATGAACCGCTACCTGATCGAGCATACGCTGGCTGCTCTTTCCGCTCAGGGTTTCACGGTAGCCATCAACCAAGAACTGCCGCCTAACGATGGTTGCCTTTCTTACGGGCAAGCCGTGGTAACATGGGCAACCGAAACAAGATAGCTTATAGACGGAAAAGAGCTTGCTTATGTGTCTCGCCATTCCTGCCAAAATAACCGAACTTCACGATGACCATCTGGCCACGGTGGATATCTTAGGGGTAACCCGCGACATCTCTCTCGATTTGACCCCTCAGGTTCAAGTGGGCTCCTACGTGCTTGTCCATGCGGGATTCGCCATTGAGGTGGTTGACGAACAGTTCGCTCAAGAAACTATCGATCTGATAAAGAGCTTCCCTGAACTGGCGGAAGAAGTCGTCTGATATGGATTTTTCGCAATTCAAAAACCCAAAGCTTGCTCGGGGGCTTATCGATTCTATCGAGCGGTTTGCTCCTGCAAACGCTACGCTTATGGAAGTGTGCGGTACGCATACCGTGGCTATCGCGCGCAACGGTATTCGCGCGCTCATGCCTCAAGGGGTTCGTCTCGCTTCGGGACCGGGGTGCCCGGTGTGCGTTACGTCGAACCACGATATCGATACGGTCATCGCCCTCGCGCGCGTGCCGGAAGTGATAATCGCCACCTTTGGCGACATGACGAGGGTTCCCGGTTCGACATCGAGTTTGCTTAAAGAGCAGGCTGCCGGTCGTTGTATCGAGATCGTATATTCTCCGCTCGATGCTCTGCGTCTTGCCCAGGATCACCCCGATAAGGAAATCGTGTTCGTCGGAGTTGGTTTCGAAACGACGACACCTTTGGTTGCTATGACTATCAAGCGAGCGGCAGCGCTCGACCTGAAAAATTTCACCGTATTTGCGGCGCACAAGAACATGCCCGGAGCGCTGGAGGCGATCGTCAATGACCCGCGCCTTAAGGTTGATGCGCTGATTTTACCAGGGCATGTCAGTACGATCATCGGTATCGAACCGTATCGTTTTTTGGCGGAAAAATACGGCATTGCCGGTGTGATCACCGGATTCGAGCCGGTCGACGTGTTGCAGGGTGTTGCCATGATCATGCGGCAACTGCACGAAGGGCGTGCCGAAATCGAAATCGCTTATGCGCGAGGCGTTATGGCGCAGGGTAATCCGGTTGCTCTGGCCGCAATCGACGAAGTGTTTGAAACGTGCACGGCGATTTGGCGAGGCCTGGGACCCATCGAGGGTTCAGGCTATAAAATCCGTTCAGAATATCAGGCATTCGATGCGGTTCGTCGTTTTGCCCCCGTTGTGGAACCGACGCAGGATCCCAAAGGCTGTCGTTGCGGTGATGTGTTGCGCGGCATCATGGCGCCCGACGAATGTCCCCTGTTCCGTACGGTGTGTTCTCCGGAAAACCCCGTCGGTCCCTGCATGGTTTCTTCCGAAGGATCCTGCGCGGCCTATTACCGCTATTATTGATTTTCTCGGCCTCGGTCTCTCTTTCTTTCGTAAATGTTACTTGATTAGTATCATTCATTCTTTTCATTTCGTTATTTGGTGATAGAATAAACAAAAGTTTCCAAAAGGGGGAACTACGTCGTGTGACGCAACCCATTTCACACGACGTAACGATGCTGTGCGTTCCGAGTGGCGTGCAGGAGAAAAGGAAAAGGGGGTGTGGGGGATGGAGCTCTTTGCTGATGTTGCTTTTTTATCACGTCTTCAATTTGCGTTAACGGTGGCTTTCCACTTTATTTTCGTACCACTATCCATTGGCTTGGGTTTGATTCTTGCCATCAACGAAACGCGCTATTACAAGTCGAAGAGTCCTGAGGACTCAGCGGCGACAAGGTTCTGGGTGAAGATATTCACCGCGACGTTTGCTATCGGCGTGGCTACGGGTATCACAATGGAGTTTTCCTTTGGTACAAACTGGGCCGATTATTCTCGATTTGTTGGGGATATTTTCGGTGCTCCGCTTGCAGCCGAGGCATTGTTGGCGTTCTTTCTTGAGTCGGTGTTCCTGGGTGTTTTGGTATTTGGGCGCAAGAGAGTTTCCTCGAAGTTTTATCTCGTTTCAGCATGGCTTGTGTGGTTCGGTTCGTGCCTTTCGGGTCTGTGGATTCTGATTGCAAATTCTTGGATGCAGACACCAGCCGGTGCTGAACTTGCTGCCGATGGAAGCAAAGCGGTTATCACCGACTTTATGGCGGCGGCGTTCAATCCGTCTATTCTTTCCCGCTATTCGCACGTGATTACCTCGTTGCTTATCATGGGGGCGTTTTTGTCTATCGCGGTTGCTGCATGGTATATGCTGAAGGGAAAGCATGCTGACTTCGCCATGAAAACCATGAAGACGGGAGCGGTTGTGGCGCTCATCACCACCGGCCTCATGATTTTCTCGGCTCATAGCTCGGCTGTTTTGGTTTCTGTCGAACAGCCAACCAAGCTTGCCATGATGGAAGGTCAATACGCTAGCGAGAAGATGCCGCTGTACGCCTTTGGTTGGGTCGATCAGGAGAACGAAAAAGTCATAACGCCTTTCGCTATTCCCGGTGGTACGAGCATGCTTGCTTCCGGGTCGTTTGATACGGTGTATCCCGGTCTCAACGAACTTGCCGATGGGCGCTACGGCAAAGATTTCACCCCCGAAACGGTGAAAAACTTGCCAGTCAATTTTGTATTCCAGAGCTATCACCTTATGGTTGCCTTATTTGGGCTCATCTTTTTGAGTGTGCTCTTGGCAATCGTGTTCACGTGGCGAGGCGGTAAGATCAAGAAGATGAAGTGGCTGCAGAAGTTTCTCATCGTTTCTCCGCTCTTCCCGTTTTTGGCTATTCAGGCTGGTTGGATTACCGCGGAAGTTGGTCGTCAGCCCTGGGTTGTCTATCCGTCAACTTCAGGTCCTGACGGAGTAAGCCTTTTGACAAACAACGCTATTTCGTTGTCGGTTTCGGCTCCCGAGCTGTGGGTGACCATCGGCTTGTTCGTTTTGATTTATGCGTTCTTGTTCGTTGCTTGGGTCCGGGTGCTTTCCGGCTTTATCAAGCGCGGTCCTGTACTGGAAGGTCCCGAGGCTGAAATCGCCGGCAAGGCATCTGATGCTGCTGCGAAATCTGACGCGGTTGCTAACGCAAAGGACGGTGAGTAGCCATGACGTTTTTCGCTGTATTGTGGTTCATTTTGATCTTTGTTTTGATCGCTGGTTATTTTGTGCTCGATGGTTTTGACCTCGGTGCAGGAGCGCTCTATCCTTTCATTGCGAAAAATGAAAAGGAAAAGGCAATCGTGCGACGCAGTATAGGTCCTGTGTGGGACGGCAATGAAGTGTGGTTGCTCACCGCTGGTGGCGCGCTGTTTGCGGCGTTTGCCCCGGCGTATGCTACCACGTTTTCCGGGTTTTATCTGGCTATCATGTTGGTGCTGTTCGGTTTGATCGTGCGTGCGGTTTCTCTTGAGTTTCGCGCTCATGACCCGCACTGGGGTAAGGCTTGGGATATATGCTTTTTCGTAGGTTCGCTTCTGCCGGCGCTGTTGTTTGGCGTGGCAGTGGGCAACATCTATGCGGGTATTCCGATGGATGGCAATGGAGACTATATGGGTCTGCCCTTGATCGGTCTCATCACTCCCTTCACGTTGTTGTGCGGTTTGCTGGGGTTGAGCGTTTTCTTGGCACAGGGCGCTACCTGGATTTCGCTTAAGGCTCCCAAACCTTCCGCTGTGAGAGATCGTGCCGCCAAGCTGCGCCTCCCTTTGCAAATCGCTGTTTTGGTGATGTTCGCTGCGGTATCGGCGTATGCTCATTTCATTATCCAGCCGACAATGGATCCGGCTTTGGGAATTGTGCGCTGGCTGTTTGTTGTTCTGTTCATCGTGGCGATTGTGGCCAGCATCTTGTTGGTCAAAAAGAAGGATTGCGATCTAGGTGCGTTTCTTGCCAGCTGCGCCTCGGCGGTCTGCCTGATCGGTCTTTTGGCTTCGTCGATGTTCCCGAATCTCGTCGTTGCAACCGAGGGTACGACCATTACGCTTATGAGTGCGGCTTCCTCTGAGCTGGCTTTGATGTGGATGACAATCATCACTTGCATCGGTTTGCCGCTTGTGTTGATCTATCACGTTATCATCTACCGCACTTTCCGCGGTCGCGTAACCGACGAGGATATCGAAGGCTACTAGGTAGCTCGTTATATCGTGTTATTCAAAGGGTCGGCCTCGTCGGGGCCGACCCTTTCCCTGTTCTCCCAAGGGGGGAGTGCGTGGTTTTATGCACGGGGCGGACGCGGGCGCCCCGTGCTTTGGTTTCGCGAGAGTTACTGCGTAGTAACTCTTTCGTTGTCGACGGCGTCGATGAGAACTTGCTGTGAATTGATATTCATCTTTCGGTAGATACGATAAATATGAGTTTTAACCGTTGAAGAACTGATGCACAGTTTTTCTTGAATATATTTGGCATTGCGACCCTTTGCTAAAAGAAAAAATATTTCCGCTTCGCGCGGAGAAAGTTCGTATTGTGTAATAACCCGCTGACAGCGTTGGTGAAAATACTGGGGCACTTCTGCCGCATCGGTCTCTTCGATTCCCTTTTGATCTTGTTCGGTCAAAAGGGAATCGAGATGTTGCTTGAGATCCGAATCATCGGCTCCGTAAATGGAAAAAGTTAGAACCACAATGCCGGCAATGACGACGACGACAAAAGAAAGGGTCGTATTCGATGCCAGCCAAACGAAATCGATCAAAAAAGCAACCCCTGACCCGATAAAGAATCCGATCCAGTTAGGTATTTGTCGGAACGCATAGCGATCGATCGGATGGAGTTGAAATTCTGCATTTTCAACGCTGATATTACTCTTTGTCATGATTGCCGAATAGGCAAGAGCGTTGTTGACGATGCAGCCGCAGACGATTTTGCCCGTTGAATCGAAGAAGGGAATCAGAAGCAATCCGACAACGACAATGGGCAACGACACCCTTTGTATGAAGCTGTTGTCGACGTCGATTTTGGGTTCTCGATAGGAAAACACGATGGCAAAAAGGCTTGCCGCGATGCCGCTTGCCCCCACGATGATTGCCGCTTGTGTGCTGATGAGGCACATGAGCAAAGAAATAAATCCGTATACGATGCCGTGGGCGCCCACTGAAAATGAGGCCGAAAGGCTCAGTGCCGGTGTTCGGTGGTATTCCTGTATGGGAAGAATATGATCTTCAGGGATGCCCCGAAATAAAAAGAGCAGTAAACCGAGGGAGGTTAGGGGGGCAAGCGCCATGACCAGAAGGCTGATGCCGACCGGTGAGGTGGCGGCGGCGACAACGAACAGAACCGTCCCAAGGCAAGAGCCACCGGCGATGGTAACGGCGGTTCGTCTGGTTGGTATGAGGCTGAAATACGCGCACCAAATCACGCCGAGCACGGCGCTTCCGGCGCCAAAGAACACCCAGGTTATAACAGAGAAGAAAAAAGGAATAGAGAAAAACTGACCACAAAAAGCAACCAAGATTACCCCGAATGAAAGAGCTGTCGTCACGACGGAGGCTTTAGTGCGATGTTCGAAGAGCCAGTCGGCTTTCAGACCGCATGCGGCGAGAGTTAGTATCAGGGAGGCGAGGCTGATAAGGCGAAGAATGATTGCGTCGGTCGTGTCGCAATAGGCTAAAAGAGAAAGTGCCGGGCTGAATATTCCGATGAGATCCCAACCGATAAGGCACCCAAAACCGAGACTTGCCAGCAGATAAAGATAGAGGAGGTCGGTGGGCGTCCCCGGCTGGTTTTTTATTTGCAAAGATGTGCCGACCTTCATGATTTTCCTGCTTTCACCATTTCGGTATGACAGCTGTTTCAAACTTTGCCGCGATTTCAATACTGCCGCACGATACGGAAGTGTATCAGATTTATCTATACTAGCAATACTGAAAGACCACGGCAATGCAGACCGCTCAACGCGTTGTTGCATCCTTCGACAGAGGCGTCGGGAGTGCGGTGCGGTTTGGGCTCGGGGTGTTCAGGGTGAGGAAGGTGTTGGCGAGCTATCGTGCAAGGAGGAGTTATGGACGTAGGTCATAAAGCGGAAACGCAGCACGGTGAAAGCAAAGCAGCTGTGGGAAAAAAGGTGGAACAAGCAAAAACGCAAGACGACCCGAGCGGTCGTGAGTGGACGTGGGAAGAAGATGGGATGACCGTTATCCGATCTAGTGCCCGTACCGGTCCGGGGTGTCATGATAACTGCGGCATCCTCATGTATGTCAAAGACGGGGTGCTTGAAAAAATCGAGGGAGACCCTAAAAACCCCTATAACCAAGGGCGTCTTTGTCCGCGTTGCCTTGCTATCAAGGAAATGCTCTATCACAAAGATCGTCTGAAATACCCCATGAAGCGCGCCAAAGAAGAGCGAGGCAAAAATACCTTTGAGCGTATCAGCTGGGATGAAGCTTACGATATCATCGAGCGCGAAATGAAACAGGTTATAGAAACCTATGGCAACGAAGCCATTTGGGTGACTCAGGGTACTGGCCGTGACATCAACGGGTATGGACCTCTTATGGCTCAGTATTTTGGGACGCCGAACTACGGAACAGGTTTCTTGTCGGGTGAGGCATGTTACGCGCCTCGCATTTTCAGTACCGCTCTTAAATCGGGCGGTCTGTTCGTTTGCGATTATTCCCAGTTCTTCCCCGATCGCTACGATGACCCTCGTTGGGAAGCCCCTGAGTATATTCTTATATGGGGAAACAATCCTGTTGTCGCCAATTCTGACGGTATGCTGGGGCACTGGATCGTCGAAAGCATGAAGCGCGGCAGCAAGCTTATCTGCATGGATCCCACACTTACCTGGGTTGCCGGGAAAGCTGACGTTTGGTTGCAGGTGCGCCCCGGTACCGATGCGGCTCTAGCGCTTGCTTTGTGCAACCAGATCATAGAAGACGGTTTGGAAGACAAAGAGTTCGTCGATCTATGGACCTATGGTTTTGAAGAATTCAAAGAGCACGTCAAAAAATATCCTGCCAGCAAAGCTGCACAGATATGCGGCGTCGATGAAGAGCTCATCGTTGAGGCAGCACGTAAAATCGGCAAGGCTAAATCGGCTTGCCTGCAGTGGGGTGTTGCGATGGATCACACCTCCGAAGGGTTCATTACCGGCATGGCCTGTTTTGACCTTATGGCGCTTACCGGCAATTTTGAAAAGCCCGGCACCATGTTGGCTGCGCGTCCTGTTTTTGATATGAGCGTCACATGGATGCCGTCGGGAGCGGTTTGGACGGAGTGTTCCGAGCCTATTCCTCATCCGGAAAAAACCATGAACGATAAGTATCCGGCACTTAAATCGATGGATGCCATTAGCCCCGACATGCTGCTCGAAGCCATGGAAACAGGAGAGCCCTACGGTATCCATGCAATGTGGATGCAGACAAACAACCCGCTTTCCTGCATGGGGGCTCAGCCTCAGCGTATTCTTCCTGCACTACAGGGGATGGATTTCAACGTGGTTGTCGATCTTTTCCTTACTCCGACAGCTCTTGCCTGTGCTGATGTGCTGCTGCCCGCAGCTTGTTTTAGCGAACGCATGGGTATTGCGGGTCATCAGCCCTATGCGCTTTCGGCGATCGCGCAAGCGATTGAGCCGATGGGCGAGTGTAAATCCGACCAGCGCATCATTTACGAGATGGGCGATCGGTTTGCCGGCAAAGAGCATCGTCCCTGGGATACCGAGCAGGATTTCTATGACTATCTGCTGCGTAAGACCGGGTTTACCTACGAGTCGCTCAAGGAACGCTCCTGGGCATATCCTGAGTTCGAATACAACAAGCACGAAAAAGGCCTCCTGCGTCCGGATGGTTCTGTAGGGTTTGCCACTTCAACCGGTCGTTATAATTTCTATTGTCCGGAAATGACCTACTTTGGACTTTCGCCCCTTGCTGATTTTGAAGAGCCGCCCGAAAGTCCTGTATCGCGGCCTGATTTAGCTGAAAAATATCCCCTCGTGCTGACTACCGGCGCTCGTTCTTGGGGTTTCTTCCATTCCGAGCATCGTCAAAGTCCGTCGATGAGGCGTATACATCCTGAACCAACCGTGCTCATCCATCCTGAAACGGCAGCGCACTACGGGGTTGCCGATGGCGACTGGGTGAAACTTGAAAATTCGTTTGGCGACTGCAAGATGAAGGCGAAAACGACGGTACGTATTCGCAAGGACACGGTTTCGGCCGATCACGCCTGGTGGTTCCCTGAGCGTGATCCCAATGATGGTACGTTATTCGGAACGCTTGAGTGCAACGTGAACAAGCTTATCCCCATGCGTCCTGGAAAAGTGGGTCTTGGTGCTTCGTATAAATCTCAGTTGTGCAGCATCAGCAAGGTTGAGGAGTGAGCAACATGAAAACGATGCTTTTAGTTGATTACGAATACTGCACGGGATGTCATACCTGCGAGGTTGCCTGTCAGCAGGAACATGGACTTGGGGCAGAAGAGTTTGGTATCAAGCTTACTCAGATCGGTCCGGATCAAATCGACGAGCGCCATTGGCAGTATGAATTCGTTCCCGTGCCGACCGACCGCTGCGATCGCTGCGCCGAACGCCTGGCCGAAGGGAAAGATCCTTCATGCGTGCATCACTGCCAAGCGGGATGCTTGTATGTCGGTTCGCTTGAAGAGCTTGCCGATAAGCTCACAAAGAAAAAAGTGGCGCTGTTCTCTTAAGGGCGCACCGTGTTTTTGTTCCTTATTGTGGGGAATCTGGAAGAGTTAGGTGAGGGGAGGGGGAGGGTGGTCAGGAGCCAGGATCTTGACCGCCTCCGTTTTCAGTCTATCGGTATGACAGTTTTTTTCAGCTGAAACCCCTTTCACTCTTCCAGATGGACACTTTATTTTTCCAATTACGTATGATTTTAGTGAGAGAGAAGCGGCTACGAGCTGTTTCTTACCAAATCGAGAAAGGAGCTCTACCCATGTGCTTCAGACCACCGACTATCGATGCAGGCCCAGTCAAGTGCCCCATGTGTGGTGCCGAGGTTGACCCGACGCTTACGGAGTGCCCGAATTGCGGCGCAAAAGCAGCGCCAGCTCCAGGTGTTCCTACGCCTCCCGGGGTTCCCTCTGCTCCCGGGGTTCCCTCGGCTCCCAAAGTTCCTTCGGTTCCTTCAGCTCCGAAGGCTCCCAGTGCCCCACCTGTTCCTAAGGCGCCTGCAAAGTAGGCATCAACATTGAATTTTCCAGGCGCTTAAGCATCAAGTAAAAGGGGGTGGATCGCCAGATGCTTATCGCTACGTTATTGAACCGTACGATCTTGCTTACCCGCAAAACCCAAGTCGCGGCTTCGCCGTTTCGGTTTGGGTGCGAAGAGAGGAGTGGATATGGGAAATAAAGTAACAGGTACTCCTATCGTAAAAGGGTTGGGATTCAATAGTTTCGGTATTGGAACCAACGCCTGCACGGTAGACATCGATGAGGAAAAAGACAAGATACTACGTATCAGACCGCTTCACTTCGATGAACACTACACGCCCGAAGATCTTAATGCGTGGAAAATCGAAGCACGCGGTAAAACATTTGAGCCGGGTTTTAAAACGCTCATTTCTCCGTTATCTCTATGTTATAAAAAGCGTGTTTATTCGAAAAACCGCATTCCTTACCCGCTGAAGCGTGTCGATTGGGACCCTAAGGGCCAACGCAACCCGCAGACGCGAGGCAGTAGCGGTTACGTGCGTATTTCATGGGATGAGGCCACCCAGATCATTGCAGACGAAAT
This sequence comes from Raoultibacter sp., assembly GCA_036649035.1. Classification (GTDB taxonomy): domain Bacteria; phylum Actinomycetota; class Coriobacteriia; order Coriobacteriales; family Eggerthellaceae; genus JAVWGW01. The sequence continues at coordinate 24,403 of JAVWCK010000011.1, forward strand.
AAAACGCGTACACGATCAGTATGGTCCGGCATCTATTCTTTGCGAGCTTGACGGTCACGGCGAAACAAAATTTGTTCATGCTCCCCATGGTTGCCAAAGCCGCATGTTCGATCTGATCGGTGGCTATACGCTGCAAACTCGTCAGCCCGACAGCTGGGAAGGCTGGTATTGGGGTGCAAAGCATATTTGGGGTATGGACCCCTTGGGGCAGCAATCGTTGTTAAATAACGTTATTCCTGATATTGCTCAAAATGGCGATGCTGTTTTGTTCTGGGGTTGTGATCCTGAAACGACTCCGCTTGGATGGGGCGGGTACATGGCCAGTCGCTTATGCTTCTGGTTCACCGAGCTCGGCATCAAGCAAATCCATATTTCTCCCGATGTCAATTACACCAATGCGGTTCACGCGGACAAGTGGATACCGGTTCTGCCCAACACCGATGCGGCGTTGCAGCTTGCCATCGCGTACACTTGGATCAAAGAGGACATCTACGATAAGGCGTATCTCGATACGCACGCTATTGGCTTCGAAAACTTCAAATACTACGTTATGGGTGGCGAGGACGGAATCCCGAAGACTCCCAAGTGGGCTGAAAAAATCTGCGGCGTTCCATCCTACACGATTAAGGCGTTTGCTCGTTATTGGGCAAAGCATGCCGTCTCGATCGCGCACTGTAATGGCGGGTCGTTCATCCGCTCGTGCTTCGCGCACGAACCTGCCCGTCTTGAGGTCGCTCTTTTGGGCATGCAAGGTGTAGGTAAGCCGGGTGCGAATCAATTCAAGTTCATCGAGTGGACGCTTTACGGCATGGAGAGTGTTACTCCGCTGCCTCCGTCGGTCGAGATACCTGATTGCAGTCCGGCGTATCGTGGCTGGTTCCGCAGTTTCCCGAAGAGCTTTATTCCTAAGACCATGATTCCCGAAGCTATCATGGATCCTCCGGTAACGTGGTACGGGCATATTGGCGCTGGATTCCCTCGCGAAGACCAGTTCAGCGGTCCGTTTACCTTCCCTCTTGAGGGCAACGAGCGCATCCATATGGTGTGGTCGGATACGCCGTGCTGGGAAACCTGCTGGAACGGTGGACACGAAATGCAGGAAGCTCTGCGTCATGAGTCCATTGAATTTTTGATTGTGCAGCATCCTTGGATGGAAAACGACTGCTTGTTCGCCGATATCATTTTGCCTACGAACACGAAGTTTGAAACCGCAGATATCGGTACCGACTCCGACAATGGTCAGTGGAACTTGGTCTATTACGAGCGTCAGGCCATCCAGCCTCGTCTTGAATCGAAATCAGACATGGAGGCAGTAGGCGAAGTTGCCAAGAAGCTGGAAGGCTTCGGCGGTATCTACGAGAATCTCTTCGATCGTTACATGGGCGGCAAAACGTGCGAGGAATATATCCAGGCAGGTTTTGAAAATACCGGTGCCGCCAAGGAAATGTCTTTTGACGAGTTCAAAGAAAAGCAGTATTTCCCGTTTAAAACAAAAGAAGGCTGGGAAGATTTACCTGTTGGTTTGCGTCAGTTCCATGATGATCCCGAAAAATATCCCCTGCAGACGCCTTCGGGTAAAATCGAGTATTATTCCACGCGCTTAGCTGAAGTGTTCCCCGACGACAAAGAACGCGGTCCTATTCCTCGTTGGGTTGACGAAAGCGACGAACACCAAGAGCGCCAATATCTTGCTCGCGGTCGTGAGTATCCCTTCCTTATCGTATCAAATCATCCGCGTTGGCGCGTGCATGCCAACCTCGATGATGTGACCTGGTTCCGCGAAATGGAGGAAACTTGCAAGGTAACCGGTCCTGACGGGTATAAGTATGAGCCTATTTGGGTGAACCCGATCGATGCGGGCAAGTTGGGGCTGAAGACCGGGGATGTTGCGAAGATATATAACGAACGCGGTGGCGTTCTCGGCGGCGTGCGCGTAACCGAACGCATTGCTCCCGGCGTTGTGTATCAAGATCACGGATCGCGCGTCGATTCGATTACCCTTGGACGCGGCGGTCTCGATCGCGGCGGCGCGAACAACCTGATCGCTCCGTATGCGACGACCTCAAAGCATGCCTATGGTGAAGTTACCAGTGGCTTTTTGGTCAACATCGAAAAAGTTGACATCTTCAAGCTGGCTCAAGAGCATCCTGAGGCTTTCGCTCGCGATTACGATCCCGATTGCGGGCTTATCGCGACAGCCCGTGTCGTGGAAGGAGCGTAAGAGATATGGGAAAAGTTTTCGTATTCGATCTTGCAAAATGCAACGGGTGCCGAAATTGTCAAATCGCTTGCAAAGATGAGCATGTGGACAACGATTGGATGCCCTACGCAAAGCCTCAACCCGATACCGGTCAGTTTTGGACGCGTATCGAAGAAAAAGTTCGCGGGCAAGTGCCTAAGGTGAAAATATCCTACCTTATGCACATGTGCCAGCACTGCGATAATGCCCCCTGCATGAAGGTGGCGGGTGATGCGGTCTACAAGCGCGAAGACGGGCTGGTGATAATCGATCCCGAAAAGGCAGCAGGAAAGCGGGAATTGGTTGATGCCTGTCCGTATGGTGCTATTTTCTACAACGAAGAACTCGATGTGCCTCAAAAGTGTACGGGTTGCGCACATCTGGTTGACGAAGGCCAGGTTCCCCATTGCGTCGATGTATGCCCGCATGAGGCTATTCGCTTTGGAGACGAAGAAGATTTCGCAGACGAAATTGCGGCGGCTGATGCTTTGATACCGGGGAACGACCATGGACCTCGCTTCTACTATCTCAACCTGCCGAAACGCTTTGTGGCGGGCATCATCGTCGATCTTGAAGAAGATGAAGTGGTTGTCGGTGCAAAGATTACGCTTGAAAACCTTGATTCTGGAGAAGTGCAGGCTAGTGAAACCGATGAGTTCGGCGATTTCTGGTTTGAGCAGGTTGAGGCAGCTCCCTATCGCATTTATGTGGAAGCTGAAGGATATCTGACGCGCACGCTCGAGACTAGCGCGGTCGATGAAGATCGCAATGTTGGACCAATTGACTTGTTTAAAGCTCTATAGAAAGACGCGTACTTTAAGGGGTTTGCTCTGTTTGCCTACTTTCTAAGGAGGAGAGTTACATGGCTGAAGCAGTAGTGAAGTTTTTTAGCAAAGAGGGATTTTTGAATAAAAAAGGCCTCGGCGTTGTCTTGGCTCTTACCATTTTAATCGTTTCTATTTTCATTCCGGAAACTCCGGACATCACGCATCAGGGCATTATGACGATTGGCGTTTTGCTGTTTGCCGTATCGCTGTGGGTGTGCGGAACGTTTCCTGTTGGCGTGACCGGTATTCTCGCTCTTGTTATGGCGGTGGTGATAGGTGCTGCCGAATATAAAACAGCCTTCTCGGGCTTCGGTGCTTCGGTGGTGTTTTATGTTATCGCGATCTTTGCCCTGCCCGCGTTGCTGTTGAAGACGCAATGGGGCGTGCGCTTGGTGGCTCAGCTTTTCAAGATCACCGGGGATAGCTCGCCGAAGCTTATTTTGGCATTCATGATTGGTACTGGGCTTATTTCAACAATCATGTCTGACGTTCCGGCAGCTGTTTTGTTCATGGGTATTTCTTATGTCGTGTTGCGTGCGGCGAATGCTCAACCGGGCAAGTCGAATCTTGGCAAATGCATGATGATCGGCATTCCAATCGCGGCCGTTATCGGTGGTGTCGTGACGCCAGCCGGTAGTTCGTTTAATGTTATTGCTATGGGATTGCTGCAGCAGCTTACGGGTCAGACCATTAGTTTCTTGAACTGGATTCTTGTCGGTCTGCCCATCGCCGTTCTCTGTATTCCCCTGTGCTGGTTCTCTATCGTTAAAATTCTCAAACCTGAACCGCTTGAGAAAGAAGCGTTCGATAGTTTACGCCAGGCTGCAGCCGATGCCGGTAAGCCGAACACTTATGAAATTCGGGCGCTCATCATGATTCTTCTTCTGCCCATCCTCTGGATTCTTGGCAGCTGGTTCCCGATCTTCAATGTTACAACGGTTGCCATCATTGGTTTGGCGATTATGTTCCTTCCCGGCATCAGTCTGTTGACGTGGGATGAGTTTAGCCATTCAGTGCCATGGACGATTGTTCTCATGATGGGTTCGGTGCTTTCCATCGGCGGTATGTTCTCTGCTTCTGGTGCGGATAAATTCGTGACGAATCTGTTTATGAACAGCGGTGTAGCTTCGCTTGACTTCACGCTGTTTTTGCTGGTCACCGTTATCTTCGTCTACCTGCTTCATACGATCGCTCCGGTAGGGGCTGCTATCATTAGCCTGTTCCTCCCGATCATGATCGGCATCTGCACCTCGCTTGGTGTTTCTCCGGCCATTCCGACCATGTTGCTTGCGTTTATCGTAGCCGGCAATTTCTTACTACCGGTAAATCCAACGCTTATCGTTACCTATGGCGAAGGGTTCTACACGTTTGGAGATATGTTTAAAGCGGGTATTCTTCCTGCCGCCATCTTCTGCGTGGCTATGACGCTTTGGGTTCCCTTTATGGTTGGGATACTCGGTCTGTAGTTTGGGTGGGCACGTATCGCGAAAGGCGCAACGTGCAGTGCGGTAAAGAGATTGTGTAAACCAGACGGCTTCCTACGATTGGTGGGAAGCCGTTGCTGTTTTCCCCTTGATCTTCGATTGACCGAATAAGGACTCGTCGTCGGTCGGATATCTGGTTGCAACTAAAAGGAGAGAGATTGCACCCTGACCGATTATGAAGGGATATAATGCGGGCAAGGTTTTAAGGGCTGTGAGAGAGGCGTTGTTCATGAAGTATGTTTTAGCGCACGCTACGATGTTTGACGGGACGTCGGGAGAGGCTTCTCTGCACGAAGACGTCAACATCTATATCGATGGTGATAAAATCACTGCCATAACCCACCATGAAACACCACCGGAGGCGGGCTATGTATGCATCGACCTTTCGGGCAAATATGTGTTGCCGGGATTAATCAATTTACATGCGCACCTGTTCGGCACGGGTAAGCCCTCGAAGGCGCTTTCGGGGGGTGGAGGCGCGCAGACGCTTATCAAGATCACGAAGACCGCGCTGGGCGCGCGCATACTCGATTCCATGGTTCGATCGGGGGCGGCCAACGAGCTAAACTCCGGAGTGACCACGGTGCGCGGGGTGGGCGATTTCCATTGGTCGGACGTGCGGCTGCGCGATCGCATCAATGCAGGAAAGATCGAAGGGCCGCGCTTGCTGGTGTCCGGTCCGGCAATCACGGTGCCAGGTGGTCACGGTGATGGTACCTTCGCGGTGACGGCTGCAGAAGAAGAGGATTTGCGCGCTTTGGTGCGTGAGCATGTCCGTCATAAGGTTGATTTCATCAAAATTTGCGTCACGGGCGGTGTGATGGATGCAAAGGTTAAAGGCGAGCCGGGCGAAGTGAAGATGAGCCTAGCTCAAACCAAGGCGGTGTGCGACGAAGCGCACGATCAGGGGTATTACGTTGCAAGCCATACTGAAAGTTCCGAAGGGGTGCGTATCGCTCTTGAAGGGGGCGTTGACACCGTGGAGCACGGTGCCGCCACAACGGAAGAAACACTTGCACTTTATCGGCAAAGGGGGAGCGCGGATATCTGCACGATTTCGCCTGCTATACCCCTCGCTGAGCTTGATCCTTCGGTAACGATGATGAATGATTTGACTCAATATAACGCCAAAATCGTTTCGGCTGGCATCATTCAAAGTGCGAAAGAGTGCTTGGCTGCCGGAGTGCCCGTTGGACTGGGTACCGATGCGAGTTGCCCTTTCGTCACGCATTACGATATGTGGCGCGAGCTGTGCTATTTTTCAAAACACGTGGGTGTGACCCCGGCTTTTGCGCTGCACACCGCCACGCTTGGCAATGCCCGCATCGCCCGCATTGCCGATGAAACGGGCAGTATCGAAGTGGGTAAAAGCGCAGATATCATCGCGGTTGAGGTAAACCCGCTCGAAGATTTGACGGCGCTGCGTAGCGTATCGTTGGTTATGGCACGCGGTGTCTTGATTGCTCGTCCGCATATCAAGCGTATAGCCGCCGTTGATTCTCAGCTCGATACGTTGCTGTAGCGATGTTTTTAGCGGATTGGTGACAAGCGTCAGGGTTCTCGGGAGGCTTGCGGTACAATGAAATGACTGTGGAAAATAATCCCGCGCTGCGTGCGGGGAAATAGAGGTTGGCATGAATTACACTGAACTGCATGAAGAAATCACGACGGCAATGAAGGCTCACGACAAAATCCGCCTGTCCATCTTGCGTCAGGTTCACGGTGAAATCAAAAATATCGAAATCAACGAACGACGTGAAATCACCGAGCAAGATGTTGACACCATGCTCAAACGCACGATCAAACAAACGCACGAAACGCTCGAAGGTTCGATCAAAGCGGGCAACAATCAGGAGCGCACCGATCTGTTGACCGAACAGGTTGCCATTTTGGAAGGCTATCTGCCCCAGCAAGTTTCAGGGGATGCCCTGGTGGCTTTAATCGACCAGGTTGTTGCCGAAACAGGCGCAGCAACGAAGAAGGATATGGGTCGCGTTATGGGCGCGCTTACGAAGGCGACCGGCGGCAATTTCGATAAGGCGGCTGCGGCCAAAGAAGTGGGCGCACGCCTGGCGTAGGGGCACCTCAGCGCAAAACGAAAAGGATGTGCATGAAAGAATTACCGAAGAATCAATTGAATCCCAAAGTTAAAAATGTATGGCGCATCAATGATGCCGTGTGGATCACCCTCACGTTTTTGTGCTGCTTTATACCCTTCGTTATTATGTCGGTTGCCGATCCCGCCTCGTGGTACACCATTGTGCTTGTGGGGGAAGCAATCGTGTTCGTGCTGGCGCTTATCTTGTGGCTGGTTGTGCTGCCGCCGATTCGCTTTGCCCGCTGGCGCTACGAACTTACGCAAGATTATCTGGACATTGCGCGCGGTATCGTGTGGCGCAAGCGTATCGTCATTCCGTTTATTCGCGTGCAAAACACCGACACGCGCCAAGGGCCGATTCTGCGCGCCTTTGCCCTTGCCAGCGTGACGGTTTCTACGGCTGCGGGTGAACACGAAATCCCTGGTCTTGAGGCTGAAGTTGCCGAATCTCTGCGCGATAGGGCAGCGGAATTGGCGCGCATGGCTCAAGAGGACGTGTAGGCCATGATGGCGGAAACGCAAAAAGAAGCACAAGCGGAAAGACAAGACCCGGCTACGGGTCTTGTAAAGCACCAGGTTAACCATAGCTATATCTGGCTGGGAGCCATTCGCCTTGTCTTCCCTATTCTAGCCGTCCTGCTGATAACTACGGCGGGATCGTTTATGCGGGCTGCCAACGCCGCCGCAGCGGGCGAAGCATTTAGTATTGCCACCCTTGCCACCGGGGGCATTCTGTTCGCCTACCTTATCTGCGCGACGATTTACCAGATTATTTCCTACAAGCACCTGTATTACGAACTGGGACCACAAGAATTCAACCTGTATTCGGGTATTCTTAATAAAAAGCGCGTGCACGTGCCTTATCAGCGCGTGCAATCCGTCAACGAGCAGGCCAGCGTGCTGCAGCGCCTTGCCGGCGTGTGCACGGTGCATATCGACACGGCGGGTGGCGCAGACAACAAGGCCATCGTCGTGCCCTACCTGCGCAACACCGATGCCGAAATATTGCGCCACGAACTCTACGCGCGCAAGCAAACTATTTTGGGGCAAGAAAATGTCGCAGCGGCGATGCCGCAGGCACCGACGCAAGCACAGGGTGCCTCCAATATTTTGGATGCACCGGCCGAAATCATGGGCGATGTGCGCGGCATCTTCGGTGGGCAGCAGGTCGATACCGGCCAGGTCACCTATGAATATGGCCTGACCAATAAAGAATTGTTTTTAGCGGGTGCCTCCAATAACACCGCTTTCGTCATCATCGTGATTTCCTTGGTGGCCGGCGTGGCGCAGATTGCGGGGCAGCTGGCACCCCTGCTGCTTGGTGCCGCCCAGCCCGTTGCCACGCGCGTGGTGCAATCCGGCGCTCAACTGTTTGGCGGCAACGTATTTGCTGCCGGCGCGGTGTTCGCGCTTGGCTTGCTTTTCGTGCTGTGGGTGGGGTCCATCATCGGTTCGTGCATTTCCTACGGCGGCTTTCATGCGTGTCGCCGCGACAGGCGCATCGAAGTCGAACAAGGTCTGCTGCAACGGCGTTTTCACGGGGTCGATATCGACCGCGTGCAATCCATCATCATCAAGCAGGGCTTCATTCGCCGCTGTTTTGGCTACTGCGAACTTTCCTTGGGCAAAATAGATTCGACATCGGAAGAATCTTCCGAAGCGCAGGAAAGTTCCACGCAAAATCACGGCCTGATCGTTCACCCTTTTGTAAAGCTTGCGCGCGTGCCTTCCCTTTTGGAAGGCCTTGTGCCCGAATACGCCGCTATGCCCACCAAAACTATTCCCGTTGCGCCGGTGGCTTTGCGCCGTGCGCTTATTCGCCGCTGCACGTGGCAGGGGTTTGGCATGTGGCTCATACTTTTTGTGGCCATCGTGCAAATCGTGTTTAACATGATGGTGCCCCTCGGTGACGCGATCGTTTTCGTGAACCCACAACAAGAGGGTTTTTCGGTCAGCGTGGGAAATGCTGCGGCGTTGGTAGCAGCGGATCCCGGCATATCTGCCACTTTTGAGGGACACAGCGTGCTCAACGGAGCCTGTTTTGTGCTCTATGCTATCGGCGTGCTGTTCGTTATCATCGATGCCGTGGGTGCCGTGCTGTGGTATAAGGGCTCAAGTTTTGCCTACAACGCGCACTTCATGCAGGTGACCAACGGAGGCCTTTCGCGCGAAAGCATCAGCTTCCCGCGCAAGAAAATCCAATATGGCAGCCTGCGCACCAATCCCTTCCAGCGCGCTGTTCACGTGACGACGATCGATGCGCGCACGGCGGCGGGCGTGGGCGGCACTACGATGCGCCTCATGGATGTTTGTGATGAAGATGCTCAAAAGTGGCTTGACTGGGTACGTCCCAAGGGAAATGTGATACAGTAAGTGAATATGAAACCGCAGAACACATCTGACTCGAAAGGCGGTCGAAGTACGAATCCTGCACCTCGTGCATGGACTCCTTCGCAATTCCAGCCGAAAACCCTTGCCAACGCTCGAGCGTTGGCCGATGAGCCTGCGGGCACACAAGCCAATGCCGAAAATAAAAAGCATAATGTGCGCGAATACACGCTGGGCGAAGAAATCGCCAATTCCGTCACGCACGGTGTGGGCGCGCTGCTTTCCGTGGCAGCCATCCCTGTTCTTGTGGTAAAAGCGCTCGATGATGGCGGTGGCATATACCTGTTTGCGGCGCTTATCTATACCATTTCGATGTTGATGGAATACGTCATGTCAACGCTGTACCACGCCATCGCCGCCGAAAAGGCCAAGCGTGTGTTCAAGGTGCTTGACCACAGCTTTATCTACCTATTTATAGCGGGTTCCTACACGCCGTTTTGCCTGATTTCCCTGGCGGATGCCGGGGGTATGTGGCTGTGTGTTGCCGTATGGGCTTTGGCGCTTGCGGGCGTGACCTGTGAAGCGTTTTGGGTATTTCGACCGCGCTGGATTTCTGCGGTGCTCTATCTGCTTATGGGCTGGTGCATCGTGTGGTTTTTGCCGGCTTTGATAGCGGCCTTGCCCGCGCCGGGTCTGTGGTTGCTGGTGGGCGGTGGCGTGTGCTATTCCATCGGTGCCGTCTTTTATGTGTTCAAGAAAATACCCTATATGCATTCCATCTTTCACTTATGGGTTTTGGCGGGCAGCATCTGCCAGTTTGTTGCCATTACCTTCTACGTTATGTAAGCGCTGCGTGCATGAGCGCGCGGGCGTAGTAGTCCTGAAATGGCAGGTGGTGTCAGTGGGTTTTCTGCAGCGTTTCACCAAGCGTGGCAGAGGGCTTAAGCCTCACAAGAGGTGGTCGTGGCGAAGAGGTTTTTCACAAAACGGCCGGTAATGTAAGCGTATTTGAAGGAGTGAAAACTACCTATATG
>JAVWCK010000012.1:0-30557 GCA_036649035.1 Raoultibacter sp.
ACCATTATCGGCCCCGACCCACGAAAAATAAATCGACATGAAGCAGGGGCTCACAATGTTCTGCTCATATCGTCTTCCGTAATCTGCTCGCTTGCAGCATATTTCTTTTAAAAAATCCTTCAACCCGGGAGTTGCTGCCCATTAAAAGACGGTCTTTCCTCGTTTACGTACGGGAGAGTACGTGCACTTAGGGAAAGCCGTCTTTCGCCTTGTGACAGCGCGCGTCCTACCTATGAATGGCTGCGTGTTGGCTACCTCGGGCGGCAATGAATGGGCGGCACGCAGGAGGTAACTCTCTCTTCGTGGCGGGGGAGAGGGAGCTGCTTACCGTGCAACAAAAAAGCTCGCAGCATAATCGCTGCGAGCTTTTGCTTGGTGCGGGGGATAGTTGTTAGATCATTTCCATCTGAGCGAGCGTTGAGGTGTACCAATGATCCGCATTGGGAGGGCAATATTTCTGGGCTGCCGCGTAACTGATGGTGGATCCATAGCCGCGTGCGAGGCCGCGTACGTGCGCGTTTATAGCCTCTTCCCAGCTTCCCCAATCTATCTGACCCCATCCCCAGGCGTTATGGGATCTAAAGCAGTAAAGCCCCTTGGAGCTTTCGGTGTTCGAAATGGCGGGAGACCAGCGTGGGTCGACTCCATAATCCCAGGCGGCTGCGGCAAATGTTTTGCCTTGACCAGCTAAGGGAGATCCGGCCAGGTAGTTATCGATACGTCCCGTCCATTCGTTGACGAACGTGACCTTATCGGAAGCCCAGTTCACGTCTGAAGGTCCTGGCGCGCTAGAGGAAGGGACGTCGGTTGGCGGTGTGGTTTGCGGTGCGTTTTTTGCCTCTTCGGCAGCTTTTGCGGCTTTTGCTGCCTGCATAGCCGCTTCGACTTGAGCCGCTTGTGCCGCCGCTTCAGCCAGGGCTTTTTGGTGGGCAGCTTCGCGTGCTTCTTGAGCGGTTATGAGAGCTTTTTCGGCTTCTTCTTTCTGTGCGTCAGCTCCCGCTTTCGTCGTGGTGAGCTTTTGCTTGGTGTTCTCGAGGTCTCTTTGTAGGGTCTGCATGCGATCCATTGCGTTAAGATTGCTGGTTTGAATCAAGCTGAGATACTCGATTGTCGTGAGGAATTCATCGAGGTTTTCAGTATTGATCAGCATATTTACCAGAGAGAACCCTTCTTGGTGAAACTTGTAAAGGGTTTTCATGGCGTTATCGCTTTTTTCTTGCTGCCCGGGTATTTGCGTCTGGATATCGGCAAGGCGCACTTCGTTTTTGTCGATTTCCGTTTGTAGCGATTCCGCCTTTTTAGCGGCTTCATCATAGGCTGCTGCAGTTGCTTCGACCTTAGCCTGCAGCTCGTTGGGTTCGGAGTCGATGTTATCGGTTGCTGCCATCGCCGGTTCGGGAGTGAGCACCACGCATCCGAAGACCAGAGAGAGCGCAACGATAAAATGAAGCCAAACACTGTGATTTACGTTTGTCATATAACTCCTGTGCGGCGCGAACCTCTGCGAGAAATGCCATAACTTGCATGTCTGCACTTGAACCTGTACGTATCGGAAACAGCTGGCTGATTGCTTCAGCACCGCCAGAGGCGGGTTGTTCGGCCAAATCGTTCCCTCAACGTAACCGCCGGATCGGTTACTTTTCTACGCGTAAGCGCGAGAGCCCATTATAGTTGATATGTGTTTTTGAAGCATCTGCCTCTTCACATTTTAGGCATAACGCCAGGCAGGGAAGAGGGCGCTTCGACTCCAGTCGCGCAGATCGCTCAAGAAGGTTCTTTTTTGTACGGACGGGGGAGAAACCTTGCCGAAGAGCTGCTCGTAAGCTCCTTTAAAAGTTTGTCTTTTATGGGGTAAAATGAACGCCACAGGGAGCGGTGGAGCCGCGTGGTGATTTTGCGTGGCGGAAGTGAGGGATGGTACACGGTTTATATGAGGCAGCGAATCTTTGAAATAGTGCAGCGTGCGCAGCCGGGCGATGAAGTGAGTCGCAGCTATGATCTGTTCATCGTCGTCATTGCTTTTTTGAGCATTACTCCTCTCATGTTCAAAGAAACATCTCCTGCGCTTGAAATGCTGGATGTGATCACGGTCTACCTCTTAGTTCTCGATTATATTTTGCGGTGGCTTACCCATGATTTACGTACGGGGAAGGTGGGGTGGAAGGCTTTTGCTGCTTATCCCTTTACCCCCATGGCCCTCATCGATCTGCTGGCTATTCTGCCTTCGCTGGGTATACTGCCCGCCTCATTTCGATTTTTACGCGTCTTGCGGGTGACGAAGGTATTTCGTTATTCAAAAAACCTTACTATTGTGGCGAACGTGTTCGCTTCTGAGCGTAAGACCCTTTTTTCGGTGCTCGTTGTTGCGCTCATGTACATTTTTATTTCAGGCTTGATGATGTTTGCCAACGAGCCCGAAACGTTTGGAAACTTCTTCGATGCCCTGTATTGGGCAACCACCGCGCTGACAACAGTGGGCTATGGTGACGTGTATCCCCACACTGAATTGGGGAAAGCGATTTCGATGGTATCTTCGTTGTTCGGTATCGCTATCATCGCACTTCCCGCAGGTATCATCACCGGTGGTTTTTTGGAGCAGATTCGGCGAAGCCAGGAAGATAAGGTTGCTTATTTCCGCCACGCCGAACGGGGATCTTTCAAGGGCACCCCTTTGAGTGGTTACGAAAACTTCAAGGCCTATGCAGCTGTGCACCCCAAAGGAATTTATTACGCCAAGATGATGGCACTGTGCGTTATTTTGAATATAGGGCTCTATCAACTCTCTTCGTTTTTCAGCTTACCGATATGGCTCGATACCACAGGAACCGCGCTTGCTGCTTTTCTTTTAGAACCTGCTGCGGGCTTATTGGTTGGTTATGCCAACAATTTATATCTTGCGGTGATTCAGGCTGATGCGGGTACCTTGCTCTATTACCTCCTTAGTGCCATCGTTGCTTTGGTGTATGGCGTGCTGTTCGCGCGCGGTAAGAAGGTTACGAAAAAATCCCTTGCGTGGGCGGTATTCTACCTTGTGATCGTGTGCGCCGCTCTCTCAACGGCTTTGGCATATGCTCTTGCCGATGGCGTACCCACTTCGTCTGCTGAACGTGCTTTCATGGCTTACTTCTCAGGATTGGGCTTTCCCGCGCTGCCGGCCTGTTTTTTGGCGCTGGTGCTTGACCGCATTATCGATAGTTTCGCGGTGTTTGCGTTGGTGTTTGCGATGACTCGTTTTATCAAACGCCGCGAATTTGCCGTGCCCGCTAAAACGGAGGCGCAGCCTATCGAGGCGGCACCATCGCCTGCGCATCTTGGATATTTGCTCGGTATCGATGTGGGTGCGCCCCACACCAAGATCGGCCTGTTTTCTTCCGAAGAAAAGCTGTTGGGCAAGCGATCGTTTGTGACACGAGAGATTCGCGCCGATGGGTCAGCTGCCAAGATGGCCGTTCAGTTCGAGGCGCTATTGGCGACATGCGCCCTTCATGCGGAAGATGTCGAAGCGATCGGTTTGGCTGTTTCCGAAACGGTGGCGCAGGCTGATTCGCTGCGGGTGCTTCCCAATGTCGATCTTGATTTGCGTGCATATCGCTCCTTTTTGCAGGTTTCGTTTCCGCAGGCAATCACCTATGTCATTGATGATGCTGAAGCAATCGTTTTAGGGGAAACCGAAAAAGAAAACTCGGCGAGCCATATCGATAAAAACGACTATGCACTCTATGGTGCGATTTGCTATGCTCGCGCACAAAAGGCGGAAGAAGCAAAGGCTGCGGATAATAAAGCGTAGTGCTTATCTACCTGCTTTGCTTTGAAATTCGGCTTTTTCCCGCAAGGGGAGTAAGCTTTAAATCGCAGTTGCTCGTTCACAAACGGAGAAGTTGTCCAGGAAGATATTTTCATGAAAGCGAATGGTAGAATAAAGCCCGCGCGCATTTCCCCGGGGAAGCAGAGGCGTGCGCTACGTTGTGCCATGGCTTGATGCGACGTGGGTTGCAAGTTTTATCAATGCGGTGCGCGGCATCATCGGCGGCGACACCAGGAAGAGGAATATATCATGTCTAAAGGAACTTACTCGTTTACCACTCCCATCTATTACGTTAATGCGGCTCCGCACCTAGGCACTGCCTACACGACGATTGCGGCCGATACGGTAGCGCGTTATCAACGCATGAACGGTTACGATGTCGCCTTTGTCACCGGCCTGGATGAACATGGTCAGAAAGTGGCTGAAGTAGCCCAGCGCAACAACATGACGCCAAAGGCGTGGTGTGATTCTATGGAACCCGCTTTCCGCGATGCATGGGATATGCTCGATATCACCTACACCGATTTCGTGCGGACGACCGAGCCCCGTCACGCGGTCACCGTGCAGAAATTTTGGACCGACCTCTACGACAAGGGTTATCTGTATAAAGGCGCCTATGAGGGTTGGTATTGCGTACATGAAGAAACGTATTATGCCGAAAGCGATCTTGAGAAAAACGACGAAGGTGAACTGGTATGCCCTGATTGCAAGCGTCCTGTGCGACGCGCCTCAGGGGAAGAGAACTGGTTTTTCAAGATGTCTGAATTTCAGGACAAGCTTCTTGCTTTCTATGACGCCAACCCCGAGTTTATCCGCCCGGAAACGCGCAGGAATGAGATCGTGTCGTTTGTGAAGGGCGGTCTGCAAGATCTTTCTATTTCGCGCTCAACGTTCGATTGGGGTGTTCCTTTGCCCTTCGATGAGGGACACGTAGCGTACGTGTGGGCCGATGCGCTTTTGGCTTATCTGACCGGCATCGGTTATGGAGACCCGGATCGTGCCGAGGAATTCGAGCAGCGCTGGCCGATGCAGTATCATTTCGTCGGTAAGGATATCACCCGCTTTCATTGCGTTATTTGGCCGGCTATGCTGATGGCGGCTGATATGCCTATCCCGCATACGGTGTTCGGTCACGGTTTTTTGTTGACCAAGGGTGAAAAGATGTCGAAATCGAAAGGCAATGCGCTCAAACCGGAAGATCTCATCCGGGTATTCGGTGTCGATGCCTATCGCTATTACTTCATGAGTGATGTGCAGTTCGGTCACGACGGTTCCATTTCCCTTGAGCGTATGGTTCAGGTGTACAATGCTGATCTGGCCAATACCTGGGGAAACCTGTGTTCTCGCGTCTTCAATATGACCGATAAATACTTCGAAGGTCGTGTTCCGACGGCTCCGATAGCCGCTGCCGAAAATCCGCTGCGTGAGTTATCTGATGCGCTTTACGCCGAATATGACGCTGCGCTATCCTCCGTCGATTTTTCGGCGGCAGCGGCGGCAGTGCAGAAGTTGGCCAGTCGTGTGAATTTGTATGTGGAAGATTCGGCGCCGTGGAATTTGGCGAAATCGGAAGAAACCGCTGACGATTTAGCGGCGGTTATCTACAACGCGCTTGAGGCGATTCGGATTATTGCGCTTTACCTGGCTCCGCTTGCTCCCCATACTTCCGCTGAGGTCTTTCGCCGCTTATCGCTGGGCGATATCACGACGGTGAACGATATCGAGGCGGCAACGCAGTGGGGGGGTCTTCCTGCGGGCAATGTGGTTGAAACGGGCGATCCGCTGTTTCCTCGTCTCGATGTGAAAGCTATTGATCTTGCAATCGATTAGCGAAGAAGCACGTCAGCGACGTGCCCAGGGCTTGACAGGCGCAGAGGTTCTTTCGGGGGGTCAGCTTGATCAACCGACGCAGCCTCTTGAAACCTCCGCGCCTCAGCAACCCCTTTTCCGGGATGCTTGCTTTCGCGAAAAACGAAAGAAAGGGAAGTTGCGCCTTGTTCAGGCTCCCCTCCTGCCGGCAGGTGCGGGTGTCGCCGATACGCACGCACACCTCGATTTGCTCGAGGATGCCCCGCTCGCGCTTGCCCAATGTGCCGTATGGGGGATTGATTTCGTGGTGGCTATGGCAGATGCCTACGAAAACCCGGCTGCGACCAGCAATGCTTTGACTGCCTGGCGCGCAGAGGCTGAAAAGCTTCTGCCTGAAGTTCTGGCTTCTACCGTTGAGCAGATTTCGATAGCAGAGGGGGAAGCGGCCGCCTCTGCCTTTGCGGCCGATCATCCGCGTTCGTGCGTGCCGCAGGTGCGCATTGCAGTGGGCTGCCATCCCCACAATGCGAAAGACTACGACGATGCTCTTGAGGTTGATCTGTTGAAGCGCCTCCACGATCCGCGGGTATGCGCTATTGGGGAAGTGGGGCTCGATTATCATTATGATTTTTCCCCGCGGCCTGTGCAGCGGGAGGTATTTCGTCGTCAGATTCGTTTTGCGCACCAGTCGGGGCTGCCCCTGATCCTGCATTTGCGCGAGGCCCATGATGAGGCGATGGCGATTATGCAGCAGGAAGGTTTTCCTGCGGCGGGCACGTTGCTTCATTGCTTTAATTTGGATGCGGCAACGCTGCAACCCTGGATTGATGCCGGTTGCTATATTGCCATCGGTGGTCCGATTACCTTTAAAAAAAGCGAGGATTTACGTCAGGCGATCACGCTGATTCCGTCGAAAAAGCTTTTGAGCGAAACGGATAGCCCCTATATGACCCCCGAACCTATGCGCGGCAGAGAATGTGGGCCGGCACACACGATTTTCACGGTAGCCGCGTTAGCCGATGCGCGCGGGTGCGCCACCGAGGCATCACGTGCTGCCTTTTTTGCCGATATCCATCAAAACGCACTCGACCTTTTAGACAGGAAACCTACCGCATGGCAGCAAGACATCTAATTATCTGCGGATCGCCTCGTGAAAAGGGACGCACCTCGCTTATCGCTTCACAGCTGTATGCTCACTTGAGCGTGACGGAGCCCCTTTCTGTTGTTGCGGCATTTTGCGTATGCGACCACGTGGTGGAAGCGTGTCGTGCCTGTGATGCGTGCAAGCAAGATCGCAGCTGCATCATCGATGACGATATGCAACTTCTCTATGAGCTGCTCGATGCTGCTGACGTTGTTCATATGATTTCGCCGGTTTATTTTGCCGGGGTACCCGCGCAGCTCAAGGCGGTTCTTGATCGCCTTCAGCCTTACTTTTGGGAAAATACGCGCAGTCGCGATAAGCGTCCTGCTCACTTATATGTGGTGGGCGAGGGGGGTGACCCTCATGGATTTGATCCTTTGGTGGGTTGCGTGCGCTCGGCACTTGCCGTTGCCGGTTTTTCTCTCGATGACGTGCATAACCTCGTGGGGATTGTTCCCGACCCCCTTGCAAAAGGTTTCAGCGGTGATGTCCCCGATTTTATAACGTCAGCTCGCACATCGACCGAAGGGTGCTCACACGATGCCTAAACTTTCTCCCCTTGCTTCGGTTTCGGCCACACGCGAGGTTTTGCAAGCGCATGGACTTGCAACGAAAAAGGCTCTTGGCCAGCATTTCCTTATTAGCGACGGCGTCGTGGCGCGCATTTGCGAAGTGGCACAACTTGCTGATAGCGATATCGTTCTTGAAGTAGGTCCGGGCATCGGAACGCTCAGCATCGCCTTGCTTAAATTATCGGGTCAAGTGATCGCCATCGAGCGAGATAAGGATCTACCCGCCGTGCTGGCTCGAACGTGTGCCGACTACGCTGACCGTTTCACCCTGATCAGTAAAGATGCCCTTACCCTCACTCAGGATGATCTTCCTGCTCCTCCCAATAAATTCGTTGCGAATTTGCCCTATGCGGTTGCCGCTACACTCGTTCTCGACTTCTTTGAAAGATTTGAAAGTCTCGCCAGTGCTACGGTGATGGTGCAGGCCGAGGTGGCCGATCGCATGTGCGCGCACCCTTCAACGAAGACGTATGGTGCCTATACGGTGAAACTATCGTTGTTTGCACAGCCCGTTTCCCGGTTCTCTGTTGCTCCGGGTAACTTTTTCCCTCCGCCGCGAGTTGAATCTTCCGTACTCAAGCTCGATCGTTGCTATCCGACAGACGCGAGGGGAATCCCGCTTGACGCGGCACAGGTTCGCGCGACGTGCGTGATGGCGGATGCGGCATTCACCAATCGTCGTAAAACACTTTTCAATTCCTGCAAGACATATTTTGCCCAAAGCAACCTTCCCCGCGCACCGCGCGTGCTTTCTCACTTGGGCGATTTATTTTCCGATGCCGATATCGATTCTTCCCGTCGGGGTGAAACGCTTTCCCTTGTCGAGTTTATCGAACTGGGGATGCGCCTGGACGTTCTCCTGTCGGATAAAGAGGGAAAATGACCTTGTATAAAGGATAATTATTCTCTTTGAGTGGACAAAATTCGATTTGTGGGGAGTTTTGCCGAAGAGGCGCGATACACTAAGCGCAGTGAACAGAGAAAGGAGGCGGAACATGAAAATCGTGAGCGATTCTTCGATTATGCTTACCGTCGCCGAGGGGGCTCGTAAAGGTATTGATGTTTTGCCCTTGGCGGTTACTATCGGTGCTGAAACCTGGTTGGAGTATGAAGATATTTCAACGGAAGATTTCTTAAAGCGCGTGCGCGCTGGCGGTATTCCTAAGAGCTCCTCTCCTCCGCCTGCTTTGACCTTGAAGGCTTACGATACCGAAGAAGAGGTATTGCATATCGCCATGGCCGATGGCCTTTCGGGCGCCTATCACATGGCTTCTAGCTTGGTGCCTCAGGCGACTCACCCCGATAAGGTGCATGTCATTAATGCAACGACGCTCTGCGTTCCGCAACGAGCTTTGGTGTATCGCGCCAAGGAACTTGCCGATAAAAATCTTGGGGCAAAAGCGACTATCGAAAAGCTGAAGCCGATGATAGAAAGCACCTATTCCTATCTTATCCCGAACGATTTCGGATTTCTGCGTCGGGGTGGTCGTTTGACCCCTGTGGCTGCGGCCTTTGCCGGGTTGCTCAAGGCGGTGCCCGTCATGGTGCAGACCGCTGACCGCAAGAGGCTTGAACGCCTGACCATTGCACGTACATTGAAAAAGGCAGTGTCGAGCGTTATCTCTGATTGCATGAAGCGTGGTATTCAAGCAAGTTATTTCATCAGCGTAAGCCATGCGGATAATCTTGAAGGGGCTCATGCCGCTTTGCAGCAAATCAAGCAGAGTTTCCCCGACTGCCGTCATGGGATATTCAATTTGGGGCCGGCCTTTATCACTCAAGGTGGTCCCGGCTGTATTGCCATCCAGCTCGTTGATTTGGCCACCTGTCCTGATCTTGCCATGGAACGGTAGGTGTGCTTCCGCCTTGGTTTTGATGAGTTTCATCATCGAGGCAAACACATAAACCCAACAGCAATGCGACCCTGCGCTTTATTGATATCGTGCGGGGTCTTTTTTTGCTGCAGAGAACCAACGGGGGACAATCGCATTCTGCGCACTGCGCAGTGCGCTGCTTGAATCCTGTAAGGGTAGGCTTTCTCTAAGCGTTCCTTACTTGAGGCTGTCGACGTATTTCACTAAATCGCTAACGGTTTCCAGGTCGTCGGGATCACCAAAATCGATATTGCATTCATCTTCCAAGTTGCACACCAATTCAACCATATCGAGAGAATCGATATTGAGCGATTCAAAGGTGGAATCTTCCGTGACGGTTTCGGGGGCGATATTGAGGTTTTCGTTCAAGATGCTTTTGATAGTATCGATAGTTTCCATTACTCGTCTTCTTTCTTCCGGGTATTAGTATTGTACTAAAGCCTGCCTGTTTAGGGAAAACTCGCATAACTTTTGAGAATAAAAAAGCATATGTTACTCCCTTAATCATCGTTGTGGTGTCTCTATCGTGCGTTTTTTGGTCTTGAACGGAAAAACGTGCGGTGCGTTGGGCTTCGATGCTGCGCGTTGACTGCGGCTATGCTTGCGGCAAGCGTATCATGCAGCGCTGAGTGATGGCGAAAGCCGGGTCGCTGAGCACCTTGACCGTCTTGAATCCGAAGTGGGCATAGAGCGCCTCAAGGCGGTCGCTGTAGGTTTCAAGAAAGCAGGGAATGTCGTGGGTATCCGCATACGTGAAAAAGGGCTCCACCAAACGGCGAAATGCGCCACTGCCTCGTTTTTCCGTATCGACACCCAGTGCATAGAAGTGAAGGAAATCAGAGCCTGCCGCAAAATCCTCCACCCATTTGAAGTTTGAGATACTTTCCATTTTAAGCGCTTGCGCGGCCAAGAGGTGCGCTTCTTTTTCGCTCAGGATTGTGGCGCGCAGCAACTCGAAGGATTGATCTTCAAGGTCGTTCCAGATAATTTCACCTAAGTCGCTTTTACGGTAGCCCCCTGCGCATGCACTTAAATCGGGCGTTACCCAGCACGCTTGATAGGGAGCGCCAAGCGTGAAGTTCGAGTTCATGATACTACACGCTATCGTAAGCTTGCGTGCGCGATTTTCAGGTAAAACGGCAAGCCATTCTTGTGTCCACGCCTCTTCCAAAAAACTCTTGCCCATCATATGGGCAAGTTGATCGATGAGGCCGGTCTGTTCGGGTTCGACTTTGATAAGCTGAGGTAAATCCATGGTGGTGCTCCTCTGTGTTGCTGCGCTCTTCGACACTATGCCCCAAAGGCGCATCGTGAAAGGCGAAGCAGATGGCTTTAAAAGTTCGAAGCCTTGTTTTGGTTAGATTTTGATTGTGTCATAAGGAATAAGGCGAGAGGTAAAACGTAGCTTTTTCGTAATCTCTTTTAAGAGAGGCAATGCTCTTTTTTCAATTGGAGCCTTGTTTCCCGACCGTAAAATCGTTGGGGTACGCACCCGTGAAGTGGTCTACGGCGGAGGCACTATCCACTGCATCACCCAGCAGCAGCCTCGCGGGAAGTAGCTGAGAGCAAGTGTTGCCACCTGCTATTTTATATTTTGCCTCCGAATTAGTTCCGGAGGCAAAATACTTTATGACGACTTCGCTTTCGAGGCGTACATGTCCTGATCGGCTTTGTTGAGAAACTCAAGCCAATTTCTCATTTCGGACTGGAACTGCGTAATCCCTATGCTGATAGAGGCATGGAATTTGTTACCCTTCCATCCAAATGTTTCATGCCTGAATCGATCGAGAAACTCTTCAATAAGATCAACTGCCCGCTGTTTTTCCAGGCCGGAGAAACACAGCATGAATTCGTCTCCGCCAAGACGACTTGCCCAACCGCCGCCTTGTTCGGCGCATGCGGTAAGCAGGTCGGCCAAGCGAGCGATGACGTTGTCGCCTGCAATGTGACCATAGGTATCGTTGACGGTTTTGAATTTGTCTATATCTATGACGGCAATGATGAGCGAAGTTGCGGGAGTCCATTCGCCGACCAAGCGTGCGAGTTGCTCTTCGGCAAAGTGTTTATTGTATAACCCCGTCGCAAGGTCGCGGATTGCCATATCGTTTATTTTTTCAATCAATTCGGTGACGGCAACATTTTCCTGGCGCGAAGCATTGGCAACCAATAAATCTTCTGTGACTTTTCGCGCAAGTTCGAGAGCAAAGGTTTTTCCTTTAACTTGCATAGGAGTGGAATTGACTAAAAATATTTCTCCTTCGACTGTTTCTAGTTTAAAAACAGTCGAATTCTTGGCGATGCAAATGCGAGAGATGCAATTGCGGCAGGGAAGACCTCTGTTCCAAGTGTCGTAGCAATGCCCCGGAAGAGCGACGAGCTCTCCGTTTCGGTAATCGTATACGATGTAAGAATCCACATCGACAAGCCGATAGAGATCAAGGGGAGGATGTTTCTCAATCTGTTCTTTAATGAGTGGTTCCATGTTAGCGACGTTGAAAATGTTCATCACCCCGTTTTCGGTGAACTTTGATTGATCGCAAAGTGCGAACGTACTTGAATTCGGAAGCTTCAATTCAAGTACGTTGTATTCTACCGCATAAGTAGTCTAAGTAGTTTTATTTTATTTCCAAAAGGTGGATTGCGGACCGGCAGCTCGACCCATGTTCCTTTTTTAAGCGTCGACTTATAATGGGTGAATCGGTCGAATCCAACTTTCCCGTGGTAGGCGCCCATGCCGGAGTTGCCCACGCCGCCGAACCCCATATGGTTGTTTGCAAGGTGGATAACGACATCGTTGATGGTGGCTCCCCCGAAATCGAGTTCGTTGATTACGCGTTGCTGGATTGCCTTGTCGTCTGAAAAGATGTAGGTGGCCAGCGGTTTCTCAAAATGACGTACGATGGCAAACGCCTCATCGAGTGTTTTATAGGTAACGATGGGTAAGAGGGGTCCGAATATCTCCTCGTTCATCACGGGGTCTTCCAACGTGATACCGGTCAAGCAGGTTGGTTCGATCTTGAGGGTTTCTGTGTCGTGGGCGCCTCCGAAGGCGATGGTCGAATGGGGGTTGCGGTTTTTGATCAGAGCGCAGAGACGATCGAAATGGTGCCTCGAGATGATGCGGGGCCACTCGCTGCAAGTAAGGATGTCTTCGCCGTAGTATTGGTGAAAGCGCTTTTCGAGCTGCTTGATCAGACTGCTTGCTACCTCTTCGTGTACCAGGAAATAATCGGGAGCAACGCAGGTTTGCCCCGTGTTGATTCCCTTTCCCCAGGCGATACGCTGCGCTGCGCGGCGTATATCGGCTGTTTTGTCCACGATGCAAGGACTTTTACCTCCCAGTTCGAGAGTGACTGGGGTCAGGTGTTTCGCTGCGGCTGCCATGATGGTGTGACCGACGCGGGGGCTGCCGGTAAAGCAGATATGATCCCAACGCACCTCGAGCAACCAATCGTTCATATCACCTGAGCCGGGGAAGGCGCATACGAATTCAGGAGGAAACACCGCAGCGATAATCTCACAAAGAAGAACGCTTGTGGCGCACGAGGTCCGTGAAGGTTTGAGCGCGATGCAGTTGCCGGCGGCAAGGGCGTCTACAAGGGGCACCAAAGCCAATTGGATCGGATAATTCCAAGGGGAAAGCACGAGCACGATACCGGAAGGGCTTGCATAGACTTTTGAGGTTGAATGAAAATGGAGAATGGGGGTGGGAACGCGGCGCGGTCGCACCCAGGAGTCCATCTTTTTCAAGCACAGATTGATCTCATCGTATACAAGACCCAGCTCGGTCGCGTAGCCTTCGAAGTGCGATTTTCCGAGATCTTGCTGCAGTGCATCGAGAATGCGGTTTTCGTTCGCCTTCAGATATGCTTTGAGCTGGCGTAGTGCGTTTCGACGATGTCCAAGAGGCAGGGTTGCGCCGCTGGCAAAGTAGTCTCGCATTTTCGTCGCCGCTACTTCGACGTCGGCGACACAGGTGTAGGTAGTTTGATTCATGGGCATTCCTTCTCAGCTGCGACGAGACCCTTTGGGGCTCGTCGCAGTTCGGTATCGTTTCTTACGATGCGGTTGGGGTACTGCCGTTCCAGGCTGCTTCGAGAATCTCCCTTGCCGCCTCAAGGGTGATTTCCTGCTCATTGTAAAGAGCGGCACCATCGTAGCGTGCTTGTTCGGCAACGGCCTCAAGCTGCGTGTGCTCTATATCCAGCTCAGATAAGACTATCGGTACTTGGTAGTCGGCGTGGCATCGCTCGTTCATGTCGTGTAGCAGCTGCGCGAAAGCCCCGTCGCGGTCGGCGGGAGCGGTTTGATCGAATCGTTCTCGATCCATGAGGGAGAGCAGTTCGCCATAGAGTCCAAGGTGATGTTTATGCGCCACGTTGTAGTCGATGCAGTAGGGGAGCATCATCATCATGGCCTGTCCGTGAGGGATATGGCAACGCCCTCCCAGCGAATGGCCCAGGGCATGCACGATGCCGACCATGGCGTTGGAAAATGCGGCACCTGCCATAAGACTTCCCAGTGCAAGCGAGATTCGGGCATCTGCGTTGCGTGGATCGGTGCAGGCGGTAAACAAATTATCGCGCACCAGTTTGATAGCTCCGAGAGCAAAGGCGTCGCTGACGGGGTTTTTCTGAAGGGAAGTATAGGCCTCTATCGCATGGGTCAGGGCGTCCATGCCGGTGGTTATGGTCAACTTGGGAGGCAGGCTTTGGGTGAGGACCGGATCAAGGAAGGCGACATCAGGTATGAGCTTATACGAGGTGTAGCTCAGTTTCGTCTGTGCGGCGGTATCGGCCACAACGGCTACAAGGGTCACTTCCGATCCCGTGCCCGCTGTTGTCGGGATAGCAATGAAGGGCGGCAGGTCGTCGTGGAGTATTTCAGAACCCTGTAGGCTGGCGAAATCGGCGCCCGCGCAGGAAGCGGATGCCGCGGCGCCCTTGGCGGTGTCGATAACGCTGCCGCCGCCCAGTGCGATGAATCCATCGCACCCTGCCGAGCGGTAAAGCGCAACGACTTCATTGACGACATCAAGGGAAGAATCGGGGGGTATACGATCGAAGGTTTCATAGGTGATACCCGCTTCGTCGAGCGGGGCGAAGACCTGATCGGCTATGCCGAGCTTTACGAGATTGGCGTCGGTCAGCACGAGCGGGCGGGAAAGATGGCGATCGGTTATCTCGTCACCGAGTTTTTTCAGCGCATCGATTCCGCAGATGATTTTTGTAGGGCAGCAGTACTCAAAGGCTTGCATCAGATGACCTCCTGGTAGAAGACGTGCGATAGGCGGTACGCCAAAAGAAAAATGCGTGGAGAAGCGCGGTGAACATATAGGTGAGGGCGACGCCGGTATTGTTGGGACCTCGCGTGGTGAACAGGCGAGCAGCCAAGGCATTTTGCAGGGTTAGACCACCCGAGAAGCAGGCGAAGGCGTAGTTTTTATCGCGAAATTCGATGAGGTAGGTAATCGCCGTGGCATCTTCTTGTGCGCGGGGAATGCGTTTCCAAGAACCGGTTTTCGTTTTTTGGCAGAGGCATCGCGCGTCGGTGTGCGCCACTGTGAGGGCGAAGGTATATCCCGGGGCAAGGTAGTCGGTTTCGTTCTGAATCTTTTTAGAAAGATGTCGGCCCGCTGCGAGAAGCATCGGTAAAAGAAGAAGCAGTATGCGGATATAGGCGCTCTTGAGAGCTGTCGCTATTTTTCTCCTTTGAGATTTGGCATTCTGAGACACGATTCGCTCCTTTTCGGTAAAACCACCCAAGCTATGATACTCGTATCGTCGATGTACTCCAAATGATGTAATTGTGTGTCAGCCAGGTGACGGCTTGTTTCTTGGCCGCGCGAAGCGCTCCTCGCCGTGATAAAGTTTCACTTAAGACATAAGAAGTATTTATATGACAGGAGAATGCGAATATGGAAAACAACTCCACTAATTCCCGGTCGGCTTCCCCGGTACCTCCCGCGGGGGTGCCCTCATACGACGAGGCCTCCCCGTCGACGCCAACAGAAGCGTTTAGCGCGTCTTCCGCCGGTAGACCCAGCTACGATCAAGCGACGAGCGGGCATCCCGCCCAACATGCAGGAGGATATGTGCCACCCGTTACTCAACCCATCACTCCCCCGATGGCGAGTAAGGCACCAAAAACATCCGGTGGGGCAAAAACCTTCTTGCTGGGTTTTGCGGGAGCCGCGCTCGCCGTCGTCATCGGCTTCGGTGGCTTTGGCATCTATACGGCCAGTACAAATGCAGATCCCGGGGCGTCTACGACGCTTGGCGGGTCGGGTGGTTCAACCATCAACGTGACCAATGAAGATGCCGATTTAGCTGAAACTGTCGCGCAAAAAACGCTTCCCTCGGTCGTTGCTATCGATGTGTATGTGAATCAATCATCGCAGGGCATGTTCGGGCCTGCGGCAAACGATGGGGCAGCAGGATCGACGCAGGCGGGTCTTGGGAGCGGCGTGGTAATTTCGCAAGATGGTTATATCCTTACGAATAATCACGTGATAGAGGGCTCCGATAAGCTTATGGTCACCGCCGAAGGCCAGGACTATGAAGCCGTAATCGTCGGGGCGGACGCATCGAGCGATCTTGCGGTGCTTAAAATAGATGCCAAGAACCTAACGGCAGTTGAAATCGGGAAATCGTCTGACTTGACCGTTGGACAATGGGTCATGACATTGGGGAGCCCGTTTGGCCTCGAGCAGTCGGTTGCTACGGGAATCGTTTCTGCGACCAGCCGTTCTGCGATGTTGGACGGACAGTCGGGTACTTCGTTTTACACGAATATGATTCAAACCGATGCGGCGATCAACCCGGGTAATTCCGGTGGTGCCCTCGTCGATAAAGATGGCAAGCTTATCGGTATAAACACGATGGTGACCTCGTATTCGGGTACGTATTCCGGCGTGGGTTTTGCCATTCCCGTTGATTATGCAATCGGTATTTCCCAGCAGATCATCGACGGCAAGAAACCGACTCATGCGCAGCTTGGCGTGACGACGGCAACGGTTGATCCGATAAATGCCCAGCGCTATGGCTTCGCTGTGTCATCGGGAGCTTATGTCAGCACGGTGAGCGCTGATTCGGCGGCTGCCAAGGCCGGTCTGCAGGATGGCGATATCATCACCAAGTTCAATGGTGCGTCGATTGCTTCGGCAGATGACCTGATCTTAGCTATTCGGTCAATCAACCCCGGCGATAAAGCGACGATTGAGCTGAACCGCTCAGGGGAGACCAAGTCGATGGAGGTGACGATGGGCTCCGATGCGGATACTTCACCGACGGGATCTGCGCGTTCGAATGGGTTCGGTAAGTGACGTTTGCCTGCACTGGTGTGATAACTGAGTGACTCATAACGGGGTGTCAGCTCTGCTCATTCGGTGAAATGAAAGAGAAACGGCTACGCAACACGCGCGGCCGTTTTCTTTTCGGGTAAGATGGAAAAAATCACCGATGCGGCGAAAGGTGCCCGTATGAACCACGATTATAAGTACAAGCGCGTTTTACTCAAGCTTTCCGGGGAAGCTCTCATGGGGGATACCGGCTACGGTATCGATCCGAAAGTGGTTGAAGATCTGGCTGTGCAGATCAAGGATATAGTTCATGATGGTGTAGAACTCGCTATCACGGTCGGTGGCGGCAATATTTTCCGAGGCATGGCGGGATCGGCCGAAGGTATGGATCGCGCACAGGCTGACTACATTGGCATGCTTGCCACCTGCATGAATGCGCTGGCTTTGCAGGATGCCTTTGAACGTCACGATATCGTTACCCGCGTTATGAGCGCTATCGAAATGCGTCAAGTGGCAGAACCCTACATTCGTCGCCGCGCGGTTCGTCACCTTGAAAAGGGTATCGTTGTCATATTCGCAGCAGGTACGGGCAACCCCTATTTCACCACCGATACCACCGCAGCTTTGCGCGCGTGCGAAATTGATGCGGAATGCCTCATGAAGGCAACGAAGGTCGATGGGGTATACGACAGCGATCCTAAGCTCAATCCGAGTGCTAAAAAGTTCGACGAGATCAGCTATATGGACGTTTTGTCCCAAGAGCTTCATGTCATGGATTCGACGGCAACGTCGTTGTGCATGGACAACCATATGCCCATGCTCGTATTCGACCTGACGGTTCCCGGCAATATCTCGCGTGTTTTGCGAGGGGAAAACGTCGGCACTACGGTTAAATAAATTACCCGGCAAACTGTTCCTTAGTGATTGCGATTATCGCTCAAGGGGCAACAATGTGCTAAGGTTTACGGGGAATATATCTTGGAATGAGAGCGATCGGGCAAGCTTTGAAAGGAACACGATGATAGACGAAATCATGCTGAATGCCGAAGAACACATGAATAAGGCGATTCACGGCCTGAGCGAAAGCTTTGCTTCGGTGCGTACGGGTCGCGCGAACACGATGATTCTCGACCGTATCAAGGTTGACTATTACGGTGTTCCTACGCCGATCAATCAAATGGCGGCAGTGAAAACTCCCGACGCCCATATGCTTATCATCGAGCCGTGGGACAAAAGTTGTCTTTCGACGATCGAGCACGCCATCATGCAAAGCGATCTAGGGGTTACCCCTTCAAACGACGGATCGATTATTCGTCTTCCCTTTCCTTCTCTAACGGAAGAACGCCGTCGTGAACTGGTGAAACAATGTAAAACTTACACGGAAGAAGCGCGTGTCGCCGTGCGCAACGCTCGTCGCGATGCCAATAACGCCATCGATCGTGCGGTGAAGGAGGAGAGTTTTTCCGAGGATGATCAGCGTCGTTCTGAAGCTGAGATCCAGAAGCTTACCGATTCGTTTGTGGCTCAGGTGGAAGAGCTTTTCAAGAAAAAAGAAGCCGAGGTCATGGAAATCTAAGCTTGCCCCCCGAGTGATTCGAGCTGTGTTGAACACGTTGCTATCTGAAATATTTCCGAACCCGCCGGCAGGTCTCGACCCTGCCGCGCTTGTTGAAGAGCGTATTCCTGCGCACGTTGCCATTATCATGGATGGTAATGGCCGCTGGGCGAAGCAGCGCGGGAAAAATCGTCTCGAGGGTCATCGAGCCGGCATCGATTCGGTGCGCGAAAGCATTCGCTGTGCTTCTGATTTAGGGGTGCGTTATCTCACTATCTATTCGTTTTCTTCTGAAAACTGGAAGCGCCCTCAGGATGAAGTAACGGGTTTGATGGATTTGTTCGCTAAAACCATGCTGGCGGAAGTGGACGGTCTTCATGAAAAGCAGGTGCGGGTCATGGCGATTGGCCACCTGGCAGCGCTGCCGAAAAAGACCCGTGCGGCCTTTGCGAGCGCCTGGGAAAAAACCAAAAACAATACGGGCATGACCTTGGTCGTCGCCGTCAACTATGGTGGTCGCTTCGAGATACTCGATGCGGTGCGCCGTTATACCGATGAGGCGCTCAGTGCCCAGGAGGCAGGTTGCACGGTGCCCGAACTGACCGAGGAGTCGTTTTCGAATTGCCTGTACACGGCACACGTTCCCGATCCCGAGTTAATGATTCGTACCAGTGGGGAAATGCGTATTTCTAATTTTTTGTTGTGGCAGGTCGCTTATACGGAAATCTATTGCACCGAGGTGTTGTGGCCTGATTTTGACCGCTATGAATTTTTGCGCGCGCTTTTAGATTACCAAGCACGTGACCGTCGCTTCGGGGCGGTATAGATTATGGAAAAACCTCCCGCATCCCCCCTTGAGCAGACCCACGTTTCTGCAGATGAAGAAAGTCTTAACAAAAAGACCTTGAAACAGAAGGCGCTCGAGAAGACGCCAAAAAAACTGCGCAACCCCTCCAACTTACAGGTTCGTTTTCGCACCGGTTTTGCCTATGTAGCTATTTCGGTGGTGTGCATCCTGGTCAACGATTTCACCACGGTGCTCCTGCTTGCTGTTTTAGCGGGCATTTCAGCCAACGAATTTTTCTATATGTTGCACGCCGATGCAAAGCTTCCCAATGAGTTTTTGGGGGTTATTGCGGCGGCATTGTATCCGGTCAGCATGTGGCTTGCCGGGCTTTCCGGCATGATGGTTGTCACGGCGGTGTTTTTGCTGTTGTTGTTGGTGTGGTACGTTTTTTGGATGCGCGCTCGTATATCCGATGTGGGTGTGAGTTTTTTTGGCGCAGCATATTGCGGGCTTTTGCTCTCGGGCGCGATGCTCGTGCGCACGTCGCTGCCCGATCCTTGGGGTGGCGTGCTGCTGCTGTTGGTGTTTTTGAGTGTGTGGGCCAACGATTCGTTTGCGTATCTCGTCGGGCGCAAGATAGGTCGCCACAAACTTGCTCCGCGCACCTCTCCCAAGAAAAGTTGGGAAGGATTCATTGCCGGCTTGGCAGGTTCGATGCTGATCTGGTACGGAATGACCTTTATCCCCGGTATCGCTATGAACTGGTGGCAGGCGTTGTTGTTCGGGCTTGTTTGCGGCCTGGCGGGTGTGTTGGGCGATTTGGCGGAAAGTCGCATTAAGCGCAATTCGGGTTTCAAGGATTCCGGTACTATCATGCCCGGTCATGGTGGGTTACTCGACCGTTGTGATTCGCTCTTTTTAGCATCGGCTTCCTCTGCGGTTCTTCTTGTGGTAGGAGGGTGCATTCCTTATGTCTTCTAAAAAGCGCATTGTCATATTGGGCTCGACAGGTTCAATCGGTACGCAGACTCTCGACGTGGTACGCCGCCATAGCGATCGACTCGAGGTCGTTGGTTTGGCTGCTTATGCGCACGTTAACGCCTTGGTCTCGCAGGCGCATGAATTTAGCGTCGGTTCTTTGGCGCTCGGTGATGAGCGGCTGATTCAAGATCCTCATTGCTCGCAGTTGGTCGATAGGGCGGCTGCCGCACACGGGCATGCGCAGGTGCATATCGGGTTCGGATCGGATGCTGTGGTCGACTTGGTGCACCTGCCGGATGTTGATGTAGTGGTGAACGCCCTGGTCGGATCTGCTGGTTTGCGGGCAAGCTATGAAGCGCTGGCGACGGGAAAAACGCTGGCACTTGCCAACAAGGAATCACTTGTGGTGGGCGGAGATTTGCTGATGCCGATGGCCACCCACGAAACGCTCGTGCCCATCGATTCCGAACATGGAGCGATCTATCAGTGTCTGCTTGGCGAAAGCGCGCGCGAGGTAAGCAGGCTGTGGGTAACGGCTTCCGGAGGTCCGTTTCGAGGGTTTACGCGCGACCAGTTGCGTGCCATCACGCCCGAAGCGGCACTGGCGCATCCTACGTGGAATATGGGACCGAAGATCACCGTTGATTCTTCGACGCTGATGAACAAGGGTCTCGAAGTTATCGAGGCGCACCATCTTTTCTCTATGCCCTACGATAAGATTAACGTGGTTGTGCAACCGCAAAGCGCCATACACTCCATGGTTGAATTTTCCGATGGTTCGGTGAAGGCTCACCTGGGCACAACCGATATGCGTATCCCTATCCAGTTTGCGCTTTCCTATCCGGAGCGTTGGGACGCTCCCGTATCTCCGCTAGATTTTTGCGCTTTGGGTTCCCTTGAGTTTTACCCTCCCGACACCGATACGTTTCGTTGTTTGGCGCTTGCCCGTGCGGCGGGCTGTGCGGGGGGCACCTTGCCCTGCGCGATGAACGCGGCCAATGAAGTGGCTGTGGCGGCATTTTTGGCGGGTCGGTGTTCATATCTTGCTATCGCCGATTGCGTTGAGGCGGTCATGGATGCACACCATGGAGAATGCGTTACGAGTTTGGAACAGTTGACCGAAGTGGATGCTGCCTCACGGATTTCTGCGTCAAACTATCTCACTGGAAGACTTTCCCTTTCTTAAAGGTTAAACATGGATATTGTTTTGATGGTCATATATATTACGATCGTGCTCAGTGTTCTTGTGTTTATTCACGAGGGCGGGCACTATCTTGTTGCGCGCGCTTTCGGTGTGCGGGTAACCGAGTTCATGCTGGGGTTGCCCGGACCGCGCATCGGGTTTACCTGGCGTGGTACGAAGTTCGGTATTACGGCTATTCCTTTGGGCGGTTACGCCAAGGTGTGCGGTATGGAAGTGGGGGAGCAAAGCCCTCACTTAGAGCAGGTGAGCACCTATGCCTATGCCCACGGTACGGTGTTGATGGAAGATGTCGCACGCGATTTGGGGATAACCGATGAAGAGGCCTTCAGTGCGCTCGATGAGCTAAGCGAATGGGGCACGCTGTGCCCGCCCGATCGTAAGGATGAATACAACACGTATCGTACGCCCGCATTGCGTGGTTCGTTTGAGGAGGGCTCCGTACGCGTTCTCGATGATCCGCATGCGTTTTTCGAAAGCGAAGCGCGCCAGCAATATCGTTTCTTGCCCTTCTGGAAGCGCTCGTTGATCTTGTTGGCGGGTCCTGCCATGAATCTGCTGTTTGCCATGATCGTGTTCGTTATTATCTATTCTCTTGTCGGTTTCGACATGCAGAATCCGACAACGGGTGAAATGCAGCATATAACCGTTGATCCTTTTAGGGCGGTTGTGGCGGGATTTAGCTACATCGGTGCGGTTATCGGTGCGGTTGTGGGGCTTTTCAACCCGATGACGGCTGCTGAAACCGTTTCCCAATCGACGTCGCTCATGGGTATGGCAGTGCTTTCTAAAACCGCCGCTGAACAGGGGGCGGTCAATTTCGTGTCCTTTATGGCCATGATTTCGGTATCGCTGGGCATCATGAATATGCTTCCCATCCCGCCTCTTGACGGAGGCCGTTTCGTAGTCGAGATCTACCAGAAAATCCGTCGTAAATTCATTTCATATAAGGCGTTGAACTATCTGAGTATGGTGGGTATCGTGTTGTTCATGGGACTGTTTATCGTTATGCTCAATCAGGATATACAGCGATTTATCTTTGGGAATTGGGGTTAGCGTTACATGGAGTTCCAAGAAAAGCCCAATAAGGCAACGCGGCACATCATGGTCGGTAATGTGGCTATGGGAGCTGGAGCGCCCTGCGTGGTGCAATCGATGCTCAATGCGCCCGCTCACGATATCTGTGCCAATCTGGCACAGATAGAAGCGTTGGCTGAAGCGGGTTGTGAAGTGGTGCGCATGGCTATTCCGCGCACGGATTGCCTCGAGGTATTCGAGGCGGTATGCGCCGCATCCCCCTTACCCGTCATCGCCGATATTCATTTTTCAGCGGATCTCGCCATTGAGGCTGCCCGCCGCGGGGCGGCAAAACTGCGCATCAATCCCGGCAATATCGGCGGTCTCGAGAAAACCAAAACGGTCTTGGCTGCAGCGCGCGAAGCGGGGATTCCTATTCGTATAGGGGTGAACGCCGGGTCGCTTGATAAGGCGCTGGCATCGCGAAGCGACTTAAGTCTGCCGCAAAAACTTGCGCAATCGGCATCTGACTATGTGAGGTTCTGCGAGCAGCAAGGGTTTTATGATGTGGTCGTTTCCGCCAAAGCGCACGATGTGATGACCACCGTTGCCACCTATCGGCTGTTGGCGCGTGAGATTCCTCAGGTACCGCTGCATATCGGCATCACGGAAGCGGGCACGCTTTTTCAGGGGGTTATCAAATCCGCAAGTGGATTGGGTATTTTGCTGGAACAGGGCATCGGGGATACCTTGCGTATTTCGCTTACCGATGATCCCGTTCAGGAAATCCGTGCATGCTGGACGTTGCTTTCGGCGCTTGACCTGCGTCGTCGTGGGCCCGAAATCATCAGTTGCCCGACGTGCGGGCGCTGCCAAGTCGATTTGATTGAGCTGGCTCGTGCCGTCGATGAACACCTGCAGTCTATGCGGATTCCTATCAAGGTGGCGGTTATGGGGTGCGTCGTCAATGGACCCGGTGAAGCGGCAGATGCCGATATCGGTGTTGCGTGCGGCGAAGGCACGGGCGTGATCTTTGCTCACGGGAAAATCTTGCGTAAGGTTGAGGCCTGCGCTATCGTAGAAACTTTAAGGGAAGAAATCGAAAAGCTATAAACCCTTTTATAGGGGAGAGGTAAGGAATACCGCATGAACAAAAACGTGAATCCCGCTATCCTGCGCATGAGCAACATCTATGCACCGACTTTGAAGGAAGATCCCAGCGACGCGGATATCACCAGTGCAAAATTGCTGGTACGAGCGGGTATGATTCGTAAAGAGGCAGGGGGTCTCTATTCCTTTTTGCCGCTAGGGCTGCGTGTTCTGCATAAAATAGAGAACATCGTTCGTGAAGAGATGGATGCAACGGGTGCCCAGGAAGTGCTGCTTCCTTTCGTGCAGCCCGCTGATCTGTGGCGCAAGAGCGGCCGCTGGAATGTGTATGGTCCAGAACTATTGCGTGTGGTCGATCGTCATGAAAACGAGTTTTGCTTAAGCCCTACCCATGAAGAGATTATCACTGACCTCATCGACAACGAGCTGCGCAGCTATCGTGATTTGCCGAAGAATTTTTATCAAATCCAGATTAAGTTCCGTGATGAGATTCGTCCCCGTTTCGGTCTTTTGCGCGGACGGGAATTCATGATGAAGGACTCCTACAGCTTCAATGCCACGCAGGCGAGTCTCGATGAAACCTACAACGACATGCGCGAAGCTTACGTTCGAATGTGTGATCGCATAGGCCTTGCTTATCGCATCGTGGATGCCGATCCCGGTCAAATCGGAGGCAATGCTTCTGAGGAGTTCATGGCATTGGCCGATACGGGCGAGGCCGAATTGGTTTATTGCGACTGCGGCTATGCGGCGGATAGCGAGGCGGGGGCTTGCACCCCGCATCCTTGCGCCTATCCTGCC
The DNA here is from genome assembly GCA_036649035.1 of Raoultibacter sp. GTDB lineage: Bacteria > Actinomycetota > Coriobacteriia > Coriobacteriales > Eggerthellaceae > JAVWGW01. Next base: position 23,957 of record JAVWCK010000012.1, read on the forward strand.
GAGGAAAAGACCAAAATTGCTACGCCGGGGGTTCATACGATTGCTGATCTAGCGGCATTTTTGAAGTGCGACGAATCGGCGACTGTGAAGGCGTTTTCCGGCAAGGATGAAGAAGGTGGCATATGGGTAGTGTTCGTGCCGGGTGATTACGAAGTCAATGAATGCAAGGTTGCTCGGTTGGCTTCCGGTTTTGAGCCGCTGACCGATGAGGAAATGGCGAAAGCGGGCTTGGCGAAGGGCTCGATGGGTCCGGTCGGTTTGCCTGCGGGTGTGCGTATTGCCGCCGATGAATCTTTGCGTGCGATTCAGCGCTGGGTGGTAGGAGCCAACGAAGACGGGTATCATCTCGTCGGCGCCGAGCAGGGTGTTGATTTCACGGTTGATGCTTGGGGGGATCTTTCCACGGTGAAGGTGGGGGATGCCTGTCCCGCTTGCGGGCAGCCGCTTAAGGGCGCCCGCGGTATCGAGGTTGGCCAGATATTCAAGCTGGGCGATAAGTATTCTCAGACCATGGACGCTACGTTCATGGATGAAAACGGCTCCGAAAAGCATTTTCTCATGGGTTGCTATGGCGTGGGAATTTCTCGCACAATGGCGGCCGTGGTTGAGCAGTGCAACGATGAAAACGGCATGTTCTGGCCGCTTTCCCTGGCACCGGCGCACGTATGCATCATTCCGCTGGCCAGTCCAGGTGATGCTGAAGTCTATCCTGTTGCCGAAAGGCTTGCTGCTGATTTTGCCGCTGCCGGTATCGAAGTGGTTATCGATGACCGCGATGAGCGCGCAGGCGTTAAATTTGCCGACGCCGACCTGATCGGATGGCCATTGCAGATTGTGGTGGGCAAGCGCGGACTGAAAGAAGAGGCTATCGAAATCAAACGCCGCAAAACGGGCGAGAAGAAATTGGTTAAACTAGCGACGATACAAGAAGCGATGGTATTTGTTCATCGCATGGCTAAACCAGCAGGTGAACTGGTAAAACAGCTTTTTTAAGACAAGCGCTCTCCGCGACGGGCATCCAAAGTTATGCGATCTGGTCGCGGCTTTTCCGCCCATGCTATTTTATGCCGTAAGTAAAGGAACGATATGCAACGTTGCACGAAGGCTATTCTGTTCGATTTGGATGGGACACTGCTCGACACCCATGATCTTTTGTTGGAATGCTTTCGCTACGCGGTAGCCCAGGTGCTCGATAAAAAGATCCCTGCCGAAGTGCTTATGGCGAAGGTGGGGCAGCCTCTCGATACGCAGATGTGGGGTTTTACCGACGATCAAACGGTGCATGATGAATTATGCCGCGTGTATTGCGAGCACATGCAAGAAGCTCACGATACACGCGTTAAGGATTTCCCCGGATGCATTCAAACGCTTCAGATCCTGAAAGAAGAGGGCTATCTGCTCGGGGTGGTCACTTCGAAGCGACACGCGTTGGCGCATCACGGACTGATGCTTTTCGATATGGCGCAGTACTTCGATTGCCTGGTAGGGGCCGATGATACCATGGCGCACAAACCCGATCCCGAACCGGTACGGCTAGGCGCGGAACTTCTGCACTGCTTACCTGCGGATTGTGTTTATGTGGGAGACAGCCCCTTTGACATGCAAGCCGGAAACGATGCGGGCTGTTTCACCATTGCCGCGCTGTGGGGGATGTTCTCCGAGAAAGTGCTGCGCGAACAGGATCCCGACGCGCTATGCGCCCGTTTTTCTGATATTCTCGAGATTCTTTAGCGCGCTATAATCTGTAGGGAATATGGAGGTGCTCCTATTCGCTCTGCTTTAGCACTATAGCGTGATAGAGTATCGCTACTATGAGACTACTGAAAGAAGCGACATCCATGAATTTTGTGACTCCTGCGGGTTTCCGTGACATTCTTGCTGAAGAGGCCTGCGTGCGTGAAGAAATAGGTCATAACGTGCAGATGAGGTTTGCGCGGTGTGGCTATTTACCGATAGAAACGCCAACCCTTGAAGTGATGGATGTTATGGAAGCGGGTGGACGCATTCCCGGCGCTCCGTTCAAGCTTTTTGATGCTCAGGGTGATCTTTTGGCTATGCGCCCTGACGTTACGCTGCAGATTGCGCGGATGTGCGCAACGCGCCTGAAAGACGAATCAGGTCCTTTCAAATATCGTTATACCCAGCGTGTTTTCCGCGAAACCGACAAGCAGGCACGTGCGCGTGAATTGACGCAGATCGGTGTTGAGTCGATCGGCGAGATGGGTCCGGCAGCCGATGCCGAACTGGTCGGTCTGTTTGCTGAGGCTCTGGTTACGTGTGGCGTGAAAAACTTCAACTTAGCGCTGGGTAGTGTTGGCGTGCTGCGTGCGCTCCTGGAAGCTTGCCCGGTTTCTCCTTCGTGGAAGCGTTCGGTATTGGAAGCGTATCATTCCTCGAACTTCGTTGAACTCGACGATCTGGTTGTTCAGCCCGAAGTTCCTTCTCAATTTTCGGCTGCCATCAAAATGCTTCCGCACATTCGCGGGGGACGGTCGGCCATCGATGCGGTGCGTGCTTTAGTGACGCCGCTTGGGTGCGCAGGTGGATTGGATGAATTCGAGAAAACCTATGATTATCTGGTCGAAGACGGTCTTGCTGATTGCGTCTCTGTCGATTTTTCAGTTATGAGCTCGTTTGATTATTATACGGGTATCGTGTTCGAGGCCTCTGTCCCTGGGTTGGGAACTCCGCTTGGAAGCGGTGGTCGCTACGACAACATGCTGGCGGCTTATGGTCAAAATCGTCCCGCCGCCGGGTTTGCTTTTTCTTTGGAGCAGGTTATGGCCGCGCTTGCCATGGGCGATGCGGTGCAGGAAAAACCGTTACGCATTGCCGTGCCTAAAGGTTCGCTTAATACCGATACCATCGATGCCCTGACGCGTGCTGGTCTTGATACGACGGGGCTCAAAGATCCCGGTCGCCAGCTGATCATCCGCAATCCCGGTGTCGAATATATCATCGTACGGCCTACCGATGCCCCGGCATTCGTTGCCCTCGGTGCTGCCGATTGCGGCATCTGCGGGAAGGATTCCTTGCTTGAAGCTGCCTTGGATGTGGTCGAACTGGTCGATTTGAAGTTTGGAGCTTGTCGCTTTATCGTAGCCGAACCTGCTGGTGCTGGTGAAGTGGCTTCTGCCCATTACCGTAAGCTGGGTTCCATCCGCGTGGCAACGAAGTATCCGCGCATCACGAAAGCGTATTATGCAAGGATCGGCATGCAGGTTGAAATCGTCAAACTGCACGGAAACATCGAGCTGGCTCCCTTGACGGGTATGGCTGAGCGGATTATCGACATCACGGCCACCGGTACCACGTTACGCGAAAATAACCTGGTCGTGGTCGATGAGGTGCTCGCTTCGACCGCGCGGTTTTTTGCTAACACCTGCGCATTTCGGATGGATGCACGCATCGGAGCTGTGGCCGAATCACTACAGAAGCAAACGAAGGAGTAATCATGCGTCGCATTATTTTGCAAGCAGGGGAAAGCTTTCAAAAAAAACACCTCAACCGAACCGGAGCATTTAATGCGGAAGCTCTGATGACCGCTACGCAAATTGTCGAAGACGTGAAGAGTCGCGGCGATGATGCCCTGCGCGAGTATACGGAAAAGTTCGATGGGGTGGCCGTTGAGCAGTTTCGTGTATCCGATGAAGTGATCGATGAAGCCATCACTCACGTCGATCCGAAGGTTGAGCACGCACTCAAGCATGCTGCTGCCCAGATCCGCGATTTTCATGAGCGGCAACGCCAGCAGAGCTGGTTTTCTATTCGCGAAGACGGTGCGCTGGTGGGGTCTAAGATCGAGCCGCTCGATTCGGTCGGCATCTACGTTCCCGGCGGACGCGCGCTGTATCCCTCAACCGTGCTCATGAACGCTTTGCCTGCCGCCGTTGCCGGGGTACGGCGCATCGTGTGCGTTACGCCGCCTTCGAAGGAGGGCACGCTCGATCCGGCCATCCTTGAGGCCTGCCGCCTTGCGGGGGTTACCGAAGTGTATGGCGTTGGGGGCGCACAGGCCGTGGCGGCGCTTGCTTATGGTACCGAAAGCATTGAAGCGGTCGATAAGATCACCGGACCGGGAAACGCCTTTGTGGCAGCCGCTAAAAAGATCGTTTCCGGCGATGTCGGTATCGATATGGTTGCAGGTCCTTCCGAAGTGTGTGTCGTGGCCGATGCCACGGCCGATCCAGCGCTGGTCGCTATTGATTTGATGGCGCAGGCCGAACACGATCCGCTGGCCAGCTGCTACCTGGTCACCTTTGATGAAGCCTACGCCGATGAAGTCGAACGCTGCATCGAAGTGCACACCGAACAATCCACGCGCGCCGAAATCACGACGGCATCCCTGGTTGATCAGGGTCTGATCGTCGTGTGTCCCGATGTTCCTTCCGCGATGGATGCGGTCAATATCATCGCTCCTGAGCATTTGGAGGTGCATATGGCCCATGCGATGGATTTATTGGGATTGATTCGTAATGCCGGGGCGATTTTCTTGGGCGAATGGACACCCGAAGCGGTGGGCGATTACGTTGCGGGTCCAAATCACACGTTGCCCACGGGCGGTACGGCACGATTTTCTTCGCCGCTTTCCGTCGATGAGTTCGTTAAAAAGTCGAGTGTCATACAATATTCCGCAGCATCGCTTGCAAACGATGCTGAAGCAATCATGACCATCGCCAACCATGAAGGGTTGTGGGCGCACGCGAAAAGCGTCGAGCTGCGGTGTAACTTGATGAAGACGGGCAGCGTGTTCGGAGGGAAAATCGATGAATAGCATCCGTCGATCTTCGGCTCAGCTCGATAATCTGGTTCCTTACGATCCGAAGTATTTGCCGGCGCAGGCGTATCTTTCCGCCAACGAAAATCCGCAGGATATCCCTGACGAGGTTCGTCATGCAATCACGAAGCGCATGAAGAAGTTTTCATTCAACCGCTACCCTGATCCTCTCGCAACCGAGCTGCGTGAATTGATAGCCGAGGCAAATGGTCTGGAAAAGGAAAACGTACTGATCGGCAATGGCGGCGACGAGCTGCTGTTCAATACCGCTTTAGCGTGGGGTGGGCCGGGTCGTACCTGCCTCAATATTCCTCCGACGTTTTCGGTTTACGAAAACAATGCGCGCCTCACGGGTACGACGGTGGTCAACATCGATCGAGATGAAAATTATGAAATCGACGAAGAAGCGGTGCTTGCGCGCATGGCGCAGGGTGATATCGACTACGTGATTATCGCCAGTCCGAACAACCCTACTGGAAAGCTTGCCGACGAGCGCTTTTTGCTGAAACTGCTCGAATCGACCGATGCTTTGGTGATGGTCGACGAGGCGTACTTCGAGTTTTCACGTACTTCGATGCGGCCGTATCTGGCTCAGCACAAAAACCTTGTGTTGTTGCGCACGTTTTCAAAGGCGTTTAGTCTGGCGGGCATGCGTATGGGTTATATTTTGGGCGATGTTGATGTCATCACCGAATTCATCAAAGTGCGTCAGCCCTATTCGGTCGATTCGCTGGCGCAGTTGGTGGCGTGCAGTGTTTACGAAAACCGCAACAGTTTCGCACGCGGTATTACCGAGATTATCGAGCAGCGCGGCGTGGCGTTCGAAGCCTTGCGAAAGATTCCGCGCGTCAAGGTATATCCGTCGGATGCCAACTACATCCTGTTTAAGACGGCAAATGCTGCTGAGGTATGGGAAAAGCTCTATAGGCAAGGGGTTCTGGTTCGTGATTTTTCGAAAGCACCCGGGCTGACGGATTGTCTGCGCGTGACCATTGGGTCACCTGAAGAAAACCAGCTGTTTTTAACCGCTCTCAAGCAGGCGCTCTTGCCTGAAAGGGGATAATGTGGACACTGTTGCTGCTGGTGCGCGCAGGGCGGATATCACGCGCACGACGAAGGAAACCGACATCACGCTCAGCATCGATCTCGATGGTACGGGCAAGACCGACATCGAAACCGGCGTGCCTTTTTTCGACCACATGCTCGATGCGTTCGGCCGCCACGGGCTGTTCGATTTGACGGTTCGCGCAAAGGGGGACATCGAAGTCGATGCGCACCACACCGTTGAAGATGTGGGCATCGTGCTTGGACAGGCCCTTGCAACTGCCATGGGCGACAAGCTGGGAATCACGCGATTCGGGTCGGCGTATGTGCCGATGGATGAAACCCTCGTGCTTGCCGCCTGCGATATCTCGGGGCGTGGGCAGCTGCACTACGCGGTCGATCTGCCCATAGAAATCATCGGGACTTTCGACACGACGCTTGCCAAAGAATTCATGATCGCCCTTGCCGGCAATGCGGGTATCACCCTGCATATCCGCAGCATCTGCGGCGACAATTCGCATCACCTGATCGAGGCGGTTTTTAAATCGTGCGGTCGTGCGCTGTGCCAGGCCGTGACCCTCAATCCCCGCATCGCTGACATTCTGCCTTCGACAAAGGGGTCGCTGTGATAGCGGTCGTCGATTATTGCAAGGGGAATCTGCGTAACGTCGAACGCGGCCTTTATGCCGCTGGAGGAAACGCGCGCATTACCGATGACCCGGCGGTCATCGCCGCTGCCGATGCCATCGTGTTGCCCGGGGTGGGCTCGTTTGCCGATGC
>JAVWCK010000013.1:0-30334 GCA_036649035.1 Raoultibacter sp.
GTGAAGCAGCCGCTGTGCGCTTCCGCCTTTCCAGCATTGAACCACGCGATGTGAACGAAGCGCTTATTGCCCTGTTGGCGCACTCAGATGGCCGCCTGTGTCGCCACCTGCATCTGCCCCTGCAAGCGGGGTCTACGAAAGTTTTGCGCGAAATGGCGCGCCCCTATACGGCCGCAGCCTACGAACAGCTGGTGGATGCCCTGTATGCTGCCCTGCCCACGCTTTCACTTTCAACCGATATCATCGTCGGGTTTCCTGGCGAAACCGAAGCTGATTTTGCAGAAACCTTGGCGATGGCCGGGCGCTGCCGCTTTTCGAAAATCCACGTGTTTCCGTATTCACCGCGGGCAACAACACCTGCTGCCGCGCGCAGCGATCAGGTTACCCCGCACATCAAAGCTGCCCGCACGGCCCGCTTGCACCAGGTGGCAAACGCCTTGCGCACCCAAGCTTACGGCCAGCGCGTGGGCAGCACAGAGCAGGTGCTCATAGAGCAAAACGGCCATGGCACCACCGAAAGCTATTTTGAAATCCCCGTGCCACCCACAGCAATAGTGGGAAATTTAGCGCCGCTGCCCCTGCCACCCCTCACTCTTTAGCACCCCTGAGCGCCTGGTCGCCAGCTGGCTGCCCGCATTCACTTTCATCGGGATTCAGTGACGTACCTTTTCACCGAAAAACTCCGTGATACAATAACCGCATGACAAATCAGACACACATTACCCTTACCGTTCCCGAAAGCGTGAACATGGCGCTCATCGTCGGGCAGGCGGATGATATCCTCAAGGTGATCGAGGACGCTTATCAGGCTCGCATCACGGTGCGCGGCAACACCATCGATCTCTCGGGCGATCCTATCGAAATACAAACGCTGACAGCCCTGTTTTCCGACCTGATCAAGATGGTTGATGCTGGCAGCGAACCGACTCTTGACTACGTGCGCCGTGCCATCGATCTTTTGCGCACAGGAGAATTTGCCCCTGCCGTCTTGCGTGACGATATTCTGCTCACGTATAGGGGGCGGGCAATTCGTCCGAAAACTGCCGGTCAGAAATATTATGTTGATGCGATACGTAAAAATACGATCACGTTTGGCATAGGCCCTGCAGGTACGGGCAAGACTTATCTTGCCATGGCCATGGCTGTGGCTGCGCTTAAACGCAAAGAAGTCGGTCGCATCATCTTGACGCGCCCTGTGGTTGAGGCGGGAGAAAGTCTGGGGTTTTTGCCGGGAACTCTTTCGGAAAAGGTCGATCCCTATATCCGTCCTCTCTATGATGCGCTGTTTGATATGACCGATATGGAACGTGCGAACCAGTTGATCGAAGACGGCGTGATTGAAATCGCCCCATTGGCCTTCATGCGGGGGCGTACGCTCAACGACAGCTTCATCATCTTGGATGAAGCGCAAAACACCACTCCCGAACAGATGAAGATGTTTTTGACCCGTTTGGGTTTTGGTTCGAAAATGGTTATCACGGGAGATGTGACCCAACTTGATTTACCGAAGGGGATTTCGGGTCTGAAAAGCGTCGAGGCGATTTTGCAGGGTGTCGACGATATTGCCTTTGCGCGCTTCACGGGCAAAGATGTCGTGCGTCACTCGTTGGTTGCTGCCATCGTTTCGGCTTACGAGCGCGCCACCTGCACTGCATAGCGCGTTATCGCGCTATGATCGACTGAACGGGGGAGGGCAAACCGATCCCCAAAAATAAGAGAAAGAGACCCCGCGATGGATATTCAGATCAATTATGATTATCAAAAAGAAAAGATGGATACGCTGCCACTTGAGGCATTGACTCAGTTTGTTTTGAGCAGTCAGGATAAACCCTTCAATACCGAGGTATCGATCAGTTTCGTTGACAACGAAGCCATCGCCAAGCTCAACGAGGAATACCGCGGTAAAAAAGGTCCAACCGATGTTTTGTCCTTTGAATGCGACGGCGCCATGGATGATCTGGAAGCTTCGCTGCAAGTGGAGGCTCCCGTATTCGAATTGGGGGATGTCGTGATCGCCCCCGACGTGGCAGCTGCCCAAACCGCCGAATTCGGCACGACCTTCGAAGAGGAAATCAGTCTGCTGTTGGTTCACGGCCTGCTTCATCTGTGCGGCTACGATCATATTGAAGATGAGGAAGCTCAGCGCATGGAGAGTCTCGAATCAGAGCTGCTCGAAGCGTGGGAAGCGCGCTAGGCGTGAAGCCGCCTACCGGGTTCGTTCAATCATTTCGCTATGCGTTTTGCGGGATAGCGACTGCCTTTAAGCAGGGGCGCAACATCCGTGTCCAGGCCGCCATCGCAGTGGTGGCGCTCGTCGCCGGTCTTATCGTGGGACTCAACGCTCTTTCCTGGATTGCCCTTATCCTTTGCGTGGGATCTGTTTTAGCGGCGGAGTGTTTCAATACCGCCCTCGAAGATTTAGTTGACCTGGTAAGTCCCGAAATCCATCCTTTAGCCAAAGCGGTTAAGGATATGGCTGCAGGAGCGGTTTTGCTTCTGTCTATCGCTTCTCTGTTCGTTGGCATCATCGTGTTCGGCAATGCATTTTCGTTGTGCCCCTTTATGTAATGTTTCCTGAAAGGACTTCCGTGTCAAACGAAATCCAAGACACCATACTACCGAAATCAACGGATGAAATTCCCTTTCATTCGGGCTTTGTCACTTTAGTCGGTCGCCCGAATGCCGGTAAATCGACACTGATCAACGCTATCATGGGTAAGAAGCTGGCCATTACTTCTGACACCGCGCAAACAACCCGTCATCGATTTCGCGCGGTTTTAACCCGCCCTGCCTACCAGATGGTGATGGTCGATACGCCTGGTTTGCATAAACCCCACGATGCGCTGGGGCAAGAACTCAATACGTCGGCGCTTGCCACGCTCAACGACGTCGACGTTGTGGCCTTTTTAATCGATGCCTCTCAGCCCATTGGCAAAGGGGATACTTGGGTAGCCGAGCAACTGAAGAACGTTCACGCGAAGAAGATATTGGTGCTTTCGAAAACCGATCTGGTCAGCGATAACGACCTTGAGGTTCAGCGCGTTCGTGCTGCACGATTAGGTGATTGGGATAGCTTCGTGGCGGTGTCGGCGAAGAAGATCGAAAACATCGAAGGGTTCATAGCGGCAGTTTCCGAAGCGCTTCCCGTGGGTCCGAAATGGTTTTCGGCCGACGTGGAAACCGATCAGCCGATCGAGGTGCTCGTCGCCGAATTCATCCGTGAAAAGATACTCCGAAGCTTCCATGACGAAGTGCCTCACGCCATAGGTGTGGTGGTTGATGAAATGGAATACGTGAAGAAAACCGATCTGTATCGTATCCATGCCGCTATTTTTGTTGAGCGCGACAGCCAGAAGGGCATCATTATCGGCAAGGGTGGTGCGTCTATCAAGCAAATCGGAATCGAAGCACGTCACGATTTGGAAGTATTGCTCAAAGGCCGTGTCTTTCTCGATCTCAATGTGAAGGTGAAGAAGAACTGGCGACGTGATCTCAATCAGATTCGTCGGTTTGGGTATGGGGAAGGTATCTAAGCGCCCTTATGTCACGATTTGACGACCCGGAAGATATCAAACGTCAGGCGCAACAACGCCTTGATGAGCGTCGTGGGCAGGCTCTCGCCGATGGCAAGCATGCGGCTCGTGAGCGTCTAAAAACGCGCACTGCGCGCGATGCGTCCCCGTCGACCAAAAAGCAGGGGTACGTTAAAGGGGGAGCGAATCGCAGCACCTTTGCTTCCCTTATCTCCGAAGCTCAAAAACAAGGTAGCAGCGCGTTTGCTGCGGCAGGTCGCGCGTTGGCGAGCGCTCCACCAAAAAAGGTGGTCGTTATCGTTGTTTGTGCTGTGATGCTGCTGTTCTTGTTCGGTCTTGTTTTTGGCGGCTTTAGCACCTGTAGCCAAAGCCCTGAAAAACCGCCGGTAGCCACGGCCGAACAAGAGACGCAGCTTACTGATGATCCGCCGGTTGAACCGATTGTCATCCCCGATTATTTCGATCCCGATCTCGGCGCGGCATTGGTTGCGGCGGCTCCCACCGATAGCGATATCGATTGGATAGCCCGCCACGTGCAAGACTATGCTTTCGACGGCCCTGAAGTGCAATACAAAACGCTTAAACTGGCACTTAGCGAACCGAGCGCCCTTCCTTTTGTGCGCAACTTTCCTCAATCCTATCCCGCCGCCACCCCTTCTCCCTCCAACGATCCTGTCGTGAAGGGTACGATTCCTTTGTTGCAACAGTGGGATCAGCGTTGGGGGTATACTTCCTATAGTTCTGCTCCCTTCGGTCTTACGGGGTGTTGTCCGACTTCCTTTTCAATGGTGTATCAGGGATTGACCGGCAAAAACGACATGAGCCCTGCCGCCATGGGCGAACTTGCACTGCGCGACGGCTATATGGATGAATATAAGGGCACCGATGGCGCTTTTCTTATCGAAGAGGCTGCCGGCCAGGGGCTTTCTGCGAGCAATATCCCCCTCGATGCCGAATCTCTGCGCGCGTGTCTGCGTGCGGGGGAGGCGGTTATCTGCAATGTCGGTCCGGGTGATTTCACCAATGATGGTCACTTTTTTGTGATTGTCGGACTCAATGGTGATGGCTCCTTGCGCATCAACGATCCTTTTTCCAAAGTGCGTTCGGATACCTCGTGGGATATCAACCAGATTATAGGACAGGCCATTGCGCTTTATTCGTTTCGTGCGGTATGAGGTGAGGCACGATGGCGCAACGAACTTATAGTACGCAGGTGATCGTGCTGCAGAAAACAAAACTGGGCGAAACGGATTTGATTCTTACGCTGCTGGCTGAAGATGGTTCGCAAATTCGTGTGGTTGCCAAAGGGGCGCGCAAACCAAAAAGTCCCTTTGCCAGCCGACTTGAGCTCTATTCGTGTGCAAAAGTGCTATGCGCTTCTGGCCGCAGTCTTGATATCGTCAAAGAAGCGCAGATCATCGAAAGCAATGCTGCGGTTCGCAATGATTTGGAACATGCGGCGGCGGCGGCACCCATGGCGGAACTGCTCAACAAGGTGACGCAGAATGGGCTCACTGCTCCGCAGGTTTTTCCCTTGACGCAGGTATGCCTCAAGGCGCTTGGAGGTGTGGAGTCGTCTTTTGCTCCCGCCATAACCGCCGCTCATCTGTTGAAAACCGTATCGTTTTCAGGTTTTCGTCCTTCGCTTTCTCGGTGTGCTGCGTGCGCCGCCCCCCTTGCCCTGAGCGCTTCTGACCCTTTGCGGGTTTCTTATCGTGAAGGAGGGGTGATCTGCGATGCGTGTGCACCTCATGTCGATACGGTATCGGTAGCGCGAGAGACCTGTCGTTGGGCGGGCGCCTTGCTCCATGCCACAATCGATGAAGTGGTTGAATTGCGTGTCGACCCCGCTACTTCACTGCTTGTTTTGCGTTTTTGTCATTATTGGATCAAGGAGCATATAGGTTCAAATCTTAAATCTCTCGATTTCCTTTTAACCTGCGATCTTTTTAAAGCATTGCGGTGAAACTCCCTTTACTCGCGCTATCTCCGTTTTTTTAGAGGGTATAGGCCTTCAATTCATCAAATAGATTTTGGAACTCTTCTTGAAACGCGCTGTTTTTCAGGCAGATAAAAGTGATGTCGTGCTCGGTGGGGGCCTCGCTTAACTCTATGAGAACAAGCCTTTCGGTTGCAAGTTCAAAATGAATAGCTGCTTCATAAAGAAAAGCAATCCCGTAATCTTGTGCCGCAAAGGTTTTGATGATGTTGAGACTTGTGATTTCGGTTTGCTGGGAAAAGTTAGCCAGGGAAAGATTGCGCTCGCAAAGGGCGTGTTCTAAAACAGCTCGGGTTCCCGAACCTTTCTCTCGTATCAATATCCGTTCTCCTAAAAGGTCGTTGATCGTACGCACATCAGGAGAGGCGAATTGATGTCCATACGCACATACTGCCACCAATTTTTCTCGACAAAACACGTTCCAATCAAAATCGCTTTTATCGAAATACCCCTCTACGAAAGCGCAGTCGATACTGCCGTCTCGAAGCAGTTCCAAAAGGTTTTCCGTTCCCGATGAAAGAAGATGTGCCTGTATATTCGGGTGTTTTTTAAGGTAGCGAGCCAGAGGTAGCGCTAAAAGGTATTCGCCTGCAGTGAGCGTCATGCCAACGCGAAGGTGTTGGATGCGCGTGTTTATATGGGAGATTTTTTCCTGCAACATCAGCTCATCGTGCTCTATGGTCATCGCGATGTCGCGCAGCATGATGCCTGAGGCGGTAAGGGTAAGTTTTTTATTCTGGTAGGTAAAAAGCTTTGTTTGATAGTGTTTTTCCAGGGCGGAAATATGTTGTGATACCGCTGGTTGGGTAATGTTTAGCTCTGCCGCCGTGCGTGTGTAATTTGCGGTGCGACACGCGCTTAAAAATGTTTGCATTTTAAAGTCCTGCACGGACACCTCCTGTTTTTGGCTTATATCGTTCATTAGTATAAGCAAACTTTATTAAATCATAATAATTAATTAGTTTTATTTCTGATTGTATGGTGGGAAGATAGGGATCGAAAACTAGCTCCGGCTTTTTTTAAATCATGAACGAAAGGATATTTTGGTGTCAAATCATAGTGCTCGTATCATTGAAAAAGTACCGATCCCCACTGCGGGGGTTGCCCTTGGCCTTGCTGCCCTTGGCAATCTTTTGCAGCCCTACACAGAGGTTCTCCATGTTCTTTGCGGCGTTCTTTCGTTTTTTCTGGTAGTCATGGTTGCCGCTAAAATTATAATGTTTCCGAAAAATATCCGTGAAGATTTACGTGATTCCATTCTCGCCAGCGTCAGTGCGACGCTCTTCATGGCTCTTATGCAGCTGGCGGTTTATATCGCACCGTTCGCTTATGATCTTGGTTTCGTATTGTGGGTGGCCGCTCTTATCGCGCACTTGTGTCTTATCGGATGGTTTAGCTTCGCCTTCATCGCTCATTTTAAGCTTCATGAAGTATTTCCGACCTATTTCATAACGTATGTCGGCATCATTGTAGCGTGCGTTACGGCTCCCGCTTTCGGCATGGAAGCGCTTGGTCGTATCTTGTTTTGGTTTGGCTTTGCCTGCTATCTCGTGCTGCTGGTCGTTATCACCTATCGTCATATGAAGCACCCTATTCCAGAACCGGCGCGTCCGCTGTTCTGCATCTATGCCGCGCCGATGAGCCTTTCGCTTGCCGGTTATTTAAGTGTGACAGAGGATCCGAATATCGCTTTTGTGGTGGTCTTGGCGGTACTGGCCCAGGTCTTGTTTGCAATGGTTCTCTTTCGCTTACCTCATTTCCTTCGATTGCACTTTTATCCGAGCTACGCTGCAATGACGTTCCCTTTTGTCATCACCGCTTTCGCGCTGGCGCATACTCTCGTTTTTTTGAGCACCACCGGATACGCGGTGCCCGAGTTCTTCAACGTGGTGGTGCTTCTTGAAACCGTTTTGGCGGCGGGTATGGTGTTTTATGTGTTCGGGCACTATATGAGATTTTTCTTCAAGGCTGAATTCAGAAAAGGCAGCGTGTAAACTTCCTTTTCATGTGCAAACAGTAGAGAGACTTGTTCGGTCTTTTTAAAACCCCTACAATAGGCAAGCTGTAAAAAAGCAGCACCCGTACTTTTTTCTTGGTTGGTATGCACCACCGCTTGCCTACCCAGTGAAAAGCGAAAAGATGCGCCCTCGCGCACAGGAAAGGTGGAAGATATGGCTAACAAAGACTCTATCTCCAAAGAACGCACTGAAGAGCTTATCAAGGAATTCGGTAAAGACGAGCACGACTCTGGTTCTGCTGAAGTTCAGATTGCTATTTTGTCCGAGCGTATTCGCAATTTGACCGAACACCTGAAGAGCCACAAAAAAGATCATCATACCCGTCGTGGCCTTTTGATGCTTGTCGGTAAACGTCGTCGCTTGCTCGTTTACATCAAGAATCGCAATGCTGAAGACTACCGCGTTCTTATCAAGAAACTTGGTATTCGCGACAATCTCTAAACAAACGGCCCGCTTCTAGCGGGCTTTTGTATAACGGTCGACTTTCGCCAAGAGGGCGGGGTTGCTCGTGGGCGTAGGCGGTGCCTGTCCCTGAAGAAGCTTTGCGCACTTGGGCGCAAGGACAAGAGAAAGAAAGAATGCATGGAAAAAATAGTTGAATCCTTCGAACTTTACGGAAAATCCTATCGATTCGAGACCGGCGAGTTGGCTAAACAGGCAAGCGGTGCTGTTCTTGTAACTCAAGGGGACACCACGGTGTTGGTAACGGCCGTGGTTTCAAAAACTCAAAAAGAGTATGATTTCTTCCCGCTGACCGTCGATTTTATGGAAAAGATGTATGCGGTAGGGCGCATCCCTGGCGGCTATCTCAAGCGTGAGGCGCGTCCGAGCGACAAGGGTATCTTAACTGCCCGCATGATCGATCGCCCGGTTCGTCCCGGCTTTCCTGATGGTTTTAAGCAGGAAGTTCACGTAGTTGCTACCACACTTGTTGCCGATGGCGAAAACCCGCCTGACTGTATCTGCGTCGGTGGCGCTTCGGCTGCTCTGCTCGTCGGCGGTGCGCCGTTTGACGGTCCTGCCGCTTGCGTACGTATCGCTCGCAATACCGAAACCGGTGAATTCATCGTCAACCCGACGTTCGCCGAATCCGAAAGCTCCGATGTGGAATTGACTATTGCCGGTACGGCCGACTATATCTCCATGGTCGAAGCTGGCGCCGATGAGATTTCTGAAGAAGATATGCTTGCCGCTATGACATTTGGGCAAGAAGCCATTGCCGCTTTCTGCGAAAAGCAATCCACCTTCCTTGCTCGCGTCAATCCGACTCCGATGGAGTACACCATCCGCGAAGCCGATCCGGTAATCGCTGAGCGCGTCAATGCGCACTTGGATCAGATGTCTGCAGCTCTCAAGGATGCCGATAAGCTTTCTCGTATGGGCAAGGTCGAGCAGATTAAAGAGACCATCAAGGAAACCGAGTTTTCCGAAGACGAACGTAGCGTCTGGTCGAAGGATATTGCGGCGGCGTGCAAAGCGCTTGAAAAACACGCGATGCGTGCCATGGTTATCGAAACGGGCGAACGCGCCGACGGTCGTGTAGCCGACGAAATTCGTCCTCTGCATATCGTGCCCGGCTACCTGCCTCGCGTTCATGGTTCCGGTTTGTTCCAACGTGGACAGACCCAGGCTCTTTCCATCTGCACGCTGGGTATGCTCAACGAATGGCAGCGCCTCGACACCATCGATCCTGCCGAAGGCAAGCGTTACATGCATCAGTACAACTTCCCGCCATATTGCACCGGTGAGGCCGGTCGTATGGGCGCTCCGAAGCGCCGGGAAATTGGTCATGGTGCCCTGGCGGAACGTGCGCTTTTGCCCGTGCTCCCCAATACCGATGATTTTCCTTACGCCATTCGCGTCGTGTCCGAGGTGCTCGAGTCAAACGGTTCTTCCTCGATGGCATCGGCTTGCGGGTCGACGCTGGCATTGATGGATGCGGGTGTTCCTATCAAGCATCCTGTTTCCGGCATTGCCATGGGTCTTATCAAAGAAGGCGATGACGTCGTTATTCTTTCCGACATCCAGGGTCTCGAGGATTTCCTCGGCGATATGGACTTCAAGGTTTGCGGCACCGAAAACGGCATCACGGCACTGCAGATGGACAATAAGGCTAAAGGTTTATCCGTTGATATTTTAGCTCGCGCTTTAAGCCAGGCTAAGCAGGGTCGTGCGCATATTCTATCGGCTATGCTTCAAACCATCGCTGCCCCGCGCGGCGAGCTTTCTCGCTATGCTCCTCGCATTGAAACCATTCATATTCCCGTTGATAAGATTCGCGACATCATCGGTACGGGCGGCAAGGTCATTCGCGGTATTCAGGAAGAAACCGGTGCGACCATCGAAGTGCAGGAAGATGGCACCGTGCATATCGCCGCCGTCGAAGGACCTGCCGGCGAAGCTGCCAAGGCTATTATTCTTGGTATCGTCAAAGAGCCTGAGATCGGAGAACTCTACGACGGCGAAGTTGTCGGAATTAAAGACTTCGGCGCGTTTATCAAACTCACGCCAGGCAAAGATGGTCTGTTGCATATTTCTCGCGTTGCCAATGGTCGCGTTAATAAGGTCGAAGATGTGCTCGCTATCGGCGATATCATCAAGGTTGAAGTTATCGATGTTGACGATAAGGGCAAGATTTCGCTTGATCGTATCGATAAGCCCGATGCGCCGGCAGGCAGCGCACCTTCCGCTCCGCGCGACAACCGTCCTGGTCGCAGCAATCGTGACAGCAATGCTCGCAGTGGTGAAAGCCGCACCCCGCGCAATCGTCGTTAAGCATCGAGGCGTTTGAGGAGAGAGCTTAAGACAAGCAGAGCCTTATCGTAAGGCTCTGCTTTTTTATTGAAAAAGCGTTGAGGGCGGGATTGTGCACGGTGCTTACAACGATCTGCTCATGGTTTATCATGTGTACCGTATTTTGCATTTCTGAAAGTTAATGCTGAGTGTCGGCAGGGAAGAGGGTTTTATGATTAAGGTAGCAGTGGTGGGATGCGCAGGTCGTATGGGTGCTTCTGTGGTAGAGGCGGTGTGCGGTGCCGATGATATGGAAGTGGTGTGCGGGGTTGATCCGCAGGGGAAGCCGGGCGATTTTCCCGTATATAAAAGCGTAGCAGATGCCCTTTATGCTGAATCTTTTACCGTCCTGGTGGATTTTACGCAGCCTGATGTCGTTGCTGATAATTTACGCGCGGCTCTACCGGCGGGAGTTAATTGCGTGGTGGGCACCACGGGACTTTCTCCCGAGACCCTCGAAGGTTTGGCGGCAACCGCTCAAGACGACGCCTGTCTTTTTTATGCACCCAATTTCACCACCGGGGCGGTGCTCATGATGGAATTTGCTCGAGCGGCAGCACCTTATTTCCCCGAAGCCGAAGTTATCGAATTTCATCATTGCAATAAAAAAGATGCCCCCAGCGGTACGGCAGTGCGGACGGCGCATATCATCAATGATGCTCGTGGTTGTAAAAGCACTGCTCCTGGTTGCGAAACCGAGATCGAGGGGGCGACTGGTGCTCGCGGTGCCTTGATCGAGGGGGTGCCTGTTCATTCTGTGCGCAGCAGCGGCTTTGTGGCTAGTCAGGAAGTTATCTTCGGCTCGCTGGGACAAAGCTTAACGATTCGTCATGACTCATGGGATCGCACCTCGTATATGCCCGGCGTTTTGTTGGGGATTCGAAGCGTTGAAGCCCACAGCGGTCTTATCATCGGTCTTGAAAGCTTCATGCAGCTTTCGTAAGCAGAAAACTATCGTTTGAATTCAACGGGAAGCAAAGGACTCGACGCCTGGGGTAGGGGCGTTTTCCTGCCTGAGCCATAAAGGATGGGAATATCTTGTGGAGTGTTTCCAGGCGTATGGTTGTCTTGTTTAGGTTTTCCGCGGCGCATAGCCGCCCTGTGGCTTCCGTGTCATAATAGGTCAAGTCGTACACGCACGACCTGAATTGTCGTATTAAAGGAGTAGAAGATGCCTTCTGTTGAACAGCCTCGTTTCGGCCGCATGATTCCTGCAATGGTCACCCCATTTGATGAAAATCGCGACCTCGATCTGAAGCAGGCTGCAGCGTTGGCAACCCGCCTGATCGAGGGTGGCAGCGATTCGCTGATCATCAATGGAACCACCGGTGAAAGCCCTACGGTATTCTATCCGCAGAAAATCGAGCTGTTCAAAGCGATCGTATCCGAGGTCTCCGGCAGTGTCCCCGTTATCGCCAATGTCGGTGATAATTGCACCGCCGATACCGTTGATTTTGCGCGTGAGGTTGCCCAGCTCGGTGTCGATGGTCTTATGTTGGTTGTGCCGTATTACAACAAGCCTCCGCAAGAAGGTCTCTATCAGCACTTCAAAACCATCGCGGAAGCGGTTGATTTGCCCATTATCCTCTACAATATCCCCGGTCGTTGCGTTATCAACATGACGGCGCAAACAACGCTGCGCCTTGCGCATCAATGTGATAATATCGTTGCAGTGAAAGAAGCTTCCGGTGATTTGGAACAGGTTAAAGCCATTCTCAAAGATGCACCAGCTGAGTTCTCTGTCTATTCCGGCGATGATGCTCTTACCTATGATCTTATGAAGCTTGGCGGAACCGGCGTCATTTCAACCATAGGAAACATAGCTCCCGCCCGTATGAAGGAAATTGTAGAACTCTGTGCTGCGGGCGACTTCGATGCCGCCTGGCGTGCCCACGAAGCACTGCAGCCGCTTATGCATGAACTATTCACGACATCGAACCCGATTTTGGTGAAGGAAGCCTTGAAACTCATCGGCTTCCCCGTTGGCGGGGTTCGTTTGCCTCTTGTAGACGCAACGCAAGAGCAATCCGATCGCTTGGCGCAGGTTATGCGCGAAGTCGGGGTGCTCTAAGCGTACATTGCACTGAAATGAACGGATTTTCATCGGGTGAACCACATCCGATGAGCACGTGCCCCAACGCGTTGGGGCTTGTGCGCATTCAGGGTTTCAGTGCCTAATATAAAGGAATCACATGACTGAAGAAACACCCCGTGAAAACGGAAACGAAAACGAGGGCAAGCAGAATACGCGCTCGTATAAACACGTGCAAATTGAACACAAGCGCCCCCAACTGACGCGCAACGATGCCGCGCAGGAATTGGCAAGCGAAGTAAAGCAAGCGAATGCTGCAAGCGCTAAAGCGTCGCGAGGCTCTTCTCGTGGTCGCCAGGGCAGCAATCGTCGCAACAGCAACGCTTCTGCTTCAAGCAGCACTGCGGTGATGAAGAAAGACCCCCAGGCCGTACTTAAGGTTATCCCTTTGGGTGGTCTCGATGCCATCGGCAAGAACATGACCGTCTTCGAATGCAAGGGGGATATGATCCTCGATGATGCCGGATTGATGTTTCCCGACGATGATCATCCGGGTATCGATCTGATTTTGCCTGATTATACCTACGTGTTAGAACACGCCGATAAGTTGCGCGGCATCGTTATCACGCATGGTCACGAAGATCACACCGGTTCTTTGCCGTATCTGCTCAAAGATCTCGACCGCGTTGTACCGATCTATGCGACAAAATTAACGCTTGGTCTTATAGAGGGCAAGTTTGCCGAACACAAGATCAAGAATGTGAAACTTATCGAAATCAAGCCGGGTCAGCAGATCAAGCTGGGATGCTTCACCGCAGATTTCTTCGCGGTCAACCACTCCATTCCCGGTTCAGTGGGCATTTTCTTCCAAAGTCCAGCGGGCAATGTGCTGCATACCGGCGACTTCAAGCTCGACCAGACACCTATCGATGGGGTGCATACCGATTTCGGTGCTTTGGCGGCCTTTTCCAAGATCGGCATTGATTTAATGATGTCCGATTCGACAAATGCCCTCAATCCTCTCTTCACCCCCTCTGAGGCCGAAGTGGGTAAAGCGCTTTCCACCATCATTTCCCAGGCGGACGGTCGCGTTATCATCGCATCTTTCGCGAGTCATATCCATCGCATGCAGCAGATTTGCGATGCTGCGGTAGCCTGTGGGCGCAAGGTTGTCGTTACGGGACGATCTATGGTGCAGAATACTGAAATCGCACGTCGTTTGGGGTATCTTAAGATTTCGGACAATAATATCATCGATGCGTATGACCTCAAGGGCATTCCCGCCGACAAAGTCGTCATCATGTGCACGGGATCGCAGGGCGAACCGCTTTCAGCGTTGGCTCGCATTTCGAATGGTGACCATAAAACCATCGACCTCGAGCAGGGTGATACCGTCATCATTTCGGCTACTCCGGTTCCCGGCAATGAAAAAGCTGTTACCCGTGTCATCAATTCACTTGCCAAGGTGGGAGCCGACGTCTACGACAAGAATCGCGCGCGCGTTCATGTTTCCGGACATGCAGGTGCCGAAGAGCTTAAAATTGTGCTTTCGATAGCGCAGCCCAAGGCGTTTATGCCCGTTCATGGCGAAGCGACCCATCTGCGCGCCCATGCCGAACTGGCCAAGGCAACCGGCGTCGCCGAAAAGAATATCTTCCTGTGCGATAATGGCGAAAGTCTCGAGCTTTCCGCGCGCGGCACCCATCGTGGTAAAACGGTGCAAAGCGGTATTGTGTACGTCGATGGCCTGAGCGTGGGGGACACCTCGCAAGATGTTCTCAATGAGCGCAATGCGCTCAGCTCCCAAGGAGTCGCCTCGGTTGCGGCCGCGATTTCTGTTACTCGTAAGGAAATTATTGGAGAGGTCAAAGTGGCGATGCGAGGCATCACCGGCGGCGATGATGAAGACCTTCAATCAGATGCAGCCTATCGCGTGCAGAAAGCTTTAAAGAGCGCCCTTGGCAAGGAAGGTAAAATAAGCGATTATGAACGTGCTTGCAAAAACGCACTGCTTTCGATTTTGTGGGAGCGAACAAAACAACGACCGATGGTTGTCGTGAACTTACTTGATGTTTAGCTTATAATAAATATTACCTTCAAACATAGATTAAACGTAGCAAAAGGAGTTTCACTGTGGCTCGGAATTCCGGTTCGGGAACCAAAGATACCGCAAAAGGAAAAAAGGCAGCTTCACCTGCTGTTAAACAAGCTCAGAAAAAAGGAAACGCTCGCGCCTCTCTTCCCGAGGAGCGAGCGCGTTTTTTCGATGACCGCACCCGTCACGATATCATCGGTGTTTGTGTGGCGGTTTTCGCCGTAGCCCTTTTCGTCACCGCTGTTATGCCCCCCGATGCTTTGGTGACCACGGTTGTTGCTCAAGGATTGCATCTTATCTTGGGGCTTGGTGCTTACGTACTGCCCTTTTTCCTGCTTATCGTGGGCGCGAGTTTTCTCATTCGCTTTGAAAAACCACACGTTTCCGCCCGCATATTGCTCGGGCTGCTTCTGGTATTTATTGCGGTTCTGGTGTTGCTTTCCCTGTTCACCCCTAATGCCCCAGCGAATCCCGATGCTCTGTTCGCTACCGATCAGTTGGTGAGATATGGCGGCTATCTGGGTGCGGGTATTGCATGGGCTGGCTTGAAACTGTTTGGTCAGGTTATCTCATGTATTATTATGGTTGGTACGATTATCGCAGGATTGGTGATAGTCGGTTTTTCCCTTTCGGGGTTGATTGAGAAAATGCGCTCGAAGCACGCCGCAACCCTTGATGAAGATTTAACGGCACTTGACAGTCCTCGCTACGCGCGGGTTTCTCTGCACCCCTCCGCACGCGACGCCGCAGCGGAGCAGGCGGGCGAGACCGCTCTTATAGGAGGTCGAAAAAAATCCCATCGTGCCACTTCGTCACTTAACTCGATGAACACCCAACTGCTTACACCCCTTGATTTCGAGGAACCGCAAGCACACGATAAGGCTATGACGCGCAAATTGGGTTCGAAAGCGCGTGAAGGCGATGTTCTACGAAAAAACGATTCTGCGACTAAGGTTGTTCCTGCCGCAGAGCCCCATCCGGCCGCAGGTTTCATGTTGCCTGAAAAAGAGTTGCTTGATCGTTCGCTCAATCATCCCAGCAAAAAGGAAAGCGAATCGTCGCTACAGGCAACGGCTTCGCGTCTGCAAGAAACCCTTGCCGATTTCAATATCAACGCCGAAGTCGTTGGATGGGTTGCAGGACCTACGGTGACGCTGTTCAAGATCGATCTTCCTTCGGGGGTGCGTGTCAGTCGGGTGACGGCGTTGGGCGACGATTTAGCGCTTGCCCTTGCTGCGCCGGGAGTTCGTATTTTCGCTCCTATTCCCGGCACGAATTATGTGGGTATCGAAGTGCCGAATCGCGTGCGGCAAAATGTTCTTCTCGGCGATATTTTACCCGAGGCAAAAGGCGGTCCGCTTCATATCGCGATCGGCAAAGACGTCGAAGGACGTTCGATCATCGCCGACCTTTCGAAGATGCCCCACTTATTGATAGGCGGTACCACCGGCTCCGGCAAATCGGTTTCCATCAATGCGATGATCATGTCGATCCTTATGCGGGCAACTCCTGCCGAAGTTCGTTTCATCATGATCGACCCCAAGCGCGTTGAATTTACTCCTTACAACGGGATTCCTCATCTCTACGTTCCCGTTGTGACCGAACCGCGCGAGGCGGCCAGTGCACTTGCGTGGGGTGTTGCGGAAATGGAACGGCGGCTTAAGATATTCTCGAAAGTCGGAGCGCGCAACATATCCCAATACAATGCTAAAGTACAACAAGGTTTGATGATCGGCGAGAATACGGCCGATGAAATGCCCTATATCGTCATCATCATCGATGAGTTGGCCGACCTTATGATGAATGTCGGTAAAGAAGTCGAATTTTCTATTTCCCGTATCGCTCAATTGGCTCGTGCTGCGGGTATCCATTTGATCGTTGCGACTCAACGGCCATCAACCAACGTGGTAACCGGTCTTATCAAGGCCAATATCACCAATCGTATCGCTTTTAATGTTGCTTCCGGTATCGATTCGCGGGTGGTGCTCGATACGCCCGGTGCCGAAAACCTCATCGGTTTGGGCGATTTGCTGTTCAGTAAGCCCGAATATGCCAAACCGCAAAGAATCCAGGGCTGCTACGTTTCCGAAGATGAGATTAACGCAGTCGTCGATCGACTCAAGGAGCAGGGTGAACCTGAATATCATTCTGAAATCCTTAAAACGAACCTCATCACCTTGGGTACTTCATCACCTGATGGCTCGGGCAGCACCTGCACCAGCGATGACCCCCTTCTTTGGGAAGCTGCCGATGTCGTGGTTTCAAGTGGATTTGGCTCCACATCGGGGATTCAACGGCGCTTGAAAGTTGGTTATTCCCGAGCTGGGCGTATAATGGATATGCTTGAAGAAAAGGGTATCGTGGGTCCCCCGAACGGCAGCAAACCACGGGAAATACTGGTTGATGTCATGGAGCTTGAGACGCTTAAGGCATTTGAGGCTCATGATGCAAACGACCCATCGTTTACGGAGGAGTGACGACGTGGCACAGCTAAGCTTCGGAACTATACTGCGCGAAGCGCGCGAAAAGAAGGGGCTCGACATGACGGCGGTTGCCCGTCGCTTGCGTATTCGCCCCGATATCCTTGAAGCAATTGAAGATGCTGATTTTACTCGCATGCCTCCGCGGGGATATACACGCAATATGGTTAACGCCTATGCCCATTTTTTGGGATTGAACCCAACCGATGTCACGCGGATGTATCTGGATGAATGCTACGCGTATCAGGTGGGTCGAACCCGCCAAAGCAGTCGTCAAGCCTCTGGAGGAAACGGCGGCAGCGCAGCTTCCGGGACCGCGCGAAAAGCTGTTCCACACGGTCAAATGCGCGATAACGGTTCAGGTAGAAGGCAGTTTTCCGATGTGCGCAACGCTTCAGAACCCGCGCCGATGCAACGCCTGTATTCCGAAGACAACACCCATCGCTCAAAACGTGGTGCTCTCCCCGATAACCATTACACCAATTTTTACTCCGGGCCAAAAGCGCCTTCCTCGCTATCTCATTCCAAGGTACCTTTTATCGTTGCTGCCGCTATCATTTTGTTGCTTACGATTTTGATTTGCGTGCTTATCTTTATGCCGAAAGGTGGCCAATCGACCGAAGAGACCCCCGTCGTTCCCGTTACGGGGCTTTCGGGCAATGATGGCGCAAATACGGGAACCAACGAAGCCGCCACGACTCCGGAAGCCAAACCTGCTCCGGTAGCTCCGACGAAATTCACCTTCAGCTACGAAATTCCTGCCGGGGAGACCAATTATCTCGAAATCAGTATCGATGGGGTGGTGCAGGAAGCAGACGAGATCAAAGGCCCTGCTAAAAAAAGTTATGATGTTACCGGCGAGGTTAAATTTACTACTACCAATCCCGATACGGTTAAGATATTCCAAGACGCAGTACCGGTCACGCCGGTCGATGATGGAGGCGATGGTGTGTATAATCTCACCATCAAGTTCGCCGATGTTTTGGCGGCGTGGCAAAAAGCCAATCCTGCACCTGCGACGCCTCCCGCCACGACCCCCGCGACGACCCCTGCCGCTGCATGATGCTGGGAGCCCGATAGTTCAAAGTGCCCCGAAGAGGAAGGGCGCTGATGTTTGCGAAAACCATCTCGCTGTGCCACGTGCAAGGCGAACCGATGAAAGGATTACACCATGGCTAAAGACGCAAGTTTCGATGTGGTATCAAACGTTGATATCCAGGAAGTCAATAACGCCTTCGGACAAGCGAAAAAGGAACTTGTCCAGCGCTATGATCTCAAGGATTCCGGTTCCGATATCGCTCTCGACAAGGCAGCTAAAACCTTGACGATTACCGCTCCCAGTGATTTTGTTGCTCGCCAGGTTATCGATATCCTTTCGTCGAAGCTGGTGAAGAGGGGCATTGATCTTTCCGCAGTGAAATGGGGGAACGTTCAGTCGGCAACCGGTGGCACCGTACGCCAGACGGCAACCATCGTCGAGGGTATTGAACGCGAGGTGGCTTCCAAGATCAACAAAGATATCAAAGCGACCAAATCCAAGGTGAAAGTGGTTATCGAGGAAGACAAGCTGCGCGTTACCTCCGCTTCGATCGATGCCCTGCAAGAGGTGATCGCGTTTTTGAAGGAACAAGATTACGGTCAACCGCTTCAGTTTTTAAACTATCGCTAAACGGCAAGGTGGCTTTGAATTTATGAGTTATATTCCCTCTATAAGTTTTGTTACCCTCGGATGCGCAAAAAACGAAGTTGACAGTGCTGAAATGAAGAAACGAACCGTCGCAGCGGGTTTTTCTCTCGTTGAAGATCCCGGCAAGGCCGATGCGGTCGTGGTTAATACGTGTTCGTTTATTCAGGCAGCTACCGAGGAAAGCCTTGAAGCTATCTTCGATATCGCAGGGATGGAGAACTTCTCGCAAGGGAGCGCGCAGCTGATCGTCGCGGGTTGCATGCCCGCTCGCTACGGCGGTGATCTGGCAAGCGAGCTGCCTGAGGCTGCAGGTTTCGTGCCCTGCAGCAAAGAAGACGATATAGCCGAGGTACTCGCCCGCCTTTTTCCTGATTTTGCGATGCGGGGAGAAGATACGGCAATCGCACTCGATGATGAATGTGGTGTGGGTGGGTTACCTGCAGCTTTAAGTGCCTATGTGAAAATATCGGATGGGTGCGACCGCTTTTGCAGCTATTGCACCATTCCCTTTATCCGCGGTCGCTATCACAGCTATTCGCTTGAAGAAATAAAGCGCAGCGTTGCTGAGCAGATTGCCGGTGGTGCGCGCGAAATAGTGCTCATTGCCCAAGATACGGGGCGGTGGGGAAGCGATTTCGAAACGCCTTCGACATTATCGGCCCTTATTGAACAGCTGGCTCAGACGCATCAGGATACCTGGTTTCGCGTCATGTATCTGCAGCCTGAAGGCATCACCGATGAATTGCTCGATTGTGTTGCGACCCACCACAATGTTTGCTCTTATTTCGATATTCCCTTGCAGCATATCGATTCTGAAATCTTGCGCGCTATGAATCGTCGCGGTTCACGCGCCGAGTATGAAGCGCTTTTAGCCCGCATTCGTTCGCGGGTGGAAAAGGTGACTTTGCGTACAACATTGATTGCCGGCTTTCCCGGTGAAACCGAATCGGCATTTGAGGATCTTTGCGGTTTCCTCGAAGAGGCTGATTTTGATTATGTCGGCGTGTTTCCCTATTCGCGCGAAGAGGGTACTCGTGCGGCTGAGTTCGCTGACCAAGTTGATGAAGAGACCAAGCTCGAGCGCGCCCAAACGCTGCGTGACATTGCCGATACCACCTCTATTGCCCGTGTGGCCGCGCGGATTGGCTCACAAAGAGAAGTCCTAGTCTTAGGGGTTGAAGAAGACGATCAGCTTTACGGTCGCGCTATGTGCCAAGCTCCTGATGTCGATGGGGTCACCTATCTTACCCAGGGAACTGTGGGAGAGATCCGCCGTGTGAATATCGTTGATACCTTGCTCTATGAAATGGAAGGCGAATAACCGGTGGCTGAAATGAAACCGCAACAGGAACGGCTCTGGACTCCTGCGAATGTTGTCACACTTCTGCGTATTTGCGGTGTGCCCCTGTTTGTCATCGCTCTTTTGAGCCCTTGGCCGACATGGTTTCCCCAGTGGCCCGATGCCGAGATGTGGAAACCGTGGGTTGCGGCATTTGTGTTCATCCTTCTTGCGGGTACCGATGGCCTTGATGGTTATCTTGCGCGGAGTCGCAATGAGGTGACGAACTTCGGTAAGTTCATTGATCCTTTGGCGGACAAGATACTCACTACTGCAGCACTTCTTGCTTTGGTGGAACTCAATGTGCTGCCTTCCTGGCCAGTACTCGTTATCTTATGTCGTGAATTCATTGTCGCCGGCATTCGTATGGTAGCAGCTAATCAGGGGGTCGTTATTGCCGCCAGTTGGTATGGCAAGGCGAAAACGGTCACGCAGATTATCGCCATCGTGCTATTCCTTGTCAAAGACAGCCACATGGTCAGTGATTTTTCATCAGTGCTTGCCGATCGGCTCTACCTGATTTCATGGGCGGTCATGTTGGTTGCCTTGATTTTAACCGTTATCTCGATGCTCGATTATTTTTCGAAAGCGCGTGAGCTCCTCAGCTTCACTGCGGCTAAAAACGGGCTTGCCTACGAAAGCCAGGCTCGAAGTGATTTAGGAGTGGATGCGTCCGACGCCCTTCGCCGCCAAGTATCCTTAAGTCACGCAAGGAAGGACGGGCCTCTGCCTGAACCTACCGACAGTGCGGTAATCGATGAAGAAACGGCAGCGTCTATCACTGCGGCTTCTTTAGAGGAGTTGGCAAGCGTGGTGCTTGACGCCGCGCGACGTCAAGGAACTCATATTGCGACTGCCGAAAGCTTGACGGGCGGCTTGATTGCGGCAACGTTGACTGGTGTCGCTGGATCATCTGATGTGGTGGTAGGGGGAATCGTCAGCTACACTGACGCGGTAAAGCATGCGTGTCTGGAGGTAAACGAACACGCACTTGCGCTTCATGGTGCCGTTAGCGAACAGGTGGCGGGTCAAATGGCTCTCGGGGCAAAGAAGGCGCTTGATGCTGATGTTGCCATAGCGGTTACCGGTATCGCCGGTCCGGGAGGCGCTGAACCGGATAAACCGGTGGGTACGGTGTTCTTTGGTCTCGCTGATTCCCAGATACGCTACGTTACCTCACGTTGCTTCACCGGCAACCGTGAACAGGTTCGTTTGCAAACGGTCCGTTTTGCCCTCGAGTTGCTCCTCCGCACGGTGGCGAGTCTTCCTGCTGAGCAAGATAAGTAATCTCTTTCGATACCCTTTCTTGAAAGGGGCTATGCGGGTGATTTATGGCAAAGATCGGCGTTTGGTAAGATTGCGGTAAGATCTTACGGGATGTTGGTTTGAATTTTTTACGTTTTGCATTGGGGACTGTTGGATTTCTACGCGCGATCGGTAAGGTTACTGATCTAGGATATTCCCATGTCGTTTCGTATAAGTGCTTGACGAACAAACATTTGTTCGTATAATAAGAGTATTATGAAAAGCTTGTTTTACTTACGAAACGTGCGAAGAGAAATTCGTTGCAGTCATTAAAAGGAGAGAGCATGGATCAAGATAAACTGAAGTCGCTCAAGCTCACCACCGATCAAATCGAAACGAAGTTCGGCCAGGGCTCTATCATGAAGCTCGGCGACAACGGAAAGAATCTTGAAATCGGTATTATCCCTACCGGCGCGCTACCACTCGATGCGGCACTCGGCATCGGGGGAGTACCCCGTGGGCGCATAGTGGAGATATACGGTCCGGAATCAAGCGGTAAAACAACGCTTGCCCTGCATATACTTGCCGAGGCGCAAGCGGCTGGCGGTATCGTCGCTTTCATCGATGCAGAACATGCCCTTGATCCTATTTATGCCGCACGTCTTGGCGTCGATATCGATGATGTGCTAATTTCTCAGCCCGATACCGGTGAGCAAGGTCTGGAAATCTGCGACATGCTGGTGCGCAGTAATGCCATCGATTGTATCGTTATCGACTCGGTAGCAGCGTTGGTGCCACGTGCTGAAATCGAAGGTGAAATAGGCGATGTATCCGTTGGCTTGCAGGCTCGTCTCATGTCGCAAGCTTTGCGTAAATTAGCTGGTTCGCTTTCACGGTCGAATACCACGTGCATTTTCATCAATCAGTTGCGCGAAAAGATCGGCGTTATGTTCGGTAATCCCGAAACCACTACCGGCGGTCGTGCCCTTAAGTTTTTCTCAAGTGTACGTCTTGATATCCGGCGCATTGATTCCATCAAGCAAAATAACGAACTTGTTGGCAATCGCGTGCGGGTGAAAGTGGTTAAAAACAAAGTTTCCCCACCGTTTCGCCAGGCTGAATTTGACCTTATGTACGGCGAAGGCATTTCAAAGGAAGGCTGCATCGTCGATATGGGTGTTGAAGCCGGCGTTGTGAAAAAGAGTGGCGCTTGGTATACCTACGGTGAAGAACGACTTGGCCAAGGTCGAGAAGCGGCGAAGCTCTCGTTGAAAACTAATCCCGATATGCGTGATGAAATCGAAGGAAAGGTGCGCGCCCATTTTGAAATTCCCGTTTCAAAGGTCGTGCATCCCCCCGAAACAACACCGAAAACAAGGAAGCCGGCTGCGGCGGGCGCGAAAGTAAGCAAGCCCGCTGAAACAAAGTCGTAAAACGTTTATGCCCTATATCGATGAAGCGTTTTTACGGAATCTCAAAGCTAAATTGGAGGCATCCACATCCGATAGCGATTCGGGTGTGGTGGGTGAGCCCTCCAATCATGATATGACCTCTGTTGCAAGCCACGAAATATGCATGCCTGATCGGGAAGAGAGTGTTTCCTCCGATGAGTCAACTACCCTAAAAGCTGCTTTTAAGAAAATCGAACGGTTATGTGCGGTTCGCGAACAGTCGAGTAAGGCTCTTCGTGATCGTCTTGTAAGGGAAGACTTCGACCCTCGTGCCGTCGATGCAGCCCTCGCTCGCGCTCTTGCCTGCGGCTTGCTTGACGATATGCGCTTCGCGGATGTCTTGATCCGCACTAGGCTGTCGGCTGGTAAGGGCATGATGGGTATCGAAGCGGAATTGGCTCGCTTCGACATTGAGGCATCGCGGGTGTCGGGCTGGCCGCTCGAGTATGGGGTATCCCTTGAAGGGGAAATTGATCGCGCGTTGCTTTTTTTGCAGCGCAAACCACCTCATACGAAGAATTTACGAGATGCTGCGTATCGTAAATTGATTTCAAAGGGCTATTCCAGTTCGGTAGCTTCAAGTGCGGCACGTCTTTGGTTTGAGTCTTTACCTGTTTCCCGTGATTAATGTGGCTTTCTCGAAAAGCTAAAGCGTGCCCTCTATGCAAAATTACGGTAAAGCTTTATCATAGATACACGCTTGAGCTTACGTACCGTAAGGTATTTTTTATAGATAACTTCATAAAACGATTTGTTTTGTGCGTTTGCTCATGCTAGGCGTATGCCTGGCATTTCTTTTTTTGCCGCGTATCGCGCCGATCCTATTGGTTTTTACCAGAAAGGGGGAGCGTATGCCCGAATTCGTATGGCTTATCATTGGTGCTATTGTCGGTATCGCTCTCGGCTTTGTTATTGCGCGTTTCGGTATCAGCGCTTCGACCAAGCGTGCTGCGCTTGAAGCGGAAAACCTCGTTTCCAACGCCCAAAAACAAGCTGAATCGCTTCGTCGCGAAGCTATTGTTGAAGCAAAAGACGAAGTTTTTAAAATGAAGCAGGAGGCGCAATCCGAAAGCAAGGAACGCTTGCATGAAGTGCGCGCAGCTGAAAGCAGGCTTTCCCAGCGTGAAGAATCCCTTGATCGAAGGGTTGAATCTCTTGATTCTCGTGAGCATCAGATTTCTTCGATGCAGGGTCAACTTGAAAAAAAAGAACGCGATGTCGTTGAAGCGGGGCAACAAATTAACGTTCGCTTGGAAAAAATCGCCGGCATGTCGCCCCAGGAAGCAAAAAGGGAACTTCTCGATAATCTCAAAGATGAAGTCACTCATGAGTCCGCGTCGATTATCCGCTACTCTGAAGCACGCACGAAGGCGGAATGCGATAAGAAGTCCCGTGAAATACTCAGTTTAGCCATTCAGCGCGTTGCCGCCGATCATACGGCTGAAAACACGGTTTCGACCATCCACATCCCTTCCGACGATCTCAAGGGTCGTATTATCGGGCGCGAAGGGCGCAACATCCGCTCTTTTGAGCACCTGACGGGTACGAACCTTATCATTGACGATACGCCCGAATGCGTAACCATTTCTTGCTTTGATCCTGTTCGCCGTGAAATCGGTCGCGTGACCATGGAAAACCTTATTGCTGATGGTCGCATCCATCCAGCGCGCATCGAAGAGATGTTCGCTAAGGCGGAAGACTTCGTGAACCAGCAAGTGATCGAAGCGGGAGCGCAAGCTACCTTTGATACCGGGGTTCACGATCTTCATCCCGAGCTTGAAAAGACGCTTGGTCGTCTGCGCTATCGTACTTCCTACGGGCAAAATGTTCTCAACCACTCGCTTGAAGTCGCCTACCTGTGCGGCGTCATGGCTTCTGAGCTTGGGCTTGACCCCGTTCCTGCCAAGCGTGCGGGGCTTCTGCACGACCTCGGCAAAGCGGTCGATCACGAAGTTGAAGGCAGCCATGCGGTCATCGGCGCCGATTTGGCGCGGCGTTTCGGCGAAAAGCCCGAAATCGTTCATGCTATCGAGGCTCATCATGCCGATGTTGAGCCAAGCAGCGTGCTTGACGTGCTCGTACAGGCGGCCGATGCCATTTCAGCTGCGCGACCTGGGGCGCGCAAGGAAACGCTCGACACCTATATCAAACGCCTTGAAAAACTTGAAGAAATCGCTAATGCTCATAGGGGCGTTATTCGCACCTACGCCATTCAGGCAGGGCGCGAAGTTCGCGTCATGGTTGAGCCCGAGCAGGTTGATGAGGCTTCGACTACGGTGCTTGCGCATGATATTGCCCACCAGATCGAAAGCGAAATGCAATATCCTGGACAAGTGAAAGTCGTTGTTATCCGCGAAAGCCGAGCTGTCGACTACGCCAAGTAACATGTCTAAAGATTTAACTGATTTCATTGAAGAGGTATGCGGCGATAGCCATCTGCGAGTCGAAGACGACTTAGGGGATGGCTTCGTTCGTTTACGCTCATCTGAGGCGGAGCGTCGCCAGGCACGTCATGATATTCGTTCAAGCGAAGATATCGTTATCGAACTGCTGCGTAATGCCCGCGATGCAGATGCTCAAAACATTTTTCTTGCCGTTGCGCGAGAGGGGGATAGCCGCCTTATTACGATGATCGATGATGGGCTGGGTATTCCAGCGTCGATGCAAAAGCAGGTTTTTGAACCTCGCGTTACCTCGAAGCTCGACAGTATTCACATGGATCGCTGGGGGATTCATGGGCGTGGCATGGCGCTTTTTTCCATTCGCTCGAATACCGAGTGCGCGCAGATCGTCTCCTCCGATAAGGGTCTAGGTACGGCCTTGATGGTACGCAGCAACACCAAAACATTAGCGGAAAAAACAGACCAATCATCGTGGCCGACGCTCACCTTTGATACGCAAGGTACCCTCAGCGTTCGCGGTCCGCGCAACATCAATCGATGTGCTGCTGAATTCGCTCTCGAAGAACAGGACATGTGCACCCTCTACTTGGGATCGCCGATAGAGATTTCGGCAACGCTTTATGCTTATGGGCTGGCAACCACACCGAAGGCAACTCGTGCTTTTCATCTTGACAGCAGCAAAGAGCCTTTAGTCAAGCGGCTTTGCTTTGCAGCTGACCCCTCTGACTTTGTCTCTATCGCCTCTACGCTTGGCTTGTCTTTGTCCGAACGCAGCGCTCGTCGTATTCTGGATGGGGACATTGCGCCATTGAGCCCTTTCATCCATTTGCTTGATATGCAGCACGACTCTCCCGATCCTTTACCAAAACGATCCGAGCAATCGGGGCGATCAAGGGGGAAGGACAGACGAGGACTGAAGATATCTTCAGAGGATCTTGAGGAATTTACGGCACAGGTGGGATCGGCCTATCAGGAAATCGCTCAAAACTACTATCTTGACCCAGCCGTACAGCCGCATATCACTATCCGCAGCGACGGTATAACCGTGCATTTTCCTGTTCGAAAACTACAGTAAGTTGCGTTACTATAGATGAATGGATAAAATTGCTCAAGATGTTCTATCGGACAGATATTTTGCGCAAAGACATACGATAAGACCAGAAACGCCCACTAGACGGACTACTGAATAAACAAAGGATATGCGCTGTGCAACCACTCGAAAAAAAGTCGGGAATCGGCTGTCTTAAAGTTTCCTCAAAATCTTCTCCAGCTTCGGTGGCTGGTGCTATTGCGGGTATGGTAAAAGACGGCGTCTGTGTCGAGATCCAGTCGGTGGGCGCTGGGGCGGTCAATCAGGCTGTGAAGGCGATTGCGATTTCACGAGGCTTTCTTTCGCCGGTGGGCATCGAAATTGTTTGCGTTCCCGCCTTTACCGATATCGTGATCGAAGGGGAATATCGAACCGCTATTCGTTTTACGGTTGAGCCTCGACATACCCATGCGGCGGAAGTATCTCACGACGATCCTCCCTCCGTTTCTCCGCAAACCCGTTAGGTGGCGGCTATGACGCACTACCCCCTTTTGGAGAAAACTTTCTGCATTAAAACCTTTGGTTGCCAGATGAACAAACACGATACCGAGCGCATCTGCGGTACGCTTGAGTCGCTCGGTGCTCAACAGGTTCAAACCTATGAAGCGGCCGATATCGTTATCTTTATGACCTGTTGCGTGCGCGAGGCAGCCGATGTTCGCCTTATGGGGCAGGTAGCCTCTTTGAAAAACCTTCCTTTGCGCGACGATGCCCCTGTTTCCAAGAGGATTATCGCTGTTGGTGGATGTATCGGTCAACGCGATGGTGAAAAGCTTATCGAATCGCTTCCTCATCTCGATGTTGTATTCGGTACGCACAATCTTGCTTCTTTACCGCATTTGCTGCAGGAAGCACTCGATACAGGTGGGCATCATGTTGAAATCCGGGAGGAATCAACCGAGTTCGCCACCGATCTACCCCTCGATCGTGAGCATGCTTGGGCGGCGTGGCTTCCTATCACTATAGGTTGCAATAATTTTTGCACCTACTGCATTGTGCCTTACGTGCGCGGTCGTGAAAAATCGCGGCCACTCGAAGATATCGTTGCTGAGGCACAGAGCTTCGTTGCGGCAGGGGTTAAAGAAATCACCCTGCTTGGCCAAAATGTCAATTCTTATGGTCGCGACTTGTACGGAGAAGCTCGCTTTGCTCAGGTTCTTGATGCGGTGCACGAAACGGGCATCGAACGAATTCGTTTCGCAACGAGCCATCCGAAAGACTTAACCGATGAGGTGATCGAGCGTTTTGCCCTGTTGAAACACCTCATGCCAGCCCTTCATCTTCCGGTTCAATCGGGTTCAAATGCGATTCTAGAAGCTATGAACCGCAATTATACGCGCGAGCACTATCTTTCTTTAATTGAAAAAGTGCGGACAGCCTGCCCCGACATAGCGCTTTCAACCGATATTATCGTTGGATTTCCCGGGGAAACCGAACAGGATTTCCAAGACACCTACGACTTGGTAAAGCAGGTTGGTTATCATCAGGTATTCACGTTCATTTATTCGCAACGAGAGGGTACTCCTGCCGCTAAGATGCATGATGACACCCCCCACGAAGTGATCCAAGAGCGATTCGATCGCTTGTTAGCCCTCGTGCAGGAGCAGGCATGGAAGCAAAACCAGAGCGAAGCCGGTTCAATTGTGGAAGTGCTTGTCGAAGGTGCTTCAAAACGCGATGCACATATGCTGAACGGGAAAAGTCCCAAGAATCAAACCGTTCACGCACCGGTTCCCCACACCATTGATGCTGCCTCTTTGGCCGGATCAATGGTATCCGTTGCGGTTAAAGAAGCTAAAACGTGGTATCTTTCCGGCGATATGGTAGCGGGATTTCCCGACGATGCGGCTGGAAGCGCGTACTGATTATCATGGATGCTCCCTTAGCGCTACAGCAGCCAGTTATCTGCATTGTAGGACCGACAGCAACCGGTAAAACCTTATTGGCTCAAAACTTGGCTCAACGTATCGATGGGGAAGTGATCAGTGCTGACTCCATGCAGATCTATCGGGGCATGGATATCGGAACCGGCAAGATTCCTCTCGATCAAAGGACGGTACCCTACCACGGTCTCGATATATGCGATCCGGGAGCCGCATATTCAGCGGCACTTTTTCAAGATCTTGCGCGTCGGTGTTTTATCGACATAGACGCTCGCGGAAAACGAAGTATCGTGTGTGGCGGCACGGGGCTCTATGTTCGTGCCGCCATTGATGCTTACGAATTTCCCCAGGGCGATCAGATCGAAAATCCCGTACGGACCACCTATGCGCGCATAGCCCAAGAGCGGGGCAACCTTGCTCTATGGCAGATGCTTAAAGCACAAGATTCCGCTTCGGCAGCGTTGATTCATCCAAACAATACCCGGCGCGTTATTCGTGCCTTTGAGCTGATTGCCGAAGGAAAGTGCTATGCACAGGTGCATGCGGGTCTTTCAGAGATGAAGCAAGTTGTTCCTGCTGTTTTTATAGGACTTTCCTGCAACACCGCTCTTCTCAATCAACGGATTGATGCACGTGTTGACACCATGATCGAAGAGGGTTTGGTCGACGAGGTAAAAGGTTTGCTCGATCAGGGGTTTCGTGCGGGTATCACTGCACCTCAAGCCATAGGATATAAAGAAATAGTGGCTGCACTCGAAGGGGAGCTATCCCTCGATGAAGCGATTGAGCGCATTAAGATAGCGACCCATCGTTACGGGAAACGACAGCGCACATGGTTTCGCAAAGATAACCGTATTACCTGGCTTTGCGCAGATTCGCAAGAGAGTGAACAACTCATGCATCAAGCATATGCCGAATTGCTACAATAGAGGCAGATTAGATAGAGAGAACAGGACGCGCATGGAACTTGATTTTGTTAAGCTTCACGGATTAGGGAACGACTTTATCATGATCGATGATTTTTCCCGCGAAATCGAGCTCACGCAACGCCAAGTTGTGTCGATGTGCGATCGTCATTTCGGCATCGGAGCCGATGGGATTATTTTAGTGCAACCCTCAAACGACCCTGAATGCGTCGCTTATATGCATTATATCAATTCCGATGGAACCCTGTCTCAAATGTGCGGAAACGGAGTGCGGTGTTTTGCAAAATACCTGGTAGATCGCGGATTTGTATCAGCTAGCGATACCCACTTTGTCGTCGATACCCTTGCGGGCAGACGAACGATCAGCTTCAGCGTTGACAGTCTCGATCACCTCAACGAAGCAAGCGTCGATATGGGTCATCCCATTTTAGACCCTGAGAAAATTCCTGTTGCTGCAGAAGCAAATGCGCAATCGGTACAGAACCGACCTTTTATTCGAGAGATTCCCCTTGATTCTCCTTGGGGAACGTTTTTGTTCACCTGCGTTTCCATGGGAAATCCTCATGCGGTTTGCTTTTTAGATGACCTATCCACGTTGCCCGACACTCTCTTCTTTGATGGCGCCGAAAAATCTCTTGCGCACTTTCGTCTTGAAGAGGTCGGTGCGTTTTTTGAAGCACATGCAATTTTTCCCGAGAAAGCGAATATCGAATTTGCTCATGTCGGTCCTCATGGTATCGAAATGAGAGTCTTCGAGCGCGGGTGCGGGGAAACGCTTGCCTGCGGCACGGGAGCTTGTGCAACCCTGGTGGCAGCAGTGCTTACCGACCGATCGAACACGATGAGTACCGTATCTCTGCGTGGGGGAGATCTTCTGATTTCCTGGGATGAAAAAGATCACGTGCATATGACCGGTCCTGCCGTAGAAAGCTTTACAGGAACTTATATTTTGTAATTGAACCGCTTCATAAAGACGGTATGACCATCTTTATGCCACCAACTGAAAGGACTTCCTTTAATGAAAACCGCTGAATGCTTGAATCATATGGCTCCCTATCTCTTTGCGACCATCGATAAAAAACGTGATGCTTTAAAGGCTCAAGGTATCGATGTTATCTCGCTTGGTATCGGGGATCCTGACATGCCCACCCCAAGCCATATCGTTGACGCTATGGCCGAGGCGATTCGTAAGCCAGAAAATCATCAATATCCCGACTATGCTGGTTCTTTGGCATATCGCAGCGCCTGTGCCGAGTGGATGAAAAAGCGTTTTGATGTCGATGTCGATCCCAAGAGCGAAGTGCTGGCCCTCATCGGATCAAAAGAGGGTATTGCTCATTTGCATACCGCTTTTGTCGATC
>JAVWCK010000014.1:0-29344 GCA_036649035.1 Raoultibacter sp.
CGTTGTTCGGGTAACCAACCGCCTTCGGGTTGATGCGTGCGTGCATCTTTGCGCGTCACCGCGGTGTAGAGCACATCCATCGAATTTATACCCACAACAGGCGAATCGGTGCCGAATGCCAGCTTTGCCCCCGATTCCAGCAGGCTCGCAAACGGCCACATGTACGGCACTCGTTCGGGTCCCAAGTCGCGTTCCGGACCGCCGGGATCAAGGGTGATGTGCGGAGGTTGCACAGCGGCAATCACGTCGAGCTGAGCTAAGCGGACGATGTCGTCGGGTTGGAAATTCTCCAAATGCTCGAGGCAATTTTTGCCGCGGGTGGGAGCGCCAAAGCGGGTGCGCGCTTCTTCGAAGATGTCGAGGGCAACGTGTATCGCTTCATCGCCGATTGTGTGGATGCGCACGGCGTGACCAGCGCGGGCAGCTGCAAGGACGAGGGTGCGCATCGTTTCGGGGTCGACCGTTGGTTGTCCCACCTCGTTTTCGAAACGCGCATTGGTGTAGGGCGCTTCGATCCATGCGGTATGTTGGCTTGAAACTCCATCGAAAAACTGCTTGAACCCCGGGGCTTGCAGGGTGTCTCCGGTAAAGCGTGCCTGCATATCTTCAAGGCGACCCCTGTCGGTGAGTAAGGTGGGAAACATATGCACGCGAACTTTTAGTTTTCCTTTTTCGTTGAGGGAAGCGAAAAGATCATCGCGCACGAAATCAAGCCCGGGGTGTGCCATGAGCGAAAGGTCGCATACCGACGTGATGCCCTGGGCGGTGAGGGAATCCATAAAACCTTGATAGGCGCATTCCATTTCTTCGGCGGAAAACGCCCCTACGATCCGCGGCATCAATTCCATGGCTGCAGCTTCGCGGATGATGCCTGTCAGTTCTCCTTCGCTGTCACGGTCGTAACTTCCCCCCGCAGGAGGCACTGAGTCGCGCGTAAGCCCCAATTCGGTGAGTGCAAAGGAATTGACCCAGAGTGTATGCGCATCCCCGGAATACATGGCTACGGGTCTATCGGGATAAACGGCATCAAGCGATGCCTTGCTGGGCATTTTTGCAGGGTTCCAGCGATATTCTCGCCAACCCTGGGTCAGCAGCCACGAACCGGCGGGGCGTCGAAGGGCGAGAGGCGCAAGCCGCGCTACGCAGTCGGCTTCGTTTTCGCCCAAGTAGGTTTCGGCAAGGGGGGATGAGTAGAGAGCCGAGTGGAAGAAGTGCAGGTGCGAGTCGTGGAACCCTGCCATAATCAGCGCGTCGCCGAAATCATCCAGCTGCGTTTGGGGTCCTTGGAAAGCGCGCGCCTCATCAAGAGATCCCACAAAGACGATACGGCCTGCAGAGAAAGCCACCGCTCCCGGCTGTGTGGTGTTGTGCTGTCCTGTGAACAAGGCAGTGCTGGTCAGTATGCTATCGGCAATCATAAGAACCTCATCTTCCTTGGATAAATCTTTTGGAAGAGGCTATTATCGCGATAAACGTACTTCAATGCATCCCCTATTTTGCTGAAGGGGTAAGTTTGCGCGCATACGGAAAAACCTCTTAAGCGATTGTGAAGCGATAGGCGCTGGCGCAGGTGGTCATCGCGAGTTTCCCCTCGCAGATCAGATACACCAAATGCGCCATGGTTTCGGCCATTGAAAAATATTTCTGGTCAAGCGCCCATGATTCCCAGTTGTCATATTTCCAGGAAGCATGGCTGGCGATGTCGGTGAGGGTGCTGTGACCGTTTGCGACGAGGCGGTATATTTCATCGAGGCGTTCGTGATGATGCTGCTGTAGATAATCGATACGCCCGATCGTATCGGCAAACGGGTTGCCATGACCCGGTAAAGCCAGGTCGACATCGTAGGAACGTATTTTTTCGAGGCTGGTGAGAAAATCAGCTAAGGCGTTATCGGCCGTAATCCAGGTGGTGATAGAGGGGGTGATGCGGTTGAGAATGTGATCGCCTACGATCATGATTTTTTCCGTCGGTTCATACAGGCA
The DNA here is from genome assembly GCA_036649035.1 of Raoultibacter sp. Taxonomy (GTDB): domain Bacteria; phylum Actinomycetota; class Coriobacteriia; order Coriobacteriales; family Eggerthellaceae; genus JAVWGW01. The sequence continues at coordinate 1,984 of JAVWCK010000014.1, forward strand.
GATGTGCCAATTGTCGTGTCCTGGTGTTTCGATGATTTCGAAGGTATATCCGCCAGCGCAAAACGTGTCTCCTTCGGAAAGAAAGATGACATGAGGGTGGTTTTTAAGAGGGAGCAATTCAGCGGAAACATAGTGTTTGCGCCCGTCTTTGTCGCTTGAGCCGATTCCGGGGTACCTGTTGCCGACAACTTCATCAAGGAGAGGAGCAAATACCGTGGACTGGATTTCATTGTAGTTCTCCACTTCGATGAACGAGTGTATGTTTGCATATATCTCCATGCCGGGTCGATAGATGCGGTCGAGATTGCCGGTGTGATCGGGGTGGGAATGGGTCAGCAGAATGGTGACGCTATCCCAGGTGCGTCCCAAAGCGATCAATGCGGCATCGAGTGCGGCTTCGCAGCGAGGGTGATTGAAGCCGACATCGACGATAACCGTTTTATCATCACTGCAGATAAAGTATGAGTTCAGTGATTTTAGGGGATTGTTGGGGAGGGGTACGGCAACCCGGTAGATATTAGGGCGGATTTCCACCGGGGCATCGAATTGTTCCGCAAAGGTTGGCATGGTCGTGTCCTTATCGGTGTCGGATGAGACATTGAAGCAGTTTGTATTGATTCTATTGTACGACAGCCACAGAGGATTGTTCCTGGGTGCATTCGGGGTAAGAAAAAAGAAAAAGGCCAGAGGCGTATAAGCCTCTGGCCGGTACATTCTTTGGTAGCCCGGACCGGATTCGAACCGGCGACCTCCGCCTTGAGAGGGCGGCGTCCTGAACCGCTAGACGACCGGGCCACATCAAACATCGTTATTCGCGCAAGCGAATGGCTGGGGTGGAAGGAGTCGAACCCTCACATACGGCACCAGAAGCCGCTGTCCTACCATTAGACGACACCCCAATGATGTCTGCGTTCTGCAACTTCACAAACTTGAAGCGTAGACGCGAGTGAACATATTACTTTCCCCTTGCGTGTTCGTCAAGTGAAAGTTGAAGACGGGCATTATTTTGTGCAAACTTACATAAAGCATCCCGTTCGTTAAGTACTTTTTCATCGATAACCGCGTCGAGAAGGGCATTGAGGGTTTGTCCGACAAGGGGGCCGGCGGGAATACCGAGCGCTATGACGTCCTTCCCTTTGAGGGCGAGGTCTTTTAACGAAAGCGCCTGATGCTCCATAAGTATTTCATCGAGAGTTGCTTTGAGGGTATCGGCCAGTTCGGCGCGGGGGCGGCATTGTGGTGCCTGCGAGAGGGCGTCACCACGCTTGAGGTCGCATAGCGCCTGGAAAAGATCGGCACGCCCCCCAAGGCGTCGTAAGAGCCGCTTTACAGCTTTTGGTTTTGGTTCGATCACTTCATCGTGGTACTTGACTAGAAGCACGACGTCGTTGGCGAAGCGAGGGCTCATCTTCAACCGCTTCATGGTTGCCTGCGCCAACTCGGCGCTGATTGCCGCATGTCCGTAAAAATGTCCCACGCCCGCTTCGTCGGTGAAGAAAGCTTGCGGTTTCCCAAAATCATGAAAAAGAGCTGCCCATCGAACAAGGGGGTAAGGGGGTGTGTTTTGTATGACATAGGCGGTATGTTCAAGTACGTCGTAAATGTGATAGGGCGTTTTTTGGTCAAGGCCTTTCATGGCACGCAGTTCAGGGAGCGCGGTTGCTATCACATCGGTGCAGGTCATTAATGCGCGGTGCGCAAAAGCACCACAGAGCAGCCCCTCAAGTTCGTGAGCGATGCGTTCTACGGGAAGGGAATCCAGGGCAGGTGCCTGTTCGCGCATGCCCTGCGCCGTTTTTTCTTCAAGGCAAAATCCCAGTTGGGAGACGAATCGTGCGCCGCGTAGGATTCGTAATGCATCTTCGCTGAAGCGCTGCTGGGCGCATCCTACGGCGCGCAGTATGCCCGCCTCGATGTCGTTGCAACCGCCGAAAGGATCGCAAAAGCCCCGTTGTGGGTGATAGGCGATTGCGTTGATGGTGAAATCGCGTCGCGCTAGATCCTCCTCGATGCAGTTGACGAAGGTGACCGCTGAGGGATGCCGGTTGTCGAGGTAATCGCCATCGCTGCGGTAGGTGGTGATCTCGAGACGCATCGTATCGATTATCGCCGTGACGGTTCCGTGTTTGGCTCCGGTTTCGAACACGGGAAATCCGTTCGCTTCAAAGAGGTCGCGTACCGTCTGCCACCGAGCGGCGGTGGTTATATCGATATCGCATGCGGGTCGCCCCATGAGCGCATCGCGGACAAAACCACCGACGCACCAGGCCTCATATCCGCCCTTTTCCAAAACATTCAGCGCGCAGGTTGCTTCCGGCGGCAGCACGGGAAAACGGGCGGTATCATATTTCGGCGAAATCATGGTGTGGTTACCCTTTTCTTCGATCATCTGCTACGAACTATACCACGCTTTTTCTTGTGCTAAAAACGACTCCTTTCAACGGTTTTCTTGTCCGCTTTAATGCCGTTTGCAGTAAATCTTGTGCCGTTTCTCGATTTTTTTTAATCCCATTACTCTAGGGTATGAAAAAGCTTGCGCAAAGCCCTTGTTATTGCCAACTGCGCTGGTTAGTATTTGGTTCCCTGGTTTTGATCCCTTGCGTAAAGGGGAAATACCATGGATCTTTATTTGCAGAGTACCGCTTGTAAGGGGCGCAGGCCGGGGCATCTTCCGCCCTTTCGCCATCGATCGCGCTCGGCGCTTCTCACTAAAATGATGAGAGAACGAAATGTCGTTCGCTTTCTCGTGGCACCGAAGGCTTTCGGTAAAACTACGCTTGCTCTTGAATATGCGGAGTCGATATTTTCCCTCGAACACGTTTTTTGGGTAGAGGCGAACGACCCGCGGTTTCTGCGCGATCTTGATAAGGGGATCATCGGATCGGGGCTGTTATCGCAGAGCACCAAAACCTCTCTTGTCGTGTTCGATGATGTTCCATATCTCGATTCTGCTCGCCGCGATGCGCTTTCGAGAAGTTTCGACTTGCTGCTTGCACGAGGATGGGAAGTGATCGCAATCGCTTCACCTGCCTGTGCTGTATTCGATTCCTGCCAGGTTGATCAGATCAGAATCGATGCGGGAGCGTTGCTGGTTTCCGATGAGGAAATCGACAATGAGGTATCGCGAAGCGAGCGGGCCGCCGAATCGGGGTGCCGCCGTCTTCTTGTCGAGCGTGTTCCTGGGCTGTATTGGGGGGATGACAATGCGCGACAAACTTTCCTCTTCGGCATTGCTCGCGAAGAGCTTCCTTCCGAGTTGCTGTTGCCGCTGTTTTCCATGCTTGTTTTACAGCGGGGAAGCTTTGCGGATATTGCCGCGTTGATGAAGGGGTGGCACGACGATGTTGCGCAGATGCTGTTTCGCAACCATCCCTATCTCGGTATCGATATGCGTGCGGGTACGTTTCACGCTGCCTCTTTTGCCCTGAGTGCTCTCGCGCAGGCCTTTGAGGGGTTTCTCGATAAAATTGCGCTGTCGTCTCGAAGCGTTTATGCCGATGCGCTGATCGCGCACCTTGCCGATCTGCTGCTGGCGAGGGACGAAGCCGAACGCGCCTGCGAGACGATGGAGATATGCACGGTGCCTTCTCGGGTGAAGTGGCTGGCGCTCAGGCAAGAAAGTCTACTGTGCTCAGGACATCTGTTGTGCGCGCAGCGCCTTTTCATGCACCTGGCGATTCCCCTCGATGAACAGCAAGCTCGGTTGCTTGCGGTGGGATCTTGGCGCGTGGCGCTCTTGGGGGATCGCGCTGAGGCGCGCAGACAGGCTGAGCGGGTTGCCTTCAGCGTTGAAGGGGGTTTGACCGATAGGATGTTGGCTGAACTGTTGCTTGCGCGCTATGGCGATGAGGATATGAGAGAGAAGGCCTGTCGTCTGTTGGCGGATGCTCTTCGCTGTGATGTTAGCAGCCCCGAAATAGGGATCAAGCGGCTTGTTGCAGCGCGTCTCTCAGACGTCGTGGCGCCTTTAGATGCGGGGTCGGTGCACCGCTACCATCTTGAGCTTTTAGGCGCGGCTTGTCTTTGCTTGCGCTCTTGCCCGGTGCGGGGAATCACGTTTGTGTGTGAAAAGATTACGCAAGCCCTTGCTACAAGGCGCTCCGATGCACTCGAGCTTGCTGCGGTGCTTATGGTCATGGCGCTTCGTCGTATCGAAAAGCTTCGCGGTCGAAAAGCAATGACGAAAGAGGTGATTGCCGCATGTCGTAGGCTTGCTGCTTGCAAGGGGGCGCTTCTTGCCCGCATTGCTCAGGAGGAAAAAGCGACGCTGCCCCTTTGGGTGCTAACCGAGTGCGCCGCCGTGATCGAGGTGGAAGGAAAGCAATCGCGCCCGGTGTTTCTCCCGGTCTCCGCTTCGGTGTGGGGGTCGTTTGCCGAGTCGCTTATGGCACAACGCGGGGAGTATCTTCGTGCCAGGGGAACAACCCTTTCCCCTTCGGCCGATGCCTCCGATGTCGCCGTCGCGGGCGTGGCGGGTCTGTTTGCAGTGCCGAAGAAGGCCGGCATTCCTCCGCTCTACGTGCGGCTTTTCGGTGGTCTTGCACTAGAGGTGGGTGGTAAATCGGTTGACGCGGCGCTTTTCCGCCGTCAGAAAGTTCAGACGCTGTGTGCGATCTTGGTGCTCAATCGGGGAAAGGAAATAGCGCGAGTCACTTTGCAAGAGTCGCTCTGGCCGGATTCATCACCTGAAAAAGCACGTAACAATCTTTACAGCATTTGGTCTATGTTGCGTCGCGCTTTAAGTACCGATGCGGGAACGTGTCCCTATCTCATACGATTGCAGCACAGTTGCAAAATCGATGCCTCCTTGGTGTCAAGCGACGTCTTCGAGCTCGATGCGCTTTGCAATCGCCTGTTGTTTTCATCTCCCGACACAGAGATCTTTTCTCAGGTATATACGCAGATCGACGTCCTCTATACCGGTGATTTGCTTCCCGGTGAAGCGGAAAACCCCCTCATCGTAAACCAGCGCAATGAACTGCGTACTCGCCTGGTCGATGCTTTGGTGGCTGCCGCGGGAGCCCTGTATCGCGTGCAGGAATACTCCACTGCCCTCCAATTTGCCCGCAAGGCGCTTCATTACGACGAAACGCGCGAAGACGTGTACAAAATACTCATTCAGGTTCAACTGGCTATCGGTCAGCGATCGGGTGCTATGGAGATGTATTTCCGCTGTCGCGCATATTTGACCAACGAACTGGGAATCGATCCGTCAGCGCATATGGTTGCTCTTTACAACCAGATGCTCACCGATGAGGTCTCGGTGAACGAGCAGCTCTCCCTGCCTTTTTCTTAAAGGTGTTTTCCCAGCTATTTATCGAGTGTTCGGCACTTGGTGCGGCTATGGATTTCCTCTGAAGCAAGCATGCCCTGTGTTAGAGTAATGCAATTCACTATTTACCTTACATACGCAAGAGAAAGCGTTGGGACATGGCAGGTTTTTTATCGAAACTTCTGACGGTTGGCGAAGGCAAGCAGCTTAAGCATTATCAGGCAACTGTCGATAAGATCAACAGCCTCGAAGATGAAATGCAGGAGAAAAGCGATGCGGAGCTCGTTGCTCTGACGGCGTTTCTCAAAGAGCGGAGCCATAACGGCGAAGACGGGAAATCCCTTTTGCCTGAAGCGTTTGCGGCGGTGCGCGAGGCCAGTATTCGAACATTGGGCATGCGCCATTTTGACGTGCAGCTTGTCGGCGGCATGGCACTCAACGACGGACAAATCGCCGAAATGAAGACCGGCGAAGGCAAAACACTCGTTTCGACTTTGGCTGGGTACTTCAATGCGCTTTCCGGAGATAACGTTCATATCGTTACGGTGAACGATTATCTGGCGCGTCGTGACAGCGAATGGATGGGAAGTGTTTATCGCTTCCTCGGCATGGAGGTGGGGCTGATTCAAAACGGCATGCGTCCCGAATTGAAGATTCCCGCCTATCGCGCCGATGTCACTTATGGTACGAACTCGGAATTCGGGTTCGACTACCTGCGCGATAATATGGTGACGCGTGCTGAAAACCGCGTGCAGCGTGGTCACAACTTCGCCATCGTCGATGAGGTCGATTCCATTCTTATCGATGAAGCGCGTACCCCGCTTATCATTTCCGGTGCAGGTACGCAGGCAGCCGACACCTATAAGAAGTTTGCGAGGGTCATGCCAAGTCTTACCCTCGATGTTGATTTCGAGATGGATGAGGCGAAAAAGACGGTCAATGCCACCGAAAGCGGTCTGGAGAAAATCGAAGCGCTGCTCGGCATCGAGGACATCTATGCCGATCCTTCGGGGCAAATGGCCAATCACCTTCAGCAAGCGCTCAAGGCTCAGTTCCTCTTCCATCGTGATATCGATTACGTGGTCGTCAACGGGGAAGTGAAGATCGTCGATGAGTTCACCGGTCGTCTTATGGAGGGGCGCCGCTATTCCGAAGGTCTGCACCAGGCGCTCGAGGCGAAGGAAAAGGTGCTGGTACGCGAGGAAAACCAAACGCTTGCCACCATCACGCTGCAAAACTATTTCCGCCTTTACAAAAAACTTTCCGGCATGACCGGTACCGCTATGACCGAAGATGCCGAATTCCGACAGATATATAAATTGCCGGTCATGGCTATCCCTTCGAACCGACCGATTGTCCGCAAGGATGAAAATGATTTGATCTATCGCAGTGTCGAGGCGAAATTCAATGCGGTGGCCGACGATGTGGCCGCTCGTCACAATGCGGGGCAGCCTTGCTTGATCGGCACCGTTTCCATCGAAAGCTCGGAACGTCTTTCTCGCTTGCTTCTCAAGCGCGGGATCAGGCATGAAACGCTCAACGCAAAAAACCATGAACGCGAAGCGCACATCATCGCGCAAGCGGGTCGCAGCGGGGCGGTTACGATTGCTACGAATATGGCTGGTCGTGGTACGGACATCTTGCTGGGCGGCAATCCTGAGATCATGATGGAAGATTTCTTGTTGGCCGAAGGCATTGCGGTGGAAGAGGCTACCGAGGAACAGCGGGCAGCGGCTCTTGCCTCTGCGGAAGAAGCGACGCGCGCCGAACACGATGCGGTAATCGCGGCGGGGGGTCTGTGCGTTGTGGGCACCGAACGCCACGAAAGCCGTCGTATTGATAACCAGCTGCGTGGTCGCGCCGGTCGTCAGGGCGATCCGGGCACCACGCAGTTTTATTTGTCGCTCGAAGACGATTTGATGCGCCTGTTCGGCGGTAACCGCATGGAGTCCATCGGGCGCATGATGGAGAAAACCGAAATGCCCGAAGACATGCCTATTCAGGCATCGATGGTGTCCAAGGCGATCGAATCTGCCCAGCGCCAGGTTGAAGGCATGCACTTTGCTGCTCGTAAAAACGTTCTCGAATACGATGATGTTATGAACCTGCAGCGCGGGGCGATCTATGGGGAGCGCAATGCCATCTTGAACGGAAAGGATCTCAGCGACCGTATTCCCGCCATCATTGCCGATGCGGCTCATCAGGTCGTTGCTGAGAACTGTCCCGATAAGGTGCCCAGTGATGACTGGGATAGCAAATCAATCAATATATGGGTTGCCAGTATGTCGGGGCGCACCGACTTTTCCGTCGAAGCGCTTGATCACGATGATGATCCCGAAACCGTAGTCGAGGAAGTCTGCGACTATCTTAAGGCGGTTTACGATGAAAAGGTGACCATGCTCGGCGATGTGGCCATGAAGAACCTGGAAGCTCAGGTCATGTTGCGCATTATCGATACGCGCTGGATGGCGCATCTTCAGGAAATGGACTACTTGAAATCCGGTATCGGATTGCGCGCTTTCGGGCAACGCGATCCGCTGGTTGAATATAAAAACGAAGCCCATACGGCTTTTGGTGCGATGACGGCTTCGATGTACGAGGATTTTCTCCGTACGCTTTTGCGCTTGCAGATCGCTGTTCAAGAAATACCCGAAGAGAAAAGTCCGCTTGAGGGGAAGGTGAGCTATTCTTCCCCGGAAGAGGCGCTCACCTCTTCTACAACATCGACCATGCGTACTCAGCAGGCGGCAGCTCAGGCGCAGGGAGTGCCCGCAGCGCCGCCGAAAGAAGTTCCGGCAGCCAAGGCGCGTACCTACGAAAAGGATAAAGAAGATCCCTACGCCACTGTTGGTCGCAACGATCCGTGTCCGTGTGGATCGGGTAAGAAATTCAAAAAATGCCATGGTGCCGATCGGTAGAACCGAAACCGAGGGCATAACGCACGGCATGCGTAGATATTCGTAACAGGAAGCAGAAAAGCAACTTCATGGCAGAAAAAGATACATTTGATATCGAACAGGTAGCGCAGCGCGTCAAAGATGCGCGAATCTATCTGCATATTGACGATAAGCTTGCCGAGCTCAAAGAGCTTGAGGTAAAAATTGCGGCACCTGATTTTTGGGACGACGCTTCGCATGCTCAGGAAATAGCGAAACAGGCAAGCGATTTGCGTGATGTGATTGAAGATTACGAGCGCGCGTGCGTACTGCTTGAAGATGCACGTGTGGCTGCCGACCTTGCGGAAGAGGACTCCTCGTTCGCCGATGAGGTTATATCTACGCTGACGGCACTTTCCTCGCTTCTCGACAACTTTGAAGTTATATCGTGGTTTTCTGATCGATTCGATAGTGGAGATGCCATCGTGACCGTCAACCCGGGGTCAGGTGGTCTTGAGGCGCAGGACTGGACGGATATGCTTTACCGCATGTACACCCGCTATGCCGAGAAGAAGGGCTGGAAAGTTAAGATTCTCGATGTTGTTCCTGGTGAGGGAATCGGTCTTGACAAGGCAAGCTTTCAGGTTAGCGGCAAGTACGCCTACGGCATGTTGCGCAGCGAGACGGGGGTACACCGTCTCGTGCGGATTTCGCCGACCGACGATAAGAAGCGCCGCCACACCACGTTTGCCGGTGTTGAAGTGCTTCCGGTTCTTTCTGATGATATCGAAGTCGCTTTGAATCCCTCAGATGTGCGGGTGGATGTGTACCGCTCGAGCGGTCCGGGTGGTCAGTGCGTGAATACCACCGATTCGGCCGTTCGTTTAACGCATGTTCCTACGGGCGTGGTCGTTACCTGTCAAAATGAAAAGTCCCAACTGCAAAACAAGGAAGCGGCTTTCCGCGTTTTGCGTGGTAAGCTTTACGAACTCGAGCAGCGTCGCCGCGAGGAAGAACTCAACGAACTGCGCGGTTCGAAAATGGAAAACTCTTTCGGGAGTCAGATACGAAACTACGTGCTCTATCCTTATCAGATGGTCAAGGATGTGCGCAGCGGTAAGGAAACCGGAAACGTCGATGCGGTGCTCGATGGCGAGATAGAGGAATTCGTCATAGGGTATCATCGATGGAAAGCAGCCCAATAGGAAAGGGATTCACGTGAACGTGACCGAACTTGAAGACAAGGCAAACGATATCCGCATCGATATTGTGGATATGATTGCACGGGCTGGCAGCGGCCATCCCGGCGGTTCGCTTTCTTGCGCCGATCTTTTAACTGCACTGTATTTCGGTGGGGTTTTAAAGCACGATCCAAAGGATACCGCAAACGACCAGCGCGATCGTTTTGTTCTTTCGAAAGGGCATGCCGCTCCAGCGCTGTACGCAACGCTTGCCGAGGCGGGCTATTTTCCCCGCGAAGAGTTGGCCACGTTGCGCCAGCTTGGCTCGCGCTTGCAGGGGCACCCCGATTCGAAGAAACTTCCTGGCGTGGAAGTGTGCACCGGGTCGTTGGGTCAGGGTCTTTCGATTGCTGCGGGCATTGCGTGCGGATTGCGCCTTGAGGGCAATGAGGCGCGAGTATTTACCTTGCTCGGCGATGGGGAATGCCAGGAAGGTCAGGTATGGGAAGCGGCCATGTTCGCTGCCCATCAGCACTTGGGCAACCTGGTGGCCATCATAGACCACAACGGTCTGCAGATTGATGGGTGCGTGGATGACGTGTGTTCGCCGGAGGATATCGGTGTGAAGTTCTCATCGTTCGGGTGGGAAGTGGCGTCGTGCGACGGCCATGATATGGCTGTCGTACTCAAAACGCTCGCTGCGGCAAAGACGCAGAAAACGGGCAAACCTTTCGTCGTTATAGCTGAAACCATCAAGGGTAAAGGCGTGAGTTTTATGGAAGATAAGGCCGGCTGGCACGGTAAGGCTCCTCAACCGGAAGAGGCTTTTGCCGCACGCACCGAACTGGAAGAGAAAGGGGCGCATCGTGGCTGAAAAAACAGTGAAAGCAACGCGCGCCGCATTCGGTTTGACCTTGGCTGAGCTTGCCCGCGAGGGGGTTAATGTCGTTGCGGTCGATGCTGATTTGAGCGGTTCCACCACAACGAAGAAGTTCGCCGATGCCGCACCTGAAAACAAAGATCGTCTCTTCAATGTGGGTATCGCAGAGCAGAACATGATCGATGTGGCAGCAGGGTTGGCTCTGACCGGGCACATTGCCTACACGGGTTCGTTCGCGGTGTTCGGTACGGGGCGCGTTTATGATCAGATTCGCAATACCGTGTGCTATTCAGGGCTAAACGTGAAGATAGCTCCTACCCATGCAGGTATTTCCGTGGGTCCCGATGGCGGAAGCCATCAGATGATCGAGGATATTGCGCTTATGCGTGTATTGCCCCAGATGCGTGTGCTGGTGCCCGCTGATTACAATGCAGCGGCGGCAGCTCTCAAGCTGGCGGCGCAGGTGGAAGGCCCGGTCTATATCCGTATGGGGCGTGCCGAAGTTCCCTGCGTTTATGATGAGGGATATCAGATGAAGCTGGGCGGTTCGACGGTTCTGCGTGAAGGAAGCGACGTGAGTCTTATCGCGTGCGGCGTTGAGGTCAACGAGGCGCTGATCGCCGCTGACCTTCTTGCTCAGCAGGGGATATCGGCCGAGGTTATCGATGCCTTTTCCCTTAAACCGCTCGACGAGGAAACCATTTTGGCTTCGGCTGCCAAGACGGGTGCGGTTGTCACTGCTGAAGAGCATTCCGTTATCGGAGGTCTTGGTTCGGCGGTCTGCGAGCTGCTCGGTGAAAAGCTGCCGACTCCGTGTACGCGCATCGGTATGCAAGATGTGTTCGGTACGTCGGGAAGTTTTGAAGAGCTTTTGGTTCATTTCCATATGGATGCGGCGTCCATTGTTGAAGCTGTGAAGACGCTGCGTGTAAATACGAAGAAATGCTAGAATAACGCTGTCTCAGCATATCACTATTTGAATGGAGCATTCTGTGACAAACCCCAACAGCCTTGAGGGTGCACCGCGCAGCGGTGCCCATGCGGCACCTGCACGGCAGGTGACATCGCAACTCTCGCAATCATTGCCGACGCTTAATGTCGACGACACACCGCAAGTAATGGGTACTCCGGTAATCACGTTCGATCATGTGAACAAAGTGTATCCTGCCCAACCGAACAAGCCGGCATTGCACGACATAACCCTGCAGATATATGCGGGTGAATTCGTGTTTTTGGTTGGCCATTCCGGCTCCGGTAAATCAACCTTTATCCGTATGCTCATTCGCGAGATCAAGCCTTCGAGTGGGCGTATTTTAGTGGCCGATGAAGATTTGTCTGCGATGCGCAATTGGCGCGTGCCTTACCTGAGACGCAACATCGGATGCGTATTCCAGGATTTCAAGCTGCTGCCCAATAAGACGGTTTTCGAAAATGTTGCGTTCGCCCTTGAGGTAATCGGCAAATCGAGCCACGTTATCAAGACCCAGGTTCCTGAGGTTCTTCGCCTTGTTGGCCTGCAAGATAAGCTCAACAAGCGCCCCGATCAACTGTCGGGCGGCGAACAGCAGCGTGTTTCCATCGCGCGAGCCATCGTCAACCGGCCTCCGATGCTGGTCTGCGATGAGCCAACGGGAAACCTTGATCCGCAAACTTCTCGCGGTATCATGGATTTGCTTGAACGCATCAATCGTACGGGTACCACGGTGCTTGTTGCCACGCACGACCGCGAAATGGTCGACAACATGCGTCGCCGCGTCATTGCTTTAGATAAGGGTCACCTTACCCGCGATCAAGATAGGGGGGTGTACGGTTTCGATGTCTAGTTTCTTTTACTTTCTCAGAGAGTCCCTTGCGGGCTTTACCCGCAATCTTTCAACCACGCTCGGCTCAATCGTCACGATTTTTCTTTCACTGCTTATCATCGGCGTTTTCTTGGTCGGTGGCGGCGTTATCGAAAACGTGGTTTCATCGGTAGAAGATAAGGTCTCCATCACCGCATTCGTTGCCGATGATGCAACCGATGCGCAAATAACGAAAACGGAAAACTACATCAAGGGTCTCGATGGCGTATCGACCGTGAGCTTTACCACGAAGGATCAAGCGCTTGATAAATTCAAGAACTCGATGACGTCGAACCCCGATATCGTCGATCAGCTTGATGGGGAAAATCCTCTTCCCGCATCAATCGATGTCGAACTCGATGATCCGCAGAAAGTCGAAGCGGTTGCAACCTCCATTGCGGGCAATGGTGATTTTAAATCTATCGCCGAAAACAAGAAGGACCCTGCCGATTCGTTGAAATACGGTCAGCAGACCGTCGATAAGCTGTTCTCGCTCACCAATTACGTACGTTATGTTGGCATCGCGCTTATCGGTTTGCTCATTTTTATCGCATTCGTGTTTATCAACAACACCATTCGATTGGCTATTTTGGCTCGCCGCAAGGAAATCGCCATCATGCGTCTCGTGGGTGCTTCAAACGGATTTATCCGCGGTCCCTTCTTGATGGAAGGCTCTCTCCATGCGGTTATCGGGGCACTTTTGGCTATCGGTAGTTTGGAACTGATGCGCAACTTCGCTCTTCCTCAGGTAGCAAATGCGCTACAATGGCTGCCTATTGATTTGGGTATACAGACATTCATCCTCATTTATGCGGCGTTGTTTGTAGCCGGCCTGGTCATCGGTATTTTAGGCTCGCTCTTAGCGATGCGTCGATACCTGAAGGTCTAGACGGTTTTACGGTAGAAAGAAGACGATCAGACCTGTTGGGACAACACGGGCTACAAAAAGGTGAAGCAGCAAGCGCACGCAATAAGAAGATTATCGGCTATCTAGCGGTATTTCTCAGCGTGTGCTTGGCTTTTTTCGCAGGCTTTGTCGTACGCGGCGATGCTCCTTTATTGACTGATCTTGGGTTTACTTCGCTCACGGTTGAAGCGGAAAAGAATCCAGGGTTAACGGTTACGGGAAACACCTACGATTCGCTTTCGGCTCGCGTGGCTGAAGTTGAAGGCGTCGTTGCTCAGGATAGTCTCGATTCTTATGATCTCGACGATGCCACGCTGCAGGTTCTCGATGCGTTTTCCACCTCTACGAAAGACCCGTATCTGCGCTATTTCGACGATGCCCGCTATGCGGCATATCTCGAAGATACCGCCAGCAAATATGCTGGTATCGGGGTGTTGTTCGGGGAGTATAAGGGGCAAAGCTATGCCGTGGATGTCTTCGAGGGCTCCGTTGCCGACAATGCTGGTGTGAAAAAGGGCGATTATGTCGTTGCAATCGACGGCATGCGGCAAGGATGGTCGCTTTCCGAAACGGTGAAGGCTCTTTCTCGCGATGACGGGTCGACGGCAATCGTTACCTGGCGGCGCCCTTCGGCGCTTGAAGCGGAAGGTGGCAGAGAATTCACCACGACCCTGGTGTGTTCACCGTATTCTGAAACCAACGTCACCACCGAACTTTCCAATAAGGTTGGGCTCATCAAGGTGAGGCAGCTCACTCAGGATTCGGACGTTTTGGTGCGTGAAGCCGTGCAAAGCCTTCAATCCCAAGGCGCTCAGTCGCTTGTTTTGGATCTGCGTGATAATCCTGGTGGATACTTGACCCAGGCGGTCAATATCGCGTCGCTTTTCGTGAAGAGCGGAGTTATCGTTCAGATCGAGACGGTCGATGGGACAACGACGAAAAAGGTTACCGGGGATGTTGCGACGACACTACCCTTGGTGGTGATGATCAATCATAATACAGCCGCCGCTTCAGAGGTTTTGGCTGCTGGACTTCAAGATAATCAGCGCGCTACCCTCATAGGGGAAACCACGCTGGGCAAAGGTGCGGTGCAAGTGGTTCGTCAACTTTCGTTCGGGGGAGCGCTTCGCTATACGGCTGCGCGCTACACGAGCCCTCTGGGGCATACGATCAATGAAGTGGGCATCACGCCGACGATTGCGGCAAGCCAGTCAAGCGATAAGGCAAACGATAGTCAGAAGATGGTTGCCATCGAAACCGCCCAATCTCTCATCACAGGATAGCGTGTCATGTCGCGCCCTCGTTCTAAAACGCGTGCAAAAACACGGCGACAGGCACGCAGTAATCCCCGTGGATTGCTTTCGGTTACCACTCATGGCTACGGATTTGTGCATACTGCTGAAGGAGAATTCTATATTCCCGAAGCGAAAATGGGTGCAGCATTCGATGGCGATATGGTTGAAGTCGTCGCCATCAAGGGATACGCGCCTGGATCGAAAGGCGCGCATCGTGCGGGGGACAGGGTGGCTGCGCGCGTCGTGCGCGTTGTCGTGCGAGGGCATGATTCCCTGATCGGGCGCTACGAGATAGCTGAACCGTTTGGGATTGTCGTACCTGAAGATCACAAGATTCCCTACGATATTTTCACTATGGCTAAAGATAACCCTCATGTTGCCGACGGCGACATCGTGCGTGTGCGGATCGTTGATTATCCGTCGCGCAATTCCGCCGCTACCGGGGTGATTGAAGAGGTGCTGGGGCATGAGGGTGATGGCGGTCTCGACATCGATTTGGTGATTGCGCATCATAAACTCGAAACCAGCTTTTCACCCGCTTCTCTCGAGCAGGCTCGCTCTGCGTGTGTCGATGAGACAGGTGCGCTGGCCGAAGGGTATCGCGATATCCGCGATCGCTTCGTTTTCACGGTCGATCCACGGGACGCGCGCGATTTTGATGATGCGCTTTCTCTTGATGAAGTCGAAGGGTTGCTGCGTTTAGGGGTGCACATTGCCGATGTGTCCCATTACGTTGCGTGGGGATCTTCTCTCGATCTCGATGCTCGCCGGCGTGCAACAAGCGTATATTTGGTCGATCGAGTGATCCCGATGCTACCCGAAGAGCTTTCTGCAGACCTTTGTTCTCTACGACCCCATGAGACGCGTCGTGTTTTCTCGGTTGATATGTACTTGGATGCTCACGGCACCGTGGTGAAAACTGATTTTTTCCCCGCGCTTATCGAATCGAAGGCTCGATTGACCTATGAGCAGGCGCAAGAGATTATCGATGCGTCTTCGACAGCGTCCTGCAGGGCTTCCGGTTTTCCTTTGGTGCGAGATAAAAGGTTGTATCAGGGTATTGTCTCATTATCCGGGTTGGCCGAAACGCTTTCTGCAGCGCGAACCCGTGCGGGAGGCATGGACTTTGAAACTACCGAGGCGAAAGTTCTGCTCGATAGCGAGGGTGCGCCCACCGAGGTGATGTTGCGCAAAAAGACACAGGCTACGGCATGCATAGAAGAAGCTATGATTTTGGCAAATAATACGGTGGCACGGTTTATGCACGAGGCGGAATTTCCCTGCATGTATCGCGTGCATGAGGCGCCTGCGGCCGATAGTTTGGCCGATTTAGTGCCTTTGCTGCAGGAATTTCCTGCGTATAAGAAACTTCCCGTTGCCGATTTTATCGCGGGTCAGCCTGCGTGCTTGCAAAAGGTACTCGCCGCAAGCAAGGGGCGTCCCGAGGAAGAGCTTGTGTCTTCACTGGTGCTTCGTTCGATGAAGCGCGCGGTTTATAAGGGCGTTTGCGAACCCCATTACGGACTTGCTTCTTTGGCGTATACCCACTTCACTAGCCCTATTCGTCGTTATCCCGACATGGTGGTGCACCGTATGCTCAAAGCGCACCTTCTGGGGAAGCCCGAGACGTTTGATCAGCAGGTGAACGCTTTGGGATGGTTGGCTGAGCACTCTTCTAAAATGGAGCGCATTGCTGAAAAGGCAGCGCGGGAAACCCAGCAGATGAAACTGGTGGAGTATATGCAGCGGGATATCGGCAAAACGTTCGAAGGGGTGATTTCCGGCGTTGCCACCTATGGCTTCTTCGTCCGGCTGGAAAACACAGCGGAAGGGCTGGTGCCGATGCGCTACCTCGAAAACGAGTACTTTGCGCTTGATCCGGTTCGCCATACGTTGTGCGGGCAGGAGAGCGGCGTAGTGTATCGTTTGGGTCAGCGCGTTTTCGTTGTGCTCGAATCCGCCGATCCGCGGCAGCGCAAGCTTGATTTTAAATTGTCGGCACAGGGGAATGGTTCTCGCGTGTAGGGGAAGCCCTTTCGACGAATTTCCCTCTCCTGCTTGGAAAAGGGTAGGTACTATGAAAGAATTACCTTTCTTGATTTTTCGTACCTGTTATAAAAAGCTTTGATTTGCTTACTGGTTTTGTTAGGCTAGTAGGGTGTTCGCCGCTGGTTGAGTGCGTAGAGCGGCGGGAGTACCCAAGAGTAATCACCCTTGGGTTATCGAGAGGATATTCATGGAGCAGTTTGCAATCGTTGTCGATTCCACCTGTGATTGGGCGCGTGCCGAATATGAACGCAACAGGGTATATATGGTGCCGTTGCAGGTTATGATGGGCGATGATTCCTACGCTGATCAGCAGGAGCTTTCCTCCGAAGAGTTTTATGACTACATCGCCTCCGGCGCCCAGAGCTTCGGTACCTCGCAGCCGGCTCCTTCGGCGTTTTCCCCGGTCTATGAAGAAGTGATCGCTGCGGGTCAGACGGAAATTCTTTCTATACATATTGCCGCTGCGCTTTCAGGTACCCTTGCTTCGGCCGAAATAGCGGCTCAGCAATGCAGTGCTCGCGTGGAACGTTTTGATGCGTGCGGCACAACGACAACTTTAGGGATTCTCACGCAGAGGGCATGCGAATTGCGCGATGCGGGGCTTTCCTTGGATGAAGCACTGGTATCCTTGCACGCCTATTGTGCTAAAATCCTGCAGTTTATCTCCCCCGATACGACCGATCATCTTTTGCGTGGGGGGCGTATCACCGTTGAGCAGGCCCAGCAGGCCATGATGCTCAACATCAAAATGGTATTCAGCTTCGACGAGTCGGGTCGGTTGGTCGTTCTCGATCGGGTCAAAGGCAATAGGGGTATCATCAAAAACTACGTTGAACGGCTGAAACTTTATAGTGAAGAGCAGGGGGCTTTGCGTATTCGTGTTTTACAAGCGCGCAATAAGAGCGAAGCGCTGCGATTGGTGGACGCGCTTCGCGAGGCTGATATCGATTTCGAATTGGCTGCTATCGACGATTGCGGAGCGACGATCACAACGCACTTGGGACTTGGTGTTATCGGACTTGCGGCAGCGCCGCTTAACGTGTAGCGGGCGAGGGGAAGGGGATCGTTGTGACAGGCTCGCAGGAAGGAGAAGGCAAGGTGATCGGCGTGGCGGCAAAAAGACGCCGTCGCGAACTCGATAACCTGTTGTCGGGCACCTTTAATTCCATTTTGAGCGTGGAGGAAAAATCTCTTCAGAATCGCTTCACGCAAGGGTTGAGCATCTCTGAGATACACACGATTGCCGCTGTGGGTCTTCATGAGGAAAATCCCATGAGTGCGGTGGCGGCTCGTTTGGATGTGACGCTTGCGACGTTGACGGTTGCTATCAACAAGCTTGTTGCCAAAGGATTGGTTGAGCGACGTCGCGGTCAGACCGATCGCCGCCAGGTTTTCATCATGCTGAGTTGCCAGGGCCGCAAAGTATATCGCGCCCATGAACTGTTTCATCAAAAAATGATAGATCAGGCGCTTGAAGGTCTCTCTCTCGAAGAAGAAGAAGTGCTTGCCGCAGCTCTTGTGCGGGTTAAAGATTTTTTCGATGCACGTGCTTAGCTAACCTGAGAGCGGCTTGCATCGATCGGCTTACCGACAAGCTCTTTTCGCCACTTTTGTTCGGGTGCTTTCGCACTACGATATCTCTTTATCGATTCAACCTGTGGCAGTTCCCCCGTTTGTTGTGAAATGATGAATTCGCTTGCATATGCCCCTCCCTATCCGTACACTTAAATAGTTAGTTAAACTAAATATTAGATAACAAGCTATAAGTACGTGGAAGGATATCTCCCTATGGCAGACACTTTAAAGATCGTTCAGGACGTTTTGCAGGAAAATCTCGACATTACCCCCGATGCGGCGCGTGCGGAAGTCACTCTTGAATCCCTTGGCGTCGATTCGCTCGATATGGTCGAGTTGATTTGCGATCTTGAAGAGCGCTGCGATACCGAATTCGGCGAGCCAGAGGGTCTGGCGACCATTGGTGACCTGGTAACCTACATCGATTCTCTGTAAGGTTGCGCATCGATGAGCGAACAGGAGAATCAAAACAGCAAGGTGATGGCTGCGTACGGCGGCTTATCCACGCGGGTCACCGAGCTTTTGGGCATCGAAGTGCCCGTTATCCAGGGAGGTATGGCGTGGGTGGCCGACGCATCTTTAGCCAGTGCGGTCAGCGCGGCGGGCGGTTTGGGCATCATCGCATGCGGCGGAGCACCTCTTTCCTGGATTGAAGAACAGATCAATCTCGCACGCGCCGCAACCGATAGGCCGATCGGCGTCAATCTTATGCTGATGAACCCGCAAGCTTCCGAGATAGCGCATCTTTTGGCAGATATGCACGTTGATGTGATCACGACGGGAGCCGGAAGTCCTGCGGCCTATCTGCCGCTGTGGAAGAGGGCAGGTTGCAAGGTTGTACCCGTGGTCGCCTCAAGTGCGCTGGCGGCACGTATGGAGCGCTGTGGAGCCGATGCGGTTATTGCGGAAGGTTGCGAAGCGGGTGGTCATATCGGTGAGTTGACGACGATGTGTCTGGTGCCGCGCGTATGTGATACCGTATCGATTCCCGTTATCGCTGCAGGGGGAATCGCCGATGGACGCGGGATGTGTGCCGCGTTTGCGTTGGGCGCCGAAGCGGTGCAGATAGGAACCCGGTTCTTGACCGTCGAAGAATGCACCATCGCCGATGCCTATAAACACAAGGTGCTGAGTGCTAAGGATTCCGATACCATTGTGACCGGTCGTGCAAGCGGGCACCCGGTGCGAGGATTGAAAAATGCCTTTTCGCGTGAAATGCGCCGGTTGGAGGCAGATGCTTCCAATGCCGAAAAACTTGAACTCGCTTTTGCTGGATCGCTGCACCGTGCGGTCGAAGGTGATGTCGAAACCGGATCGCTTATGGCGGGGCAGTCGGCGTGCCTGGTGCACGATTGCAAAACAGCCGCGCAAGCCATTTCCGACATCATGTATGACGCCGAGCGGGTGAGCCAGCGCGGTCTTTCGGCAATGGCGCGTGCCAATGCAGAAAGAATAACGCGATGAACGGGGTGCCTTGTGCGTGGATGTTTCCCGGACAGGGTTCGCAGCGTGCGGGGATGGCTGCCGATATCATCGGGCTTGCTCCTGCGGCCGAAGTATTCGAATGCGCTTCCGACGTGTTCGGCTTTGATGTTGCAGCGCTGTGCACTATCGCTGATGCTGCAGCGCTCAATGAAACGCGGGTAGCTCAGGTGGCTGTTAGCGCAACTTCGCTGGCGCTTGTTGCGGCACTGCGCATGCGGGATATCGAACCAGCCGCTTTTTTGGGGTTTTCCCTGGGGCAGATAAGCGCGCTAGCGGCTTCGCGGATGCTTTCGGTTGAAGAAACCTTTGTCTTGCTCGATGCGCGTGCGCGCTGCATGGAGGAAGCGGTGCGCGAAGCGCCGGGAGCCATGTGCGCCTTGATAGGTGCCGATGAAGCTTCTGCGCGCGCGTTGTGCGATGCCTGCTCGCAGGGCGAAGTGCTCGTTATTGCAAATTACAATTGTCCCGGTCAAATTGTCGTTTCGGGGGCATGCGGCGCAATTGAACGCGCGGAGGCTGCCTGGGTCATGCAGGGAAGGCGCGCTACGCGTCTGGCGTGTTCGGGCGCCTTTCATAGCCCGCTTATGGCGCAGGCTGCCCATGATTTTTCGATCTTTCTTGAGACGTGTTCCTTCAACGAACCCTGCGCTCCGCTTATGTGCAACACCGATGCTTCCCCTCTTGATGCCACGACGGTTCGTCGCCGTCTGACCGACCATCTAACTCATCCGGTGCGTTTCGAACAAAGCGTTGCAGTTTTGCGCGCGCAGGGAATCACCTCTTTTCTTGAGGTGGGCACCGGTGGTGTGCTTACGAATTTAGTGCGCCGCATCGACAAAAACTTGAACCGCAGCAAGCTTGAAACTGCTGCCGATTTAGAAGCAATTGCTTCGGCATAGGGGTAGCTACCTCGCGCTGATAGGAGAAAATTCCATGGATGAAGTACTGACGGGTACCTCACGGGCGGCTCTTGTTACCGGGTCAAGCCGTGGTATAGGAGCTGCGATCGCGATTGCTTTGGCGCAAGCGAAGCATGATGTGTGCATAAATTATGCGAGCGAAGCAAGCGCCGCTGCAGCCGATGAACTGGCCGTATACCTGCGCGCTACCCACGGCATTAAAGCTTTTGCCCTGCGCGCGGATGTGTCTGATTTTGCTCAGGCAGCAGCGTTGGTGGGCCAGGCACACGACGCCTTCGGCCGCCTGGATGTGTTGGTGAACAACGCCGGCATCACGCGCGACGGGTTGCTTGCGCGCATGAAGGAAGAGGATTTCGACGCGGTGATATCCACCAACTTGAAAGGCGCTTTCAATTGCTGTCGCGCGGCAACGCCCCTCATGATGAAGCAGCGGTTTGGACGAATCATCAACATGAGCAGCATCGTGGGAGTGGCGGGCAACGCGGGACAGGCCAACTATGCGGCTTCCAAGGCGGGGCTCATCGGCCTTTCCAAAGCGCTTGCACGTGAAGTTGCGCCGCGCAACATCACGGTCAATGCCGTTGCTCCCGGTTTTATCGAAACCGACATGACGGCGGCCTTAAGCGAAGCGCAGCAGGAAGGCGTGTTGGCGCGTATAGCCAGCAAAAGGTTCGGGACACCGCAAGAGGTGGCGGCGCTCGTTTGTTTTCTCGCAAGCGATCAGGCGGGATACCTTACTGGTCAGGTTATTGGTATCGATGGAGGGATGTCTCTATGAGCTTACAGAATACTTTTAGCACGCAGCGCGTGGTCATCACGGGCTGTGGGGCGATTTCGCCGGCAGGGTTCGGTGTCGATGCGCTGTGGCAAGCGGTTATGGACGCGCGCTGCTGCTTGGGGCCGTTGACCCGTTTCGACTCCGAGGGTTTCGACGTGAAGATTGCCGGGCAGATTCCCGGTTACGACGCCGAAGCTGCGGGGTTTTCCAAAAAAGAGGCGCGTCGTTTGGGCAGATTCATCCAGTATGCGATGGTGGCATCCGATGAAGCCTTTGCGCAAAGCGGTCTTGATTTGAACCTGGAGGATACGACGCGCATCGCCTGCGTCTTCGGTTCGGGCATGGGTGGCATAGAGGTGTTGGAACGCGATCATCGCGCCTATTTCGAGCGCGGTCCCAAACGCGTAAGCCCGCTGTTCATTCCGCAGATGATCTCAAATATGGCGGCGGGTAACCTCGCCATCCGTTATGGCTTGCGCGGAGAGTGCAGCAGTATTGTGACGGCCTGCGCGACGGGTACCCACTGCATTGGGGAAGCCTATCGTCTTATCCGTTTTGGATATGCCGATGCCGCACTTGCCGGTGGAACCGAAGAATCCGTTACCCCGATGTGCATCGCGGGCTTCGGCAACTTGGGGGCGCTCACGAAAGAAGCCAACCCCACGCAGGCTAGCCGTCCCTTTGACGTACGTCGCAGTGGTTTTGTGGCGGCCGAAGGTGCTGGTGCGCTTGTCTTGGAGTCGTTTGAGCACGCCCGCGCTCGCGGTGCCCGCATCATCGCCGAAATAGTCGGTTTCGGATCAACGGGCGACGCGCACCACATGACCTCTCCGGCGCCCGATGGTGAAGCGGCCACGCGAGCGATGCGCGAGGCCTTGGCGGAAGGTGGTTTTACCCCAGCTGATCTGGGTCATCTCAATGCGCATGGCACATCGACCCCCGTCAACGATCGCACGGAAGCTGCAGCGCTCATCGGGCTGTGCGGCGAAGCGGGTAGGGATATTCCCGTTGTGTCGATCAAGGGGTCCATCGGTCATACGCTTGGCGCGGCGGGTGCGCTCGAGGCTATCGTATGTGCGCTTTGCGTGGCACGCGATATGGTGCCTCCGACGGCGGGGTTTGCTCAGAGGGACCCCGAATGCCCCGTTACGGTACTTGCCGAACCCCTGCGTGATTACCCGCAAAGCGTTGCGCTCAGCACGTCGCTTGGGTTCGGTGGGCATAACGGTGCGCTGGCATTTTCCCCTTATCGCGAACGGGAAGGGGAATAACTATGGATGAGGCTTTAGCGCTTCCCTGCGATCGTGATGGTATCGAGTCCGTGTTACCGCATCGCGACCCTTTCCTGTGGATGACGCGCGTAATAGCCTGTGAACCGGGGGTGTCAATCGTGGCCGAACTTGAGGTGGCACGCGATTTAGCGCTGTTTACGGGGCATTTTCCCAAGCATCCGGTACTTCCCGGGGTCATTTTGATGGAGGCTCTGGCGCAGGCGGCCTCGTTTTGCATCTTGACCGCACGCAATGACAGGGGGTCTATAGGTTTCCTTACCGGCATCGAACAGGCTAAATTCCGTCGTCAGGTGCTTCCGGGGGATACGGTACGCCTTGAAGCGACCATCACCAAAGCAAGATCGCGTATGTGCGTAGCCGAGGTGCGTGCCTTGGTGGAAAATCAGGTTGCCGCAACGGCAACACAGAAATATGTGCTTGATACTGCCCTGCAGCGATAGGTGAAACCGATATGAAACGTCAGAAGAAGCAGGACTACATCACTATTCCGCGTCAACCTCTCAAACCTCAGCTGCTCGGTGGTGTTACGACCGAAGAGCTGTTCGCATCGGAGGGCACTACTATTGCGGGATTAGGTCAGGCGGCTCTTACGTATAGCCTGGAAGCGATAGCCCGCGACCATGCGCGCGTGTTGGTGGTCACCTATGGTGCGAATGCGAAGAAAATTCTGCGTGCCGTGGTTGAAGCAGGGATTGAGGCGGGGGTTACTTACACCGACGACCGTGCTGGTGCGGGATACCTTACCTTGGCTTCCCATGCGATCAGCCTGGGAAGCACCCACGCCGACGCCCTCTACTGCAACGATTACGCTTTACTGCAGGCGGCTCAATCGTATAAAGCAACGGCGATTTTGATGGCGCTTCCTGTCGATGATGGCGTGCAAGGTGATAATTTGACTGCAGAAGAGGTTGCGGGGAATGTCTTTTCGCGTCTTGCCGCGGGTGGTTTTGCCGTTTTCCGACCCCTTGATAGCACCCATCCCACGCTCGCCTGGCTTATCTGCGAAGCGCCGAAGGTGCGCCCTGTCCACGACTGGAAGGCATGTCCTCGCTGCGGGCTTTTCTTCGATGCGATCTACCTACGGGCGAACCATTTTATCTGCCCGGCCTGCGGCCACTACCATCGTATGCCATCGGTTGAGCGCATCAACGATGTGTTTGATGCGGGCAGTTTTCAGGAGTGGGATCGCGTCATGGACAAGGCTGATCCTCTCGATTTTCCCGGGTATCCCGCCAAGCTGGAAAGCGTGAGGGAAAAAAGCGGACTGGAAGAAGCGGTACGCTGCGGATCTGCGACGCTGGCAGGTATTCGTTTTGCGGTCTGCATCATGGAATCGCAATTCTTCATGGGGTCGATGGGGTCGGTTGTGGGCGAGAAAATCGCGCGCAGCGTCGAGCGCGCAACACACGAACACCTTCCGCTCGTGATCGTGTGCGCGTCGGGTGGTGCGCGTATGCAAGAAGGTTTGGCATCGCTGATGCAGATGGCAAAGATCAGCTGTGCGCTGCAGCGTCATGGTGCCGCCGGGCTGCTCTACACCTCGGTGCTTACCGATCCCACGACAGGCGGGGTCACCGCATCGTTTGCCATGCAGGGTGATATCATCTTGGCCGAACCAGGTGCCCTGATCGGTTTTGCGGGGCAGCGGGTGATCCAGGATACCATCAAGCAGCGTTTGCCCGAAGGGTTTCAGACGGCGCAGTTCGCTCTTGACCACGGTTTAATCGATGCAATTGTGCCGCGCGCCGAGATGCGCCATCGTCTGGCGCACATTCTTGCCCTTCATGTTGCGCAGGCGGGACAGTGCGTGCTTGTGGATGGATGCCGCTTAAGCTATGCGGCCGTCAATGAAAACCTGCAGGGTACACGTGCTTCCTACAATACGATCGCTTATGGCATGATTCCTCAGATGAAGTTTCTATTCATGCAGGCGTCCCAGCGGCTTGCTCCTGCGCCCCGCAAACGCACGCTTACGGGTAGGCGAAAACATGCGGCATTGCCGGTGCCTGCGTCCTATGAACAGACAGGCGTTGAGGGGTCTGAGACGACGTGCGCGCCGCCCTATGGGGTATCGGGTAACCCTGCCTGGGAAAATGTTAAGTTGGCGCGCAATACGGCTCGTCCCACGGCGCGCTTTTATATCGACCGCATCGTCGATGGTTTCATCGAGTTGCGAGGCGATCGCGCGTTTGGCGATGACGGTGCCATCCGGGCCGGTATCGGGTGGATTGCCGGGCGTCCCGTAACCGTGATCTCTCAGGAAAAAGGACGCGACGTCGCCGAACGGGTGGCACGAAATTTCGGCTGCCCGCAGCCGGAAGGGTATCGTAAAAGCTTGCGCCTTGCCCGTGAGGCGGAAAAGTTCGGTCGGCCCGTTGTATGCTTGGTGGATACGCAGGGTGCGTTTTGCGGCATGGAAGCCGAACAGCGCGGGCAAGGCAATGCGATTGCCGATAACCTGATGGCATTTGCCGGGCTGCGGGTGCCGGTTGTGAGTGTAATCTTAGGTGAAGGGGGGAGTGGCGGAGCGCTTGCTCTGGCGTTAGCCGACAGGGTGGCCATGCTCGAACACGCCGTATATTCGGTGCTTTCTCCTGAAGGGTTCGCGTCGATTTTATGGAAGGATCGCGCTCGCGCACCTGAAGCGGCTGCGGTCATGAAGATGAGTGCCTCACAGGCGTACGCTATGGGTGTCATCGATGCGGTGATAGGGGAAGGTGAGGAACCCGCACACGCTAACCCCGAAGTGACGGCAGCTTGCGTGCGCGGTTATCTGGTGAAATCTCTCGACGAACTTGCCATTCAATCAAGCGATCAATTATTGGCCAGTCGCTATGAACGCTTCAGAAAGTTTTAAGCACGGATATCTGCTAATAGTTGCGCTTTTTCGAGGCGATCGCTGCGCGATGGGCGCGACCGGGGCGCAAGTCGGGTTTGCCGGATGCGGATCGACCTTTGCTAGGGGCGCTTGATGCGGGCGCCCCTGTGCGCTGAGCTGCGGCGGGGTGGTTGGACTTTTTGCCGGGGTTCTGTTTGCGCGTTTGATTGTTGTTGGGGTGGTTTCGGTTTCCCTGGCCTGCTTGGGAAGAATTTCTTTGCGCTTGTCCCGCAGGTTCCAGCGTCGACGATGCTCCATTTTTCCGACCAGCTTTGCGACGCTTCGATTTCTCGTACTCTGAAGCGGCTTGTGCCAGCTCGGGGTCACGACGACCGGCTGCAGCGGTTGCTCGCTGTGCAGCGGAGACGTCGGCGGCGGTGGCATCGAAGTTTTTCAGCGTCATCTCAGTCAGCTGCTTGCCGAGCAGTTTTTCGATATCGTGCAGCGTTACGCGCGCTTCCGGGGTAACAAAGGAAACAGCAAACCCTTCCTCACCGGCACGACCGGTACGCCCGATGCGATGAATGTAATCTTCGGGCATATCGGGCAGGTCGTAATTGACAACGTAGTCGACATTGCTCACGTCGATGCCGCGCGCCAGCACGTCGGTGGCTACCAGTATGTCGGTCTTGCCCTTGCTGAAGCCGTCAAGTGCACGTTTGCGTTGGGCTTGCGAGCGATCGGAGTGGATTGCTTCAGCGGCGAAGCCGGCTTTGCGCAGGCGGCGTGTGCACGAATCGGCACGCGAGCGGGTGCGGGCGAACACGATGACGCGCGATGAGCCCTTTTCCTGCAGCAGTGCGCAGAGCACTTCGGGCTTGCGCGTTTGCTGCGTGCGCAAGATATACTGGGCGACGGTATCCGCCGTTTCGCCCTTGTGAGCGATTTCGACGAAGGCGGGATCGTGTAAAAGGTAACCGACGCTATTCATGATCTTGCGGTCGATAGTGGCGGAAAACAGCATGGTTTGACGCTGTGTCGGTGTTGCTGCAATGATTTTTTTCATGGGAGGTAAAAAGCCCATATCGAGCATGCGATCGGCTTCATCAAGCACCAGAAGCGTCACGTTGTTGAGGCGAACGGCGCGTCGTTCCATCAGATCGATCAAGCGGCCAGGAGTGGCAATCAGGACATCGACGCCATTTTTCAGCTTCTTGATCTGCGGATCGTAGGACATACCTCCGACAACCGTGCATACGCGATGATGGGTGCTGGCTGCAATGGTCTCGCAGACGGCTGCAATTTGCGAGGCGAGTTCGCGGGTGGGGCTAACGACGAGCATGAGTGGACCTTGGCCATGCTGTACGTGCCCTAAGTTGTTCATGCCGGGCAGCGCGAAAGCGGCAGTTTTCCCCGTGCCGGTTTTGGCGGCGGCAATCAGGTCGCGCCCTTCCAAAACTAAAGGAATCGCCTGTTGTTGAACGGGGGTGGGGGAAGTGTAGCCCAGGCGGGTGACCGCAGCAAGGCTCGTCTCGGAAAGGCCGAGGTCGTTAAAGTTTTCTGTCATAATCTCCGGAAATCTCTCGAGGTGTTGCGGGCGCTTTTTGACCGCAGCGTGGGGGTATGCGCATCCACCTCTTCCGGCGAATGCTCTGTGCATATCAAATTCATTCGAAGGCACTTCTCTTATTATCTGAGAGTTTCCTCTTCATTGCTGTGGAAACGGGAAATCAACATAAACAGGGAGGAGCGGGTGTGGTTTCGGGAAGGGTGGGGTATAGTGCGCGATAAGCAACAGCTCGATAACGACGCGCAATCGCAGCTTGCGATCAATCTTGCAATCGTTAAACTTTGTTTATTCGTTGTCGCACACTGAAACTTGAAGATGTCTGCCATCAGACATCTTTCGGCGAGGCAACGCGCGAAGAGGAAAGGGCTTTCATGTTTCAAAAACTCGGACGCAAACTTCAGACGTTCATGATCGGTCGCAACGGCGTTGATAATCTCGGACGTTTCTTTTTAGTTATTGCCTTCATCTTGCTGCTTGCGGGTATGTTCGTGCAGGACAACCTTGTGCGCCAGATTATCACGGTGCTATCTTTCGCGTGCATCGTCTATTGCTACTACCGCATGCTTTCGCGCAAGATAGCTAATCGCTACAAAGAAAACTGTGCCTATATGCGCGTGCAAAA
>JAVWCK010000015.1:0-28873 GCA_036649035.1 Raoultibacter sp.
AAGCCCGCCTTGGCAAGGTGTCTTGCATGAAAAATACGCTATCATGATTCTAGTAACATAAAAGCGACCTTGATGAGTGCGCGCTGAAAGCGGGATTTCGTGCGATAGCTGCGTGCTTCGGTTTGCTGAAATGCTTGAAATACTTCATGGAAGGTGCGCGCGTTGCCCGATCAGCAACTCATACTTAATCGATACCGGCCCATTTCAGAGGCGGGTAGCGGCGGTTTTGCGACCGTTCAGCTTGCGTGGGATACGCGCATCCAGCGCCGCGTTGCCATTAAATGCATTCGGCTCGATGAAAGCGATATCACGCGCGATCTTGAGGGGCATCCGATTGCTTCGGCGATGGTTCCAGGGCTTGATGAGGCACGCACGGCAGCACTTCTTTCCGATAGCAACATCGTCGGTGTGTACGATTTTGAAATGCAGGGCAATTTCGCCTACCTTATCATGGAGTACGTCGATGGTATGACGCTTTCCGATTTCATGGCGCAATGCGGCGACAGCATGACGCTCGATATCGTAGCAGCGCTTTTCACTTCGGTGGCTCACGCACTTGAAGTTGCCCATGAAAATCAAGTACTTCATTTGGATATCAAACCCGATAATGTGCTGATAAACCGTCAAGGTCAGGTTAAAGTAACCGATTTTGGTTTAGCGGCTCTTTCCGATGCGTCCGGCTTTGGCCAGGCGGGCGGTGGCACGATTGGCTATATGCCCCCCGAGCAGATGCGGGGGGAAAACCTTGATGCCCGCTGCGATGAATGGGCACTGGCAAGTCTGACCTACGAGATGATTGCGGGTACCAATCCGTTTCTTGCTCCTGATCTTGATCGTGCCGAAGCGGCAATCGATGATGCCGAACTGGTGTTGCCCTCGTTGTGCATGGAGGGTCTCGATGCGGAAATCGACGATGTGCTGTTCTATGCGCTCGATCCCGATCGTGAAGTACGTTATAGATCTGTGGAGGATTTTGCGGAAGAGTTGCAGCCGTTTTTAGGCAATGCCGCTCGCGGCTGCAAGCAGCTTGCGGTCTTGGTAGCGGGGGCATGCGAGGATTTTGAAGAAGAGGAAGAGGCTGAAGAGCGGGTAAGCGCATTCGATCGCCTCAGTTTACCTTCGCGAATCAGCCTTGCTCGCGTATGGAATGTTTTTGGCGTGGTGCTGCTCGGTTTTGTTGGACTTTCCAATATTCCTCAAATCGAGGGGTGGGCTAACCCGGTATTTTGGGGGGTGCTGGCCTTGCTTGTTTTGGCTTCTGCGCTCAAGCCCCATTTGGGCTCGCTGCTTTCGGTATCGTGTTTGTGCGTTGCTCTTTTTTTGAATCAGGCCCCTATTGCCGGTGCGGTGCTGCTTGTTTCGGCGGGTGCCTGGTGGTTGTTTGCTGGACGGTTTGGCAATGCGCAGGCCAATGTCTCCCTTTCCCCGGCTCTGTTCGGGTCTTTCGGGTTCAGCCAGGTCACTCCCCTGCTTTCCGGGTTCTTCCTTTCCGTGAAGGATGCGGCGATTACCACTCTCTTCACGGCAGTGCTGGCGGTGGTTTTGGCGGGTTTCGGTTCGGGAACGTTGATGGGCTGGAATGTGCTTTCGTTTTGGAATTTCAGCTCGCTTGATGTGCAATCGAATATTTGGGTGCTGCTACAGCAGCCAATGACCTGGTGTATTCTTGCTAGCTGGCTGATAGCAAGCTGTACGGTAAGCCTTTTCTGCCTGCGCGAAACGCGTTTGTTTGCGTTTTTCGGCGTTATGGTTGCTTCTGCTTTTCTGTTTGGCGGGCTGTGTTTGGGAACTTGGATTACGTCGGGTCAGATGGCATGGATGCCCGATTGGCTCCTGTTGGTGCCGACGGGTGGAGCCGGTATCGTCATGTCGGTGGCCTGCGCTTTGGGTGTGCCGTTGCGGGATGAATTCGATATCAATTAGCAAGTAAAGCGGGTCGAAGGATTTCTTCGACCCGCTTTACTTCGGGGCAATGAAGCGCAGTGCTTATTGAAGCAGCTCTGCGACGTGTCCGATCAAGGGTTCGAAACTGACTCCGCGATTTTCGAAATCGGGTTGCTGCGCTGAAACGATCATCGCATCATGTACGAAGTTTCCTGCGAATTCAACAGCATTTTGCAGCGTTCGTCCAGCCATGATGGCCGCCAACAGGCAGGAGCAGTATAGGTCGCCGGTGCCATGCAGCATGTAGGGAAGGTATTTGTTTTTTGCCTCAAAAAACGAGCAGCTCTCGCCGGCTACGAAGTTGCGGATCACCCCATCGCCTTCACGCTGAATTCCCTTGAGTACAACGTGTTTTGCGCCTTTGGCCAGCAAAGCTTCAATGATGCGCTGCGCTTCGGCATCGTTGATGTCGGTGCCCGTCCATTCCTCGCCCAAGATGATAGCGGCTTCCGTCAGGTTCGGTGTAAGGATATCGGCTCCGCAGGCAAGTTCGGCCATGGCGGCGCACAATTCGGGGGTGTAGGTGGGGTATACCTTGCCATGATCGGCCATGACCGGATCAACCACGCGCAAGGCGTCGGGGTAGGCGGTATAGATGTCGCGGATGCGATCGACCTGTTCGGGCGCACCAAGGAAGCCCGAATACACCGCGTCGATTTCTACGCCGATGTGCGCCCAGGCATCCAGATAGTCGGAAAGCATTTCGGTGGTATCGTGCATGTACCAGCCAGGAAATGCTGTGTGAGAAGAAAATAGCCCCGTCGGAACCGGGCAGACATCGCATCCGGCTGCTGACAGTATGGGAATAGCCACGCCGAGCGAGCATTTGCCGTAGCCGCACATGTCGTGCACGGCCGCGACGCGGGGAATGTAGGCACCTTGACGTTGATACAGAACGGGGGATTGGCTCATGTGCGGTCCTTTGCGAGGTCGAAGATTTTAAAAGGTGCGTTTAGAGACGCCCTTTACCGTGTGTGGATATTGCCTTAAACGGCGCATTGTCGGAAGTTATTTCTCTTCTTCTTCTTCTTCTTCTTCATCATCGTCTTCGAAGAAGCTCCAGTCATCTTCCGTTTTTTCGTGATTCTTGAAAGCTTTGCGCGTGCGGTGTTCCATAATCACGCACGCGATAATGCTGATAACCAGGCCGGCGGCGACCAAACACCCGATACCGGCATATGTTTCAAAAAGAAAGTGGTACAGTTCGTTGAAATCCATGACTACCTTTCGCGTAGATTCACCATGGGAATATGTTCATAAAAGCCATCAAGGTATTCTAGTAGAGTATACTATGCGCGAGCAAGACCTGTTCGCATAACGCACCCGCTTACCACAGATACACAGGGGTAGGCACCGGCAAAAAGGGTGCTGAACGGCAATGACCGAAGTAGGAAAGGGCAACAATGCTTGATATCCGTTTTGTTCGCGAAAACCAGGACGCTGTCGCCAAGGCGATGCAAGATCGCAATGCGCACTGGGATAAAGCGCGTTTCGCGCAGCTGGAAGAATCGCGTCGTGCTGCGATTTCCGAAGAAGAAGCGCTCCAAGCCCAGCGAAATGCCACGTCGAAGTCTATCGGGGCAATGATGGGCGCGGGCAAAACCGAAGAAGCGGAAGCGGCTAAAGCAGCGGTGCGCCACATCAATGAAAAACTTGCAGTGGCAACGGCTGCGCATGAAGAAATAGAAACCGAGTTGGGCGCTCTATTGATGGCTGCTCCCAATATGCCTTCCGATACGACTCCTTTCGGTAAAGACGAAAACGACAATCCTGAAGTGCGTCGTTGGGGAACCCCGACCGCATTTGATTTCGAACCTAAAGCTCATTGGGACATCGGTGCCGATCTCAATATCATCGATGCAGAACGTGCGGTGAAACTTGCCTCCAGCCGCTTTACGTTGCTGGGCGGCTTGGGCGCGCGCCTGGAGCGTGCGATCATCAGCTTCATGGCCGACACGCATACGAGCCGGGGCTACAAAGAATGGTGGTGCCCGGTCATGGCTAACGCTGCGACGCTTACGGGTACCGGGCAGCTGCCTAAATTTGAGGAAGACCTGTTCAAGACTACGGAAGGTCTCTATCTTATCCCCACTGCGGAAGTGCAGCTGACCAACATCCATGCGGGTGAAGTTCTCGAGGCGGATAAGCTTCCTGTCAAGTATTGCGCCTTCACGCCGTGTTTTCGCGAAGAGGCCGGCAGCGCGGGACGCGATACGCGTGGCCTGATTCGTCTGCACCAGTTCGACAAGGTTGAAATGGTGAAGTTTGCCAAGCCGGAAGAAAGCTGGGATGACCTCGAGGCCATGGTTGCCGATGCCGAAAACATCCTGCAGCTTTTAGGCTTGCCCTATCGTGTCATCAACCTGTGCACCGGTGATATAGGGTTTTCCGCTGCAAAAACCTACGATTTGGAAGTTTGGTTGCCTTCCTATAACGCTTACAAGGAAATTTCTTCATGTTCGAACTGCGTCGATTTTCAGGCGCGCCGGGCTAACATCAAATATCGTGACCCGAAAAACTTCAAGGGCACGCGCTTGGTTCACACGCTTAACGGGTCCGGCTTGGCCGTTGGGCGCACGATGGCCGCTATTTTGGAAAACTATCAACTTCCCGATGGCTGCGTGAAAGTACCTGATGCGTTGGTGCCCTACATGGGCGGCATCACGGTCATAGAACCTGAATAAAGGGTTGTGATCCGGGTATTGGCAAGCGCATCGTGTCTGATAAAAAAGTAAAAAAACCGGCTAATAAGCAGCCGAAACGCCGCAAGGTACACCGAAAATGGCCTCGTCGTATTTTTGGCGCATTGCTTGTTGCCCTTATCGTGGTGGTAACTGCTTTTTCCTGGAATCGTTGGTTTCGCTTTGACGATGCTATCGATATGCAGGGGGAATGGAAGCTCTCAAGCGCTTCGATGACAATCGTGATCGATGGCGAGGAAATACGGCTTACCAAAGATGTCGCCTATAGCTACACTCTGGATACGTGGGCAAAAACGCTACGGTTTACGTTCGGAAACCTTTCCGGTAGCGGACTCTATGAGTTTTCGGCCGATCGCAAAACCCTGGTTATCGTCGAAGGACGTCAACCCGATATCGCTTCGGTGCTTGGCCTCGTCGATCTGAAAAAAGAAGCCGAAGGGGAACAGGAAGGGGGCTCTGCAGGAAGCGGCGCGCAACAGTCTTCGCTTGCAGGGCGCAGCGTTTTTGTGAAGATAAGCGATTCTCTCGATGCCTCTCCTGCCAGCCTGGCGAACAACTCGACGGTAGGCGCCGACACGGTAGGTGCCGCTATCGTTGCGGGCGATGCTCAAGCGTCCGCAGCGAGCGAGGTGGTTACCGAACCTGAAGATGCTGGCGCTGATGCGGGTGTTCCTGCATCGAACGCCGAAACTGCGATCGATGGGGAAATGGCGGTTGATGAAGCCGCGATAGACGCGACGGCGGTGCAAGGAGAAACGAGTGGCGGGCAATGAGCCCTTTGCCGTCGAGCACGCCAGGCGCTCTTGTTATCGATCGTCTGACTGTTGCTGCCGATCGCGTTATCTGCGAAGTGAGAGTTGACCCCCGATATGCCAGTACGACCCCTGAGCTATCCTGTCGCATGCAGCGCGCTTTTCCCGATATCGCTTCGCATACGTGCGTCAATGAGTGCGGCGACACGTTCGGCGCTGTGATAGACCATACTTCCCTGCCTCATCTTCTCGAACATGTGGTGATCGATGCGCAGACGCGGGCAAGCACCGATCCGCGTACGATTTTTGTCGGCACAACGCGCTGGCTTGACAAAATGCACACAAAAGCACGAGTCGAAGTGAGTTTCACCGATGATTTGGTTGCGTTGCGAGCTTTTCTTGATAGCGCAGAATTTCTCAATAGAGAGGTGATAAAGTAACTCCCATGCCATCAGCTCACTTAACATTCGATCAAACAGGCGACAAGCTTGCCAACCGCGTCATTAAGATGCGGTCTTCTGCTGTGCGCGATTTATTCGCAGCAGCTTCTCGGCCTGACATCATTTCCCTTTCGGGCGGTATGCCCGATGTTTCTCTGCTTGCGCAATCCGTCATCAAAGATGCGGTGCGTGCTGCATGCGACGAAGATCGTGCCGTCGCCCTGCAATACGGACCAACGGATGGACGCATTCAGACGAAGCAGGTTTTCTGCGACATCATGCGGGATACGGGCATTCGCTGTAAGCCTGCCGATGTCATGATTACCACGGGCGCGCAAGAAGCGCTCGACCTGATAGCTAAGACGTTCATCGATCCAGGCGATATCATTTTGGCGGAAGGCCCTACGTATCTCGGTGCTCTCCAGGCCTTTTCAGCATATGAACCCGACATTCGCTGCATACCCTTTGATTCTGAAGGTATGCGGATGGATTTACTTGAAGAGGAATTGAAGAAAATCGGCAAGGGTGGTGCCAAGTTCCTCTACACCATTCCCAACTTCCAAAACCCCGGCGGCGTGACTATGGTCTCCGAGCGTCGCGAGCGTTTGTTGAGGCTTTCTGAGGAATACGACTTCATGGTGGTGGAAGACGATCCCTATGGTCGTCTGCGCTACGATGGGGGTCACGTGATTCCCCTGCGGGCACGCAGCGATAAAGTTATTTATCTCGGCACCGTTTCCAAGGTGTTCGCCCCTGGCTTGCGTACGGGCTGGATCGTTGCCCCTCGCAGCGTGCTGGCGAAAATAAACTTGGTAAAACAGGGTACCGATTTATGCGGAAGCGCTTTTAACCAGGTGGTTGTCGAGCATTATTTCACCGATACTCCCTGGGAAAAAACGCTGCAAACATTTGTTAAAACATACAAAACTCGTCGTGATGCCATGTTGGCGGCGCTTGAGGAATTTTTTCCTGCAGAAGCCACATGGACGCGTCCTGAAGGTGGATTTTTCGTTTGGATTACCCTGCCTGAATATGTTGATACTGCCGCCATGTTGGCGGTGGCTCTCGAGCAGGGGGTGACATACACGCCCGGTGATGGCTTTTTCCCCGACGGTTGCCGTGGACGTAACAGTATGCGCATCGCTTTTTGTTTTGAGAGTCCTGAAAACATTCGCGAAGCCTGTCGCCGCTTGGCGCTGGTCATCGAAGACCGCCTGGAACTGTACCGTGCATTTTTAGAGGCAGGAGCATTATGAAAGTAGCGGTTTTGATGGGCGGAAGCTCGTTTGAACGTGAATTTTCCCTTGCAAGCGGCAAGCAGGTATGTGCTGCGCTGGAAGAGGCTGGGCATAAAGTTGTGCCTTTGGACACGACGAAAGATCTGGTTCCCACGCTGCGCAGCGAAAAACCGCAGGTTGCTTATAGCGCACTGCATGGCAAGCATGGCGAAGACGGCACGATTCAGAGTTTGCTTGAATTTTTGGAAATTCCCTTCGTGGGATCCTCTTCGGCAGTATGTCGCAATACTTGGAACAAGGCGACACTGCCCTCCGTTATGAATCAATATCTCAATGCCACCGGTGATGATCTTGTGGCCTCGTGGCCTCGCGGTATTTGCATCGCTCGCGACGCCTTCAAGGACATGGGTGCTGCGACGGCGCTTGATTTGGTCGAATCGCGCATCCCCGGCGGATTCCCGCTTGCAGTCAAGCCCGCTTGCGGCGGTTCTGCGCTGGGCGTTCATCGTGTTGACGAGCAAGCGCATCTGGGCGAAGCGATTCTTGATGCCTTGGGGTATAGCGAAGAAGTTGTTATCGAGCAATGGATTGAAGGCGTTGAGCTGGCCGTTTCTATTCTGGGCGAAGGGTGGGATGCCCATGCTTTGCCGCCGGTTGAAATCGTGCCGAAGCAAGGGCTGTTCAGCACTGAAGCGCGTATGGATATCGATGCGGTTGATTATTTCACTCCGGTGAGATTAGACTCGTTGGCGAAAAACGAAACGGATGCACAGGCGATCCGTGCCGAAATCGAACGTGCCGCCTTGGAAGTGTATCGCGCCTATGGCGTGCGTGATCTTGGTCGCGTCGACATGGTGTGGGATGGTGCTCAGGCTCGCGTGCTTGAAATCGATGTTTCACCTGGCATGACGGAGCTTTCGCTATTTCCTGCGGCCTGTGCCGCCGCCGGTCTTTCTCTTTCTGGCGTTTTTGATGCGCTGGTGTGTGCCGAGAGCTGATAGCCCGCATGTGTGCACTAATCAAAGAAAATCTTATTAAATAACCTTCTATGAAAGCCGCTTATGCGGCTTTCATAGAAGAGAGCGGCCACAGACAACGGCAAGGGCATTCAAGGCCGCCTATTTTGATGGTATTTCCATTACGTTTCATGCGCATGATTTGTGCAGGTTTGTTCTAGAGATTACAAAAGGGCAACTTATTCCTGGTCATCTTGCGGCGTGCGCCTATAATCAAGATATAGAGAAAGCAATGAAGTTCCATCAGGAATTTCGCTGGAGCGGGGGGAAAGCCGCCGCGACGTGTCGAAGGAGGCAGTTATGGGTAACAAAGGCATCGGTGCTTTTATCGTAGGTGGATTGCTGGGTGCGGGCGTTGCATTGCTGTATGCCCCGCGAGCAGGTGCGGATACTCGTGCTTTGGTTTCCGACAAGGTAAACATGGCTTGGGGTGAAGCTCAGGAATTGGGCACCCAGGCAGGAGCGAAGAGCCAGCAGATATATCAGGAAGCGACCGCTCGCGGTCAGAAGGTATATCAAGAAGCCGCTGCACGTGGTCAAGAAATTTACAGTGGTGCTACGGCGCGTGTTCAGGAAGCTGCCGAAAACATCAAGCCGGTTTTTTCCGAAAAAAACGATGAACTGCGTGAAAAAATAGAAGCAGCTCGTCAGCGTATTGCTACGCAAGTTGCCCAGAATGCCGAAACGGCTCATACGATTGCTCACGAGAAGATTCCCGTTGCTGCTGAAGCAGCTGAAAATGCGGTAAGCAAGGCGTATGAAGCGGCAACCGCTGCAGTGGATAAGATTTCCGGTAGCGCTCCGGCCGCTGTTATCGAAAGTGTGGTCGACGCTATTCCGGCTGCTCCCGTTGCGGATTCTGCTGCGGCTCCTGCCGCTGCTCCCGTTGAAGCGCCTGTTGAAAAACCTGCCGAGTAGTACCTCGGAGACATTCGACATACCTACGACTAAAAGGGCATCCAAAGGGGTGCCCTTGGAAAATTGCCATGACCACAAAAACTATTTCTACTAAAGAATTGCTGGGCCTTCGCGTTGTCGGAGGAAAGTCGGGCACCAGACGCATCGGCAAGGTGCGCCGCATCGTGTTTCATCCCCAGGAAAAACGCTGTATCGGCATTATCATCAAGCGACCCGATCTGCTGTTGATGTTTCATCGTAAAGATCGATTTGCCGCGCTTGATTCCTGCGATTTGATCGATGGTCGCGTGTGTGTCAGCAACGAACCGGGCGCAACCGATCAGGCGGCTTGCAAGCGCTTGGGTGTCGACTGGGATGAGTGCGTGCTGTGGATAGGGTTGCCTATAATCGATGAGAACGGTGAAGTTTTCGGTGTGGTGGGTAATACCGTATTCAACCGTTTGACCGGTATCGTGAAAAATATCGAGGCCGACAAGGGGTCAGCTGCGAAGGCTTTGCTGGGAACGTGCGAGATTCCAGCTGACATGATCAAAGGCTTTCGTCGAGGCATCGGGGCTGCGCTTTCGCAAACCGGTCAAGGCCAGCCAGTTGATGACACGGTTGAAACCGGTGCTCTTCTGGTCTCGAACGAGGTTGAAAGCCTGACGGTTGAGGGCGGTCTTGCTGAAAAGGCGGGAGAAGCAACGGCGGTTGTGGGCGATAAGGCCAGCAAGGTTGTTGCCAAAGCTAAGCCGAAAGTGGCCGAAGCGGCCAAGATCACCGGTGAAGCGGTCAATAAGGGAGCCTATGCCACCGGCAAGCAAATTTCTAAAACGAAGGGTATGTTTTCTGCCTTTAAAGACGAATACGACAAAGCCCGCCACGATGACGGATCCCCTCAGGCAATCAAAAAGAAGTAATCACTCGTCCCCCCGCTATCGAAGAAGGTTCAAGCCCTCGCTTGTCACCGTAAACTCTATCTTGAGGAATATATGAGCGAATCGCCGAAAAAAAGTAATGCCCACCATGAAAAGGGAGATGAACGTCTTGCTGCTCAGGTAAAAATCGCCGGTCACTCCATAGCGAAAGCCGATATCTTTAAATTTATCGGCCTGTTGGTATTTTTCGTTATCATGGCCGCTACCTGCTATCTTATGTGGCCGATGGTGGCGGATATCTTCGAGCCGGGTGGTGTGGATCGCGTGATTGCCGACGTGCGCGCCGCCGGTCCGCTGGGTGTATTGATTTTGCTTGCTCTGCAGTTTCTGCAGATTGTGGTGGCGTTCATTCCTGGTGAAGTGACTCAAGTTGCGGCAGGTATTCTGTATGGACCGTGGTGGGGCATGCTCATCATTTTATTCGGCTGTTTGCTTTCGAGTGGTTTTATTTTCCTGGTTGTCAAAAAACTCGGTGCTCCTTTCGTCAAGTCGATGGTGTCGGATCAGCACCTGGCAAAATTTCGTGAATTCGAAGATACCGGTAAACTCAATATTATCGTACTGATATTGTTCCTTATTCCCGGTCTGCCTAAAGACACGTTTACCTATTTGGTGCCCTTGACCGATATGCGCCTTAGAACCTTTCTGGCGCTTACCACTTTCGGTCGCATTCCCGGTGTTTTTATGTCGACGTATGCCGCCTCGGGTTTTGTGGAAGGGCGCATCGGGGAAAGCGTGGTGCTGTTTGTCGCTGGTACGATCCTGGTCATTATCTGCATCATCTTCCGCAATAAGATCATGTCTGTTTTCGGCAAATTTTTTCCGAAAAAGTAAATCTAACGGTTGGTTAACCGGGGGTTACGGAAGCGTGACGAAATGTACCGCACGCGTCCTGGGATGCTTATGATGGGGTTACCGAAAAACCACAAACGAGAAAGGCTCGTGATGGATATCACTACACCCGAAGATAAGGCGACGGAACTCAAGAGCGCCGAGGTCGAGCTGGAAGAAGTCTATACGCAACTTGAGGATGCACGCAAAAAACTTGCTGAAATAAAAGCGCGTACGAAGTCGGAAGAATCATCTGCTGATTCCGCCTCTTTCGGGAAGCAGGAAACCGCCGTTTCCGATCCGGTTTTTGTTGCAGCATCCTCGTCCGAGACGCTTATCGAGGGCGAAGCGGGCGCTCAACCCTTGCCTTACGATCCGGCAGAGGTTGAGGTTGAAGAGCCGGCCACTGCAAAGCCTGTCGACGGTTCGCCTGTAAATAGAGAGGAATGCAGCGCGCACGCTTCCGATTTCGCCGGGGCGCCGCCCCAAACTCCTCCTGCTTCTAATCAGCCCTACGAACCGCCTCCCTACCGCCAGGCTCCCCCTCAAACTCCGCCGCAACAGCCCTACTATCAACAACCGTATTATCAGCCGCAGTATGTGCAAACCAAAGACCATGTAGCTGCTGGTTTGCTTTCGATATTTTTCGGTAGTCTTGGTATACATAAGTTCTACCTGGGTTACAACACCGCTGGGTTCATCATGCTGGCGGTTACCATTATCGGTTCTCTGTTCACTTTCGGGTTGGCCGGAGCCGTTATGGCGCTTATCGCTTTGATCGAGGGTATTATTTATCTGGTGAAATCGCAAAGCGAATTCGAGCAGATATATGTTTTCAGCAAGCGCGAGTGGTTCTAGGCTTCTGCAGATTTTCTGCCATTGCCGGGTTTGACTTGGGTGGCGGATGACGGGGTCTTGTTCTGGTACGGCGCACTTTTCGGAAGAGTAGAGGGCAAGTCCTCGGCAGGAAGAGCCGCTCACGGGTTTTTGTGTGAAGGGGTCGTAGCTCATTTCCTCTTTCGGCTAAAATCGAAGTAACGTTTATTTCCCACGAAGGAGGAGTCATGCCCACGATCACTCATGATCAGGTGAGGGTACCGGCTGATGTTATGCCGGAAAACCGCGAAGCTTACATTGAAAACTATCTGAAGGCCACGCGTGGCACCGGTCGTTTGATGCTGTTTGCCTGTGACCAAAAGATCGAACACATGAACAAGGACTTCTACGGCGAAGGAATCGATATCTCCGATGCCGAGCCCGAGCATCTTTTTCAGATCGGCAGCCAGGGTGTGTGTGGTATCTTAGCTGGTCAACGTGGTCTTATCGCTCAGTATGCGGCCGATTACCCCGAAATTAACTATCTGGTGAAGATGAACTCTAAGACCAACTTGGTCGGCACGAAGCAGGAAGATCCCTATTCGCCGCAGTTGCATGAGCTTGAAGCGGTGTTCGCTATGCGCGATGCGGGTGTGAACATCGTTGGTTTGGGTTACACGCTTTATTTGGGCAGCGAATACGAAGCAACCATGATGGCTGAAGCGGGCGAACTGATTGCTGAAGCTCACGCTAATGGCTTGCTTGTTGTGCTGTGGATTTACCCGCGCGGTAAAGCGGTTACTGCGGAAAAGGATCCTGCACTTATTGCCGGTGCTGCTGGTGTCGCGCTGTGTTTGGGTGCCGACTTCGTGAAAGTCAATCCACCTAAACCCGAAGATGGTACCTCTGCTGCCGACGCGCTGAAGATTGCCGCTTTGGCTTCCGGGCGTACGGGTTTGGTGTGTGCCGGCGGTTCTACCGTTGATGCTGAAACGTTTTTGACGCAGCTGCATGACCAGATTCACATCGGCGGGGCTTCCGGCAACGCCACGGGGCGCAATATCCATCAGCGCTCACTGGATGAAGCGGTGCGCTTGACCAAGGCTATTTCTGCTATCACCTTGGCCGATGCTCCCGTTGCTGAAGCTTTGGCTATTTTTAAGGGCGAAAAAGATTTCTCGCTCTAAAGGTAATAGGCACGATGGGTAATATAACTTCGGAAAGGATCCTTTAGGGATCCTTTCTTTTTGCCCCGTTTATGTCACTAATGAGAATTGTTATCAATAAGTATTTATTTCTATTTTAATCCGTTGTATAGTAAGAAAAACAAAAGGCGAAGGTTCTGCGTGAGGGTTTTTCTCAAACCAGTCGAGAACAATGCGCCCCTTACTTTTCAAACAAGAGAGGAATGAATGAAAATGGATACGACGAGGCTTACTAACGAGGTTGGCAACCCTGTTGCCGATAATCAAAATACGTTGACCGCCGGTGAGCGTGGACCTATGATGCTGCAGGACAACTGGATGATTGAAAAGCTTGCGCACTTCGATCGCGAAGTTATCCCCGAGCGCCGCATGCACGCCAAGGGCTCAGGCGCTTATGGTACCTTCACCGTCACGGGGGATATCGAACAATACACGAAGGCTGCCGTGTTCAAGAAGGGCGCCAAAACCGAGACGTTCGTGCGTTTTTCCACTGTTGCCGGCGAACGAGGTGCAGCTGATGCCGAGCGCGACATCCGTGGCTTTGCTATGAAGTTTTACACACCCGATGGCAACTGGGACTTGGTCGGCAACAATACCCCGGTCTTCTTTTTGCGTGATCCGAAGAAGTTCATCGACTTGAACCATGTGGTCAAGCGCGACCCTCATACCAACATGCATTCAGCGCAGAGCAATTGGGATTTCTGGTCAAGCCTTCCTGAAGCGCTGCATCAGGTTACCATCGTTATGAGCGACCGCGGTATTCCGGCAAGCTATCGCAACATGCACGGTTTCGGTAGCCACACCTATAGTCTGATCAATGCCGACAATAAGCGCACCTGGGTCAAGTTCCATCTCAAGACCGAACAGGGAATCAAGAACCTGACCAACGAAGAAGCAGCGGCTATCGTTGCGGGTGATCGCGAAAGTCACCAGCGCGATCTGTTCGAAGCTATCGAGCGCGGCGATTTCCCGAAATGGCGCTTCTGCGTACAGCTGATGGATGAAGAAACCGCCAAGAATTACAAGGAAAACCCCTTCGACATCACCAAGACATGGAGCCAGAAAGAATTCCCTCTAATCGAGGTTGGCACCTTCGAGCTCAATCGCAACCCTGAAAACTACTTTGCAGAAGTGGAGCAGGCGGCTTTCGCTCCCACCCATTTGGTGCCCGGCATTGGTCTTTCTCCCGATAAGCTGTTGCAGGGTCGCCTGTTCGCTTACGGCGACGCACAGCGCTATCGTCTCGGCGTGAACCACAACCACATTCCCGTGAATGCGCCGCGTTGCCCTTATGCCGAGTTCCATCGCGATGGTGCGATGCGCACCGACGGAAACTTCGGTGGAGCGATTGGCTACGAGCCGAACTCCTACGGACAGTGGCAGCAGCAGCCCGAAGCTGCCGAGCCGCCGCTTGATCTGTTCGGTCCGATGGATGCGTGGGACCCCAAAGACGATCCGACCGACGATTGCTTCTACCAGCCGGGCGACCTGTATCGCTTGATGGAGGAAGATAAGAAGGCCGTGCTTATCGCCAACACGGCGGCCGATATCGCACCGTGCACGGAAAACATCAAGTTGCGTCATGCGGCTCACTGCTACAAGGCCGACCCCGATTACGGTACTCGTCTGGCGGTTGCCATGGGTGTCGATGCTGAAGAGGTGGCAAAACTCGCTCAACTTCCGCACGAGGATCTGATGGCGGCGACAGGCCAGCCAGTTGCTCCCCTTAAAAAGGGCGGTGCCGTCAAATAGCTTCCGTTCGTTGTTTGGATAGAACCGCTGTTGGGTCAAACGAGTTTTTGTGGCAAGTAAAGGTGTTTTCTTCTTTGCGGAGGGAGGCACCTTTACTTTTTGAATTCAGGTTTATGTCTGAGGAGACTTGAGATAAAAAACAGCCCCGTGAATACGGAGCTGTTGTTTTTGGAATGGTGCCCGAGGCGAGAGTTGAACTCGCACGTCTTGCGACAACGGTTTTTGAGACCGCCGCGTCTGCCATTCCGCCACTCGGGCGCAAGAGAGCATTATAGCGGATGAAAATGCTCCCGCCAAGGGTAGAATAAACTTTATTGAAAAAAGTCAGTTCAAAATATCTACGGGCTCCTGTTGTACAATAGAAACAGGGACAGTAGGAGATGGAGATCGCTTCGAATCTGATCCTTGATTGCCGTGAGCGAGAATTGAAAATCTGATCCTTTTCGGCAGAGCGGAACGAATGATAGCACCCCTAATTCAAAGGAGGCAGCAATGACGAACGAAGAATTGAGCAGTTGTATTGATGAGTACATTGAGAAAAACTGGGAAGCGATCATCGGCGACATTGATACATTGGTTCATATTGAAAGCACGGAAGACATGGCTCATGCGGCTGAGGGAGCTCCTTATGGTCCCGGCCCCGCAAAGGCCTTAGGTGCTGCGCTTGACCTTGCCCAAGGCATGGGTTTTGCTGCCCACAATTGCGAGGGGCATGTCGGCTATGCTGATTTTCCGGGAGAGACTGAAACCCAGATTGGTATTATCGGGCATATGGATGTCGTGCCAGCGGGCACCGGGTGGACCATGGAGCCGTTTCAGGTCAATCGCAAAGAAGGCTATCTGATTGGCCGTGGCGTGCTCGATGACAAAGGCCCTTCCATCATGGCTCTTCATGCCATGAAATTCTGGAAAGATCAAGGCGTCACCTTCCCCTATACCATCCGTTTCATTTTCGGCGCAAATGAGGAAAGCGGCATGCGCGATGTGACGTATTATCGTGAGCATTTCGCTGATCCGGCGTTTTTGTTTACGCCCGATGCGGA
This sequence comes from Raoultibacter sp., assembly GCA_036649035.1. Taxonomy (GTDB): domain Bacteria; phylum Actinomycetota; class Coriobacteriia; order Coriobacteriales; family Eggerthellaceae; genus JAVWGW01. Next base: position 15,575 of record JAVWCK010000015.1, read on the forward strand.
TTTCCCCGTGTGCTACGGTGAAAAGGGTGGTTATGACGGACACTGGACCAGCAAGCCGATTACCGATGGCGTGATTGTTGAGCTCGACGGGGGTACGGCAACCAACGCTGTTCCCAGTTTGGCTCATGCGGTAGTGCGCTTCGATGCGTCCAAGCTGCCCGCAACCGACGTGATCAAGGTTGAATCCGAAGGGGAAAATGCACGCATTTCGGCCACGGGCAAGGGCGGCCACGCTTCGAAACCTGAAGGCACGGTGAATGCCATCGGTGTTCTCGTTGACTATCTGCTTGAGCATAATCTTTGCAACGACGACGAACGCGCGTTTTTTGAACTGACCACGAAACTGTTTGCCGACTACTACGGTAGCGGGCTCGGTCTCGATTCTGAAGACGAATACTTCGGCAAGCTGACGGTTATCGGCGGTACGGCGAATTTGAAAGAGGGTCGCTTGACCCAGACAATCGACATTCGTTTCCCCACCTCGATCACTGACGCAGAAATCACGGAACGTCTGAGTGCTTTGGGCGCAGCGATTGGTGCCGAAGCGGGGAACACCTTGCTCATGAAGCCTTTTTTGGTAAAGCCCGATTCTCCGATGATTCAAGCCCTTCTCAATGCCTACAACGAAGCGACCGGCGAACATGCCGAGCCGTTTACGATGGGTGGCGGCACGTATGCACGTGAATTCACGTCGGGAGCCAGCTTCGGGCCCAATCGTGCTTGGGTGAAAACTCCTGATTGGGTTGGTACGGAGCATGGGCCTGATGAGGGTATCAGTGAAGAGCTTTTGAAAAGCGCTCTTAAGATTTATGCGCTTACCATCAACGAATTGATGAAACTCAAGTACTAGTTTTGGGTAAATCAACGAAAGCGACCTGTTTCGGAAGCTAAACAGGTCGCTTTTTCAAAAGAACTCCGTTTCAAAGCTTGTTTGCGACGGCAATCGAAGGAGAATAGGTATGGATTCGCTTTCGCGACCAGCTGCCCTGCAGAATTCAAGCGAAATCCCTTCCGCTCTTACGCGGAATCGCGGGGGTGGAAGCCGTATCGCGCTTGACGGTTTAGCGAATACGCGTGATTTGGGCGGTATGGAAACCATGGATGGGCGACGAATCCGGGATCACCGCCTGATACGTTCAGGTGCGCTGGCGAAGGCGACAAATTCTGACATACGGGTGCTCATCGATGAATATCATGTCAGGAAGGTCGTTGACTTTCGGACGCGTGAAGAACGGCTTGAAAGTCCCGATCCGCAGAAGTCCATGGGTGGCGTTTCCTTCGTCGATATTCCTATTCTCGATGCTCAATCGTTCGGAATCACGCGCGAACGGGGAATCAAGGGGTTTTTGGATGCCCTGATCGAATTGAAGCAAGATCCGGCGGCGCTGATGATTGAAGCCTATTCAACCATGTTGGTAGGAGAGAAGTGCCGATGGGGATATGCACGATTCTTCGAGGAGCTGTTGGCTCTCGAAGATGATGCGCTGCTGTGGCATTGTTCCGCAGGAAAGGATAGGGCGGGATTGGCGACGGTGCTGGTGCTTGCGGCACTCGGGGTGTCTCAGGATGCTATCAGGGCTGATTATCTTGAGACGAATCGCTATTTACGGGCAAGCACTGAAACTTTTTCAAGCTTTTTGGCTGCTTATCATATTCCGCACGAAATCGGAAAGAGTCTTCGCATTTTGAATTCGACCGATGTGCGATTTCTGGACGCTGCTCTTGCGCCGGTTGAAAAAATGTATGGAAGTTTACCGGGGTACTTGCGAGAAGCGCTGGGTGTCACTGATGAAAAGAGGGAAGTGCTGCGTCAGCGGTATCTCGTGAAGGTTCGGTAGAGAAGGAAAAGCTTTCGCGTTGCAGCGTACGGGAAGTTTCGCTATACTACGTAACCGCGCTTCTTTTAGAGGCGTTATGCCAACGTGGCTCAGCTGGTAGAGCAACGCACTCGTAATGCGTAGGTCAGCGGTTCGAATCCGCTCGTTGGCTCCATAAAATATGCAGGTCAGATGGGTAAAACCGTCTGACCTGTTTTGGTTTAAAACCGTTCAAGGGCATAAATTCGTCGCTTCGCGTGCCTATGATAGTGAAAGAATGTCGACGCCGTAGGCGCGCAAGTAGTGGCTTCTGCCTATGTATCCAGATAGTGTCGCACTTTGCCCTGCGTTCTCTTTTTGAACTCGATGGCCTCTTCAGGACAGCGGGCTATGCACGCCATACAATGGGTACAGCTGTTTCCCCAGACCGGATTATTGCCGATAAGTCGGATGTTGTTGAGGGGGCAAACTTTGACGCAGGTGCCACAACCGGTGCAGCTATCCGTCGCGTAAAACCCCTTTGCGCTCACCAAGAAGGGATAAAAAAGACGATTTCCGACCGACGACATCAAGGGGTTGTCGAAGCGTTCCGCATCGAGGGATTTTCCCGCTTTGACTTGTTCGGCAATCCTTTCAATCTTCGGTTCGGCTATCCTCACCACCTGTTGCGCCTGAGCGCGTTCGAGGGTGGGGTAGCGAACGAGATAGCTTTGGGGCATATCAACGGAATTGAATCCCCGGTATTCAAACCCCTTCCTTCGACAGAGTTTTTCAACGTAGTGCACGGCGTTCGATGGGTCGGCGAAACAGGTGGCAACGAAATAGGCTGCGCGGTTTCCCTTGAATTCGACCGATTCGATGAAGTGTTCGACAATGCGCGGAATGCGTCCAGCGTAAAGGGGGCATACGAAGATAAGGGGGCTGGGAGAGGTGATTGTCCGATAATCGTTTTGCTTGATCAGCGCGTTGATCGAAAGAAGTTCGTCCCCCGTTATTCGATGGATTATTTTTGCCGCATAAAGGCTGTTGCCGGTCCCGCTGAAACACAGAATCATTTCGACTCGCTTTCGTTGCCTCTATGTGAACAGTGCGCGACAGGAGCGGTAGTCCTGTTCGGTTTCGGGATGTGCGATTCTTCGTGGGGTGTATTGTCTCAGTATCGCAATCGACTGGCAAGCGGATGGCCTAATGCGTGGTGCACTTTTCTTCTGGTCGCTTAGTCTCGTATAAAATGATGAGTTTTCATCTTGAGTTTTCCCCAAATTCGGTGATACTGGAAGTTCACCAAAAGACTCAAATGAGCCGCACCTTTATTTTAATCGAAACTCTTGCGTGATGGGGGGAAGATGACCGAAGACGTCCTGCACGAAGAAACGAGCATGATTGGCCCGTTGCGTTGCAGCAGCGTAAGACTTGTTCTTGACGATGGTTCACGCATAGTGTCAGTGGCGGATGAATATGATGCCATGATGGGCTATTCGGATTCAGCCTCTGCATCAGACCCCTTTCATCGCAAAATCCGTAATCTGGTTTTCGAAGACGACCTTGCGCGCTTCGATGCGGAGATGAAGGAAGTCATCGAGGGTATTCGATTATGTCTGCGATATCGCATTCGCAAAGAAAACGGCTCACTTGCTTGGCATCTGGCCTATGCGACGGCCGTTGTCTCTACCGATAGCGGCATTGTTGGCGACTTCGTTATTTTCGACATTACCGCTGAAGATAAAGAAGTCGCTCATATGAGCAAAGCTGGGAAATCGGACGTCTTGTTCACCGAGGCGATGCCTCATATGCTCAACGTAATCGTGACTGAACATGATTTCGAGACGCAGATTCTCGCGATTCCCGAGCAAGAAGGGCTTGGTAACTTGGGAAGAAAGCGCATCAGCCCGATGTCGCACGATGAATTTATCGCTTCGGGACTGATCCACGCTGACTCCCTTGCTGCTTACACTGCTTTTCTCAAGCAGTTGGAAACAGAAGATAGAGCCGACGTGGCCGTGAGGTATTGCGTTGCCGCCGACACCTACCATTGGGTGCATCTTGATGCCTACGTGGTGAAACGGGAAAATGGCCGTGCCTGCCGCCGCATAGGGCTTATTCGCTTTACCGACGAACCTCCTGCCGGCCCGCCCCCACAAAAGGGTGGAAGTGATAATTCTTTCTCCGTCAGTGAGACGGGGGTATCTTCAGGCGCCGATATCAAAGAAGAAAAAATGTCAAAACCCCGAAAATCTTCCCGAAGTGGGTTTCCTCGCTTACGAAAGCCAATTTTGCTTCTGATCCTTGTCTTTGCGGTCACGTGCTTGAGTATCGCTGGTATTTTCCTCAACTACAGCAATACGCTGCGCCATGAGTTTTATCAAATGTCCATTGAGAGCATGAACGATTATACGGTGGCGCAAAAAATCGAAGTGGAAAGTTCTATCCATGAAATTGAAAACACAATTGCAGCAATGGTTGTTTTAGCTGAAACTCCCGATATCGATCCGACAGGAGAGGCTTTCAGCAGCTATATTGATGGATGGAATGAAAAGCAATCTTTTCAGATAGACTACGTGACCCTTGCTCAGTTGCAAGCGGCCTTGTCGAGTTCAAACGCTTTACCAAGTGACAAGGAAATGCTTGAGCGCATTCAGCGGGGCGAAAATATTATTTCCGAAGTGAGATATTCCAATCGCTTGCAGGGATATTATTATAGCGTCGCTGAGCCAATCAAAAAGCAAGGAAGCGTGGTGGGCGCGCTTCGAAGCATTGTCGTTGCTACCGACCTGCTAAAGACAAGCCAGGATTCGTCACAGGTTTCTCTTGCGAGCGCCTCTCTGATCAAGAGGGACGGTACGCTGCTGCTTACTGGAGAGGGAGCCTCTTCGAGTCAAAAGTCTTTTTATGACACCCTGCGAGAGGCGGGAATGTCCGATGAAACGGTGCTTTCGGCACGCGAGGCAGTTGAAAACGATAGTACGGTTTCAACGATAATGTTGGGCGAACGCGACAGTCATATGTTTTTCCTCACTGCGATTCGGTTGAACTATAACGATTGGAATATCGTCAATATCACAGAGGAAAGTAGGTTGGCGGAACACTCCGACGCGGTTTTGCACAATACGTTTGCAACGGGATTGGTGTTGGTCGGAATCAGTATCGGTGCTGCTCTTTTAGTTTTCTTCTTCTTCAGTCGTATGAGTAGAAAAATTTCTTACGAAACCGATCGCTACAACATTTTATCGGAGTTCACCGACACGGTTTTGTTTGAATATTCCTATAAGACGGATACGCTTACGTTAACTCCCAACGCGCGTAAGATATTTTTCGTCACCGAGCTGAGTAAAGAGCGCTATCTGAAAGAAGACGTTTCGTTGGTTACCGTTCACCCAGACGATTACCATCTGGTCAAAGATCTTCTCGAGCATCCAGCAACTTCGGGTGAAATGAGGGAAATCATCTATCGCGCACAGGTTCTTTCGGGCGACTACCGGTGGTTTTCCTGTCAGTGCCGCTACGTTTACGAGGGGCTTGAGGTTTGTACGGCCGTTGGGAAAATCGTTGATATCGACGAACAGAAAGCGTACGAAAACCGCCTTGTCGAACAAGCCCAACTAGATGGTCTGACGAAAATATACAACAAGGGTGCGGCTGAATTGAGGATCGACGCGGCTCTGGCGCAGGGCAATCCCGGATTTCTTTTCATGATGGATGTCAATGATTTTAAATCCATCAACGATGAGTATGGGCATGCCATGGGAGATCGCGTTCTTGCTCGGGTAGGCAGGGCGCTTACGACGGTGTTTCGCCAAACCGACTCCGTGGGTCGTACGGGTGGAGATGAATTTATCGCCTATCTTTTCGACACCGACAATCGCGCGATTGCCGAAGAAAAAGCTCGCTTGGTTTCGGAATATATGGACAAAGTTTCGTTTGAGCTTGCGGTGCCCATTTCGCTCAGTATCGGGATCGCTCAGTTTCCCGCAGAGGGAACGACCTATAAGGAACTCTTTAAAACTGCCGATGCTCGAATGTACGAAAAGAAGAACCACATGAAGAAAAGATCTGCCTCATCTGGCGAAGGCGGGTTTGGGGTAAGAGCCTGATAGGGGGAGTGCTATCGAGGTTCGATATCCTTTTGGGTGAGTGGCGCTGCTTCGTGTGCGATTTGAGAAGGTTCGAGCAGTTCGTGGAGTTCGTCGCGACTGTGCACATCGAGTTTTTTATAGATGTGGCTGATGTGCGCTTTGATGGTTCCCTGTGCGACATAGAGGTCTTCCTCGATCTGCAGGATAGTTTTTTGGCGCGCAAGCAGCTGCAGCACTTCCTCTTCACGGGGGCTTAAGTCGTGCTCTTTCGAGAGGTCCGAAACACGAACGGAAAGTTTTCCGACCGAAGGTTTTTCCGCCGATCCGTTTGTCGATTGCAAATTGATGCCCCATTGTGCCGAAATACCCTTTTCTGTAAAAAAAGTCACGGCGAAAACGACAACGATGACGGCGGTGATGCCGGTATGGATGCCCGAAGTTGCCTGTGTCGAAACGTTTGCGGATACGAAAGCGAACAGCGACCATCCCATCATTTCGACAAGGTAGCGAATGCCGCGTTCTATGCCGCTTATCCATACGGCGCTGATGCCGAATCGGTAGGTGATGTTGCTTAAAATTACCGTGACAAAAATGGAAAGCATGGTGTACCCTGCGTCGCAACACAGCGCAGTAAGCTCACCTTGCTGGGTAACGGAGGGAACCACCAGGAGAAATCCGATGGTCACCAGGGGGAAGGCGAGCTGATAAATGGTGGCGAAGTTGAACCATTTCGATGCGGAAAGAACGCCGAAAAATACCAGGGCAGTGACCGCTAGGGCGCCTAGGGTGTTACCCGGCAGCAAAGGCTGCATAGGCACGGCTCCATAGCCAAAGGCAAAGGTGCACACCGCCATCAGAAGAATCGGTTTCCAAGGGAAAGAGGAGGAGGTTGTTTCTTTTGTTTTTTCAGGCAGATCGGTTTCGGGAAGGCGTTTCATGCTCGCGCGCACCCACGCGATGGAAAACAACGGCAATATAAGGGAAAACACGGCAAGGTAAGGTGCTGACATTCCCGCAAAAAGCCCCTTGATGATTTCTCCGAAGAAAATCGCAATGGCATAATAGAGCGCTACGCGCATAGGATTGATTGAACCGAAGAATTCAGCCCACATCAAGATGAGGATTCCCAGTCCGATTCCTGCCATGATCAGTCCCGAATACTTAAGAATGCTTTCCGGTGCGAAGAAGCATCCAATAACGATAAGCGCTGATCCGCCGGTCATAAGCAGTGCGGTTGCGCGCGTGATCGCACGGTTCGACCAAAGGGGCGCTACTTTTCGGGCGAAGAGAGCCAAAGTAAGGCAAGTTATGCCGATGGCGGCCTCAAAAAGAGCATAGTCGAAAAACTCAATGGTGGGGAAGGCGTCGTAGCGAAAAAATGTTGCGAGCCAGGCGCGATAAAGACCTATACCGAAAAAAACAACAGGAATTGCTGTCACGCGCGAAAAAACGTCTTTCCATCGATCGATAAATCCCTGCATGCAGATGCCGCCCCATTCTTTTTCGTGCAGATGAGCCCTCCACTCGATCGATGTTTTCTTCCCCCTCATGGGTGTTTTTCCCAAAGCCTACCCGGTTACAAAACATCGCTCTGCACTTTTAATAGACCATAATACCGAAAAACACCCGGTAAACAAAGGGTTAGGGGGTGGGTTATGAATTTAACCGCGGCGGATAATAGACGGCAGTGGGAGCCTGTTGCTAACCTTGTGACATCGCACAACGGATTGAGGGTTGTTGTGCTGGGAAGAGGGAGAGGCCTTCGGGCCACGAAGCAAGGAGAGAGAGCAATGGCTGAAATTTCACGTCGCAATTTTCTAACCGGTTCTGCACTTGCCGCTTTGGGCGGTGGATTGGCTCTGGCTGGTTGTTCGCCGGCAGGAAGCAAAGGGTCTTCGGCTGCCGGTGACGGTGCTTATGTTGGTAGCGCCATGGGCAAGCACGGCAATTTCGATATTGAAGTTGTTATGAAAGGTGGTGCCATCGAGCGCATCAACGTTTTGGAATCCAACGAAACTCTGGGTCTCGGGGATGTCGCTATGGATACGATGAGCAAGCTGATCGTCGACAAGCAGACATTGAACGTTGATACGGTTTCCGGCGCAACGTTGACCAGTATGGCATTTCTTTCTGCGGTAGGGGACGCGGTTGATGCGTCGGGGGCAAAAGCTTCCGAGTGGAAAAAGCGCGATCATGCGGCTGTCGCGGTTGATGAAAAGATGCCCACCGAAGCGGATTTGATCGTTGTCGGTTCTGGCGGCGCTGGGTTTACTGCGGCTATCACTGCTGCGCGTTTGGGTAAAAAAGTTCTTTTCCTTGAAAAACTGGGCGTGCGTGGCGGTTCAACCGCTTTGTCCGGTGGCGAAATGGCTGCACCGAATTGCTGGATTCAGAACAACCTGGGTCTTCAGGACAGTCCTGAACAGCTGGCTGCCGATATGCTCAAGGGTGGCGACAATAAGGGCGATCCGGATTTGGTCAATGTTATTGCCAACGGCGTGCTCGATGCGACCCAGTGGCTTACTTATGAAGGCGGTGTTTCGTGGGAGAACAACCTGCTGTTCTTCGGTGGGCACAGCGTGCGTCGTTCCATGATTCCTACCGGCCACATTGGCAACGCCATGACTACGGCTTTGACGGCTCGTTGCAAAAAGATCGACAACATCACGCTTATCGATTATATGAAGGCGACCGAGCTGGTTAAAGATGCGAGTGGAGCCGTTACCGGAGTGAAAGCCGAAAGCACGATCACGGGTGATCCGTATACCTTCAAAGCGAAGGCTGTCGTTCTGACAACTGGCGGTTTTGGTTCGAATGTCGAGATGCGCACGAAGAATAACCCTGAAATGGGCAAGTCTATTGGTTCTACCGACTGCGTGGGAGCTATGGGTGAAGGTCTCGACATGGCTTCTGCTATCGGTGCCGAGCTTATCGATATGCAATACATCCAGACTTATCCTATCTGCGACACCGAAACGGGCGCTCTTATCTACATCGACGATATGCGTCTTGAGGGTCGTACGCTTATGATCAACAAGGAAGGCAAGCGCTTCGTCGAAGAACTCGATCGCCGCGACGTTTTGTCGAAAGCAATCACTTCCCAGACCGGCGGTGTTGCTTACGAAATCTTCAACCAAGCTGCCGAAGATGAAACCAGTGTCGTGCAGACCCATATCCATGAGTTTGAAAACCTTACCTCTCGTAAGCTTATGATTAAGGCCGATACGCTTGAAGATGCGTGCGCTTTGTTTGAAATCGACGCAGCAGAGCTCAAGAAGACGATCGAGCACTGGAACGAAATGTGCAAGACGAAGAAGGATGTCGACTACAACTTCCGTGCCGATATGGTGCCGATCGAAGAAGGACCTTATTACTTGCTCGTTTACAAGCCGGCTGTCCATTACACCATGGGTGGCTTGCATATCAACGTGAACGCCGAAGTGCTCGATACGGCGGGCAAAACGATTCCCGGATTGTTTGCTGCTGGCGAAGTTGCTGGTCATAAGATGGGCACGAACCGCCTTGGTTCTACCTCTATGGCTGATATCTATACGTTTGGTCGCGTTGCCGGCAAAAGCGCGGCGGCGTATATCGGTTAAATTTTACCGGGTAACGTATTCCGTAAAATAGTCCCTCCCCGTCTGGGCCCGCTTCGGTGGGCTCAGACGCTTTTATCTTGATTGCTGGCGGGAGCGGGTATCCTTTCGCGCGGCGAAACCGTCCTTTCCCAGTTTTTTTTGGGATCGATTTACTCGGCTAAAGCGGATAAAGCGGACAATTCCCTAAGATTTATTTGATAAAGCGGCATAAGCACCGCATAATGGAACTCTGCTTGAGCCTGGGGAGAAGCCTGGGTCGCTCTATGATTGCAGACGAAAGGAAGGAACTCTATGAAAATGAAAAAGCTGACAATTGCTGCGTGTACGTGCGCCGTGGTTGCGGTCCTTGCGCTCGCTGGTTGCTCTTCCAGCAGTTCAACCCCTGCGCAACCTGCCAACTCCAGCGGCAGCACCGCTTCGGGCTACGCACTGGTTGATCCCGGCACCTTAACAGTTGCTGCCTCTCTTGATTTCCCGCCTTTTGAAAGCCTTGATGGCAGCAAGCCGGTTGGCTTCGCTGTGGAGCTGATGAACTTGCTTGCCGACGAGATGGGTCTTAAATGCAACTATCTCACCACGGTGAAATTCGATACTATCGTGCCGATGATTTCTGCAGGTGGCAAAGCTGACGTGGGTGTTTCCTCCTTTACGATCAATGCCGACCGCGCAAAGGAGATAGATTTCACCGACGCTTACATGGATTCGAATCAAAGCCTTGTGGTGATGGGCTCCTCTGCGTATGCCGAGGTGGCACAGCTGGAAGGTAAGAAGATCGGTGCTCAATCCGGAACAACAGGCTATGATTGGGCAGTGGAGAACATCAAGGGTGCCGAAGTGATTCCCTACGATGAAGTGACTGCTATCTTTGCCGCTTTGCAGGCCGGTCAAATCGACGCTATCTCAATTGATCTGCCCGTTTCGCAGGCATATATCAAGAATGCTTATCCCGATGCAAAAATTATTAAAGAGACCCCCACGGGCGAACAATATGGTATTGTTGTCAGCAAGGAAAATCCTGAGCTGACCAAAGCTTTGAACCAGGCGCTTGCCGCGGTGAAGTCCAACGGCAAATACGATGCACTGTATGCCACATGGTTCGGAGCAACTGCGTAGTCTTTAAAGGATTACGGTGGCGTTTGATGGGTGTAAATCATGCAACGAATTGCGTTTTCGCATAAAAGAATCTCTGTCATCGTGGCGCTTGTATGCGCCACGATGCTTGCCGTTTCCTGTTTGCTGGTGCCCGCTGAGGCGGCTGCGCTTGAGGTAACGACCTGTACGGCGAAGTCGAACCAAGATAGCGGCAGCGGCATCATGGGCGCTACGCCGACTCGTCTTACCTGGGAAGTCCAAACAGCCGAAGGCGAAAGCCTCACGGAAATCACGCTTGCTTTCAGTGAGGGAACCACATTCAAACCTGAAAACGTGACGGTTTTGGGTCTTGATGGGCTCAAGCGTATCGCGCTTTCCCCCACGATTACCGCTCAAGGGGCCAATGCTGTCAAGATTGCCTTTGCCGAACCAACCCCGCCCAATCTGCTTTTGCGCGTCGAGTTTGCCGATGCTTTGCTGCCTGCGGAAGGTGGTCAGGTTGCTGCCTCAGGCACCTACGCACTTGCCGATGGGGTGCAGGCCGATCTCCCCGAAGCGCCCGATACCATTACCGTGATAGGGGTTACTCCTCCCGAGCAGCTTGCTTCCTGGTTAAATCAGCAGCCCTGGGTTGAGGCATGGAATTCCAATAAGTTTTTGCACCTGTTTTTCGATCCTGCGATTATCGCAACGTCGATTCCCTCTATTTTCCACGGCTGGCTTTCTGCCTTGGGAATGGTTATCGTCAGTTTTCCTCTCGCGATTCCCGTCGGTTTATGCCTGTCGTTTTTGCGCATGGCGAAACATCGCATTCCGCGGGCGATCGGTTCGACCTACATCAATTTGGTGCGTGGCACTCCGCTGTTCTTGCAGATGTATATCGCCTGGTTTGGCTTGCCGCTTTTGGGAATCAATCCAGGAAACTTCATTTTGGCGGTGGCGGTGCTTGTGCTCAACTCCAGTGCTTACCTGGCTGAGATTTTCCGAGCGGGCATCCAGTCGATCAACAAAGGTCAGTTTGAGGCCGCACGCTCGCTGGGTATGAACGCGCCGCAGACGATGCTGTACGTTATTATTCCTCAGACGATTCAGCGGGTTATCCCGACTATGACTTCCGAATTTATCTTGATGTACAAAGATACTTCGCTGCTTGCCGCTGTCGGCGTGACCGAAATCATGATGTTCTCCAAAACCATTGTGGCCACCACCGGCAACGTTACGCCCTACATTGTCGCCGCAGGGTTCTACCTGATCGTCACCATCCCCTTAACGAAGCTTATTAACTTCATGGAAGAACGGATGTCGGGCAATCGCAAGAAAAAAGGCAAGAAAGGGGTTTTGCCTCCGGCAACAACCGATCATACTGCGACGGTGCAGAGCATACGCATGTCGGAAACGTTTGCCGGAGCTACACCGGTCGTCACTGACGTGGTGGCTCAGGAAGGCGAACGCCGCGCGCGCGACTTGCGAGCCAAGGGCGTAGAGGGGGTGCGATGATGGCTGAAACCAGCGAAAAGACAACGGTAGCATCAGCGGAAAACAATAAGCCGATTGTGCGCATTTGCAACCTCTATAAAAGTTTTGACGACAATGAAGTGCTGTGCGGTATCGACATGGAAGTAAACCGTGGCGAAGTGGTGGTGATTTTAGGTCCCTCCGGATCAGGCAAATCGACGCTGCTGCGATGCATCAATCTGCTTGAAATACCAACAAGCGGTCAGATATTTTTCGAAGATACCGAAATAACGGCTAAAAAAACCGACATCAACCACGTGCGAGCTAGCGTGGGAATGGTGTTTCAGAACTTCAACCTTTTTCCTCATATTTCCGCCAAGAAAAATGTCATGATGGCGCAGCGCAAGGTTTTGAAGCGGTCGAAAGCGGAGGCGGAGAGGATTGCTGTCACCCAGCTGAACCGAGTTGGGCTAGGCGACCGCGTTGATTTTTTGCCTGCACAGCTATCGGGTGGTCAACAGCAGCGTGTTGCCATAGCGCGCGCGCTTGCGATGGATCCGCATGTGCTGCTCTTTGATGAGGCGACCAGCGCCCTCGACCCCGAATTGGTGCGCGATGTTCTCGGCGTTATGAAGGGTCTCGCAAAAGCGGGCATGACCATGATCGTCGTTACGCATGAAATGGGTTTTGCGCGCGATGTTGCCGATCACGTGATATTTATGGACGGTGGCGTTATCGTCGAACAGGGAACTCCTGAAGAAGTGTTCGATCATCCGCAATCGGAGCGTACGCAGGACTTCTTGGGACATATATCGTAGAAGCTGAATTGATTTTACGCAACAACTAGTGAGCGCCCCTGATAGGGGCGCTTTTTGTAGCGTAAAGTGGGGAAATCGCTTCCTGTAATCAAATAATGCATATGCACAAAAAAATACTGTAACAAATGAAAAAAAGTTCTTGTTTGAGCAAATTTACGTGTAAATTCATTTTTTTAATCTCTTGCAAGTGTACAAAAATGCGCGTATACTCCGTGCCATAGCAAAGCTGATTCGAAGGTAGTTCAGCGGAGGAGCGAAAATGATTTCAAAGCTGTTTTCGCGCCTGCACACCTCTGGCTAACCGCCTTGAGACCAGTGAAGCTCGAAGCGTGTAATGAATGGTTAAGGAAGCATAAGGCTTCCACAGAAAGGAGAGCACTATGGCAAAAATCGTTAGCTCTTGGAATGACTGGGATCCGCTGAAGCGCGTTATCGTTGGTCGCTG
>JAVWCK010000016.1:0-28082 GCA_036649035.1 Raoultibacter sp.
CCAAATCCAGCGTAATGATATCTCGGTCTTTCAGCGAAGAGGGCACATCGCCCGCCACGATACGCTGCGCCAAACCTTCGACGATAGCGGTTTTACCGGTGCCCGGCTCGCCGATCAGCACCGGGTTGTTCTTCGTGCGGCGAGAAAGCACCTGGACGGTACGGCGGATTTCTTCGGAACGACCGATGACCGGATCGAGCTTGCCGTCGCGGGCGGCTTGGGTCAGATTTTGTCCGTACTGTTCGAGTGCGTCGAATTCGGTTTTCGATGATACATCGGTGACGCGGGTATCGCCGCGCAACTCTTCGTAGGCCTCTTCGATATGTTTGCGCGTCACGCCTGCGCCGGAAAGCACCTTGCCGGCAGGCCCCTTGTCTTCGGAAAGCGCGATAAGCAAGTGCTCGCTTGTCGCATAGCTGTCACCTAATTTTTCGGCGATCTTCACCGAGGAATCGAGCATCTGCATCAGCGACTGGCTGGGCATGACCTGCATCTGCCCGGAAACCTTCGAAACTTTTTCCAGTTCTGCGTCAACATTTGCACCTAGCTGCGCCGGATCAGCGCCGATACGCTTGATGATGGCGGTCAGGTTGTTTTCACCCGCCGTCAATAATGCCTTCAGTAAATGAATCGGTTCGACAGTGGAAGATTCCGCTTCCGAAGCGATGATGATCGCTTGCTGCAGCGATTCCTGTGCCGTTAATGCTAATTTGTCTAATCTCATGATTCTACCTCCTTTACGGTAACCGTCGTAAAGCCGTGCTTATATCAGGGTGAACCAAAGCGGTCACACTTGCTTGAGTTTCCAATTCGTGCACGCGATCGGCCAGGCGGCGAACGCGTTTATGCAAATCATCGATTTCGGTATCCCTCTCATCGATGCGGCCCTGCAGATCCATGATGCGAATCACGCCGGCCAGATTGATACCCTCGCTCGTTAGCTGATTGATCATATCGAGCCGCTCGATATCAGCCTGCGAATACATCCGGGTATTCCCGCTGGTTCGCTGGGGCGTGAGCAGTCCTTTTTGCTCGTAGATGCGCAAGGTCTGCGGATGCACGCCCGCCAGTTCAGCAGCGATGCTTATCATATACAGGGGCCTGTTTCTGTCGTCCATCACCATTTCCTCACGCTTGCAGCATCTGCCGCCTTGAACGCTTCCAAGGCGCTTCTCTGTTCGTCGGATAGATCCACAGGAACCACAACGTCCACTTTGATGTTCAAGTTGCCGAAGCCGGTGCCCTTAAGACGAGGTGCGCCTTTACCCTTGATGGTCAACACCGCGCCGCTTTGCGTGCCAACCGGCACCTTGACGCGAACGCGCGTACCATCGGGGGCGGGCACCACAATCGAGTCGCCCAAAGCCGCCTCAGCAATGGTGATGGGCATATCCACTACAACATCGGCACCTTCGCGAGCGTAATAGGGATGCTCGTCGATTTTCGTTGTGATGAGCAAATCTCCCGGAGCGCCACCGTTGACGCCCAAGCCACCCTTGCCCTTGAAGCGCAGGCGTCCGCCATCAACCGCGCCCGACGGAATCTTAACGTTCAAAGTTTCCTTTTCGGCTTTTCCCGGCACACGCACAGTTACTCGCTTTTCAGCACCTGCAAAAGCATCCTCGAAACTCACCTTCAGCGTCACATTCATATCCTGGCCTTTTTGCGGCCGCGGCTGTGATTGCCTGCCGCCGAATCCGCCAAAATCCCATTCGGTGCCAAACGCACCTTCACCGTTACGGATGCTTTCAAGAATATCGGCCCAGCTACCACCCTGACCGCTGAAGGGGTTGCCCCCTCCTCCGCCCCAGCCACGAGGAATCTGGTTTTCATTCGCGGTACCGTATTGGTCGTAGAGTTCGCGCTTTTTATCGTCGCTTAAAACTTCGTAAGCTTCACCGATTTCCTTGAACTTCGCTTCGTCACCACCGGCATCGGGATGATGCTTGCGCGCTAACTTGCGGTAGGCTTTCTTGATTTCATCTACCGTCGCTGTGCGTGGAACGCCAAGCGCCTTATAATAATCGGGAGTTGCCATGGTCATTCCACCTTCTTCCTTTTAACCCGACAGGCTTTGCGCATACGTCACAAACCCTGTCACCTGCTTTATTGCCTAAACAAAAGCGGGCCTTTTACCAGCCCGCCTTCCGTCGATTTACTTTTTTGCTTCGTCTTGGGGGGCTTCCCTTTTTGGTCCGCCGGAGGTAACCGTGACCATTGCCGGCCGAAGTACCTTGTTGCCCATGCGGTACCCCTTTTGGTATACCTCGGCAACCGTTTCGTCAGGTACGCTCGTGTCGTCAACCGTTCCGACCGCTTGAGACTCAAGGGCATCGAAGGCTTCGCCTTTCGGATCAAGCACCGTCACACCATCGTTGCCTAAAACGTTGACGAACTTGGTATGCACCGCCTCGATACCTTCCAGCAATCCGATTTCGCCGTTTTTTTGGGCGTAATCGATGGTTCGCTCAAAGTCATCAATGACCGGAATCAAGCTTTCGACCAACTTTTCAGCAGCTCGCGCCTTTTCCTGATTGCGCTGTTCGTTCGTGCGGCGGCGGTAGGTGTCCCATTCCGCCTGAAGGCGCAGGTGCTTGTCTTTCCATGCCTCGACTTCGGCACGAACCAACGTCAAGGCGTCTTCAGGAGAAAGCTTGCCTTCTTCCTTTATCTCTTCGGTGCCGTCTTCGGAGGTTTCCTCCGCATCGATAATTTCAGCATCGACGGTTTCAGCATCTTTATTGCGGGCGACCCCGGTGGCGTCTTTCACGTCACCGGAGGCTTTGCCCGCACCTGCTTCGGGGGTTTCCAAGACTTCGTCCTTGTGGGGCTTAGCCATTGTTATTTCCCTTCTTTTTCATCCTCGACGACTTCGTAGTCGGCTTCGATCGTATCATCAGCCGGAGTTCCTTCGGCGGCTGCAGCACCTTCGCCCGCAGCGGCACCTTCGGTGCTATACACCACTTCGGCCAGCTTGTACCCAGCAGCCTGCAGCTTCTCGGTCGCAGCTTTGATGGCGTCCATGTCGCTACCTTCAAGGGCGCTCTTAGCTTCAGCCAGCGCCTCTTCAGCCTGCGTTTTCACATCGGCAGCCGCTTTGTCTCCCAGCTCGGAAAGCGTTTGCTCGGTGGCATTGACCAGCGAATCGCACGTGTTGCGCACTTCTACTTCCTGCTTGCGCTTTTCGTCTTCTTCAGCATGCGCTTCTGCATCTTTAACCATGCGATCGACTTCATCATCGTTGAGCGCGGTCGATCCGGAAATCGTGATTTGCTGCTGCTTGCCGGTGCCCAGATCCTTTGCGGAAACATTCACGATGCCGTTGGCGTCGATGTCAAAGGTAACCTCAATTTGCGGCACACCGCGACGAGCGGAAGGAATGCCTGCCAACTGGAATTTACCCAGCGTCTTGTTGCCGCCAGCCATTTCGCGCTCGCCTTGCAGCACGTGTACTTCAACGGACGTCTGATTGTCGGCCGCAGTTGAATAAATTTCGGTCTTGCGCGTCGGAATGGTTGTGTTGCGCTCGATCATCTTAGTCATCACACCGCCCATGGTTTCAACGCCCAAGGAAAGCGGGGTAACATCGAGCAGTAAGATGCCTTCGACATCGCCTGCAAGCACACCGCCCTGAACGGCAGCGCCCATAGCAACCACTTCGTCGGGGTTAACCGACATGTTCGGTTCTTTGCCGGTGATTTTCTTCACCAACTCCTGCACGGCGGGCATACGGGTGGAGCCACCAACCAAAATAACTTCGTCCACATCACCCGTGGCTAAACCGGCATCTTTAAGAGCTTGCTCAACGGGGTGTTTGCAGCGATCGAGCAGATCTTTCGTAATCTTTTCAAATTCAGCACGCGTCAGAGTAAGATCCAAATGCTTCGGACCGGAAGCGTCGGCGGTGATAAAAGGCAGATTAATATTGGCCTGCGCGGTGGAAGAAAGCTCCATCTTTGCTTTTTCAGCCGCTTCCTTCAGGCGCTGCAAGGCCATTTTGTCTTGACGTAAATCAATCCCGTTGTCCGTCTTGAACTTATCGGCCATCCAATCGATGATACGCTGATCCCAATCGTCGCCGCCCAAATGATTATCGCCCGCAGTGGAGCATACTTCGAATACGCCATCGCCCAATTCGAGCACCGACACGTCGAAGGTACCGCCACCCAGGTCAAATACGAGAATCTTCTGATCCTTGTGCGTTTTATCCAAGCCATAAGCCAAAGCAGCTGCCGTCGGTTCGTTGATAATGCGCATGACTTCAAGACCGGCGATCTTGCCTGCGTCTTTAGTAGCCTGACGCTGGGCATCGTTAAAGTATGCGGGCACGGTAATAACGGCCTGTGTGATAGGGCTGCCCACCTGCTTTTCGGCGTCGGACTTCATCTTCTGCAGCACCATAGCTGAAATTTCTTCCGGCATATAATCCTTGCCGTCGATGTCGATGACCGCACGCTTGCCTTGACCGTTTTTCACCTTGTACGAAATAGTTTTCTGTTCTTCCGGAGTTTCGCTGAACGAACGACCGACAAAACGCTTGACCGAAGCAATCGTATTTTCAGGGTTGGTGACAGCCTGGTTCTTCGCGGCCTTGCCAACGACACGTTCGCCGTCTTTGCGGAAGCCAACCACTGAAGGCGTGGTGCGGTCGCCTTCTGCGTTCGTGAGAATCTCAGGTTCTGAGCCTTCCATGATCGCCATAGCGGAGTTGGTGGTTCCCAAGTCGATACCGATAATCTTTCCCATAGTTCAAAATCCTTTCAGTTGCGAGGTTTCGGTGTCCCGAAAACCTTCCCTGTTGCTTCCAGTCTTACAGGAAGCTTCGGTCGCCCATTCGCCAAGGAGGGGGTGGCAAACGCACAACAAAAGCTTCCCGGTGTATCCCTTCTTTTACGCTTTACCGCGCTTTTCTACAAGCCCGGCGCGTTTCAAGCTGGTTGAAATATATAATCTAAGTCGTTCACTGTCAAGTTATTTTCGGCTATTTCGCGCAAGTTATCTAATTGTTACCTTTCCGTCATTCCGCTGTTTCCGAAAAATAAAAGGGAAGAAAAGATTTAAAAGCAGCGCATACGCAAAACGCCCCTGGCTGAAATCGCTTTCGCAAATCAGACCAGAGGCGCATGAGAGCCAATAACAAACCAAAAGCGCGCGAGTTTAACCTCGCGCGCAATCAGAAAACTCCAACGGCTTCGTTAATCTTCGATAACTTCGGTGATAGCGCCCATGGGGCATTCTTCAACGCAGTCGCCACAAGCAATGCAAGCATCTTCGTTGACGCAGTCGACTACGCCGCCCACAACTTCCAAAACTTCCGAAGGGCAAGCGTCTACGCAAATGCCGCAACCTATACATTCATCAGCATTGATAACCGGATGGGACATGATGGGACTCCTTTTCGTTTAAACATTGTTCCAAAGTTCGCGCGAAGATGTGCCATTGCGCATACTCTCCTAAAACTTCTGAACGCAAAATACCATGACCCGCACCAAATGCAAGAGAATTTCCTGAAAATCTAGGTTTCTGGGCTATTTTCCATCGTATTGAGACTTTTTAAGCCGTAAGGGGTATAAAATCTCCTATAAAATGCACGCCGCTGCCACGAACTTATCTTACGAAAAGTGCTCTAAAAACAACGGTTTGGGGCAAACTCTACGGCGCCTAGCAGATGCGTGGCAACTGTTCCCCAACAAGCATGTCAAGGATACGGGTTGAGCCGAACGACGTGCGCAAAAACACCTTCGAGCCTCTCTCTGGCTGCGCGATCGACGCTTCGCCCACAATAGCGGCATCGATGCCGTAAGGATTTGCCCGCATCGCAGCCAACGCAGCCGGCGCCTCGTCGGCAGCCACCACGCACACCATCTTGCCTTCGTTGGCCACCTGTAACGCATCGTAGCCCAGCATCTCGCAGGCGCCGAGGACGGCGGACTTCACCGGAATAGCATCTTCTTCAACCGTCAGATTCACGCCCGATTGTGAGGCCAGCTCGTTAAGCGTCGAAGCGAGACCGCCGCGCGTAGGATCGCGGAAGCAGCGGGTATGCGGTGCCGCGGCAATCGTGGCAGCTATCAGATGATTGAGAGGTGCCGCATCGCTTTGCAGGTCAGATTTGAAACTGAGGGATTCACGGCAGCTCATGATGGTGATGCCGTGATCGCCCAACGTCCCGCTAACCAGAATTTTATCTCCCGGCTTAATCAGCGTACCGGAAAGCTCAACTCCTGCAGGAATAAGGCCGACGCCGCTTGTGTTGATGAACACCCCGTCGCCACTGCCTCGATTGACCACCTTGGTGTCCCCCGTGACGATGCGTACGCCCGCTTCTTTGGCCACTTCGGCCATGGAGGCGCAGATGCGGCGTAAATCGGCCATGGGAAAGCCCTCTTCCAAGATGAATCCACAGCTTAGATAGAGGGGCACAGCACCACTGGTTGCCACATCATTCACGGTGCCGCACACCGCTAATCGGCCGATATCGCCCCCCGGGAAAAAGTGCGGGGTAACCACGAAGCTATCGGTGGAAAACGCCAAGCGCTCCCCTTCGGCCGGCGCGGGGAGCACTGCCGCATCATCGCCCCGTAAAAGCTCATCGGATCCATAGGCCTCGAAAAAAACCTCGTCGATGATGCGTTTCATCATGGTGCCGCCGCTGCCATGTCCGAGCAGAACTGTTTCGTCCATTGTGAGTCCCCGCCTTTATATATGAGTGCCGGTAGTCGTCAGTACCAGGCGCCCGGTTTTGACCCCTTTTGTACCGAGAATTTTATTAGCGATGTCTTGCACCAATCCCGTTTCGCCGCGCAGAACGATCACTTCCAGGCAATTATGCTGGTCGAGATGAACGTGCATCGATGAAATGATACTGTCGAAGTAATCGTGCTGAATGGTGTGCAGCTTTTCTTGTAAGTCGTTGGCGTGATGGTCGAACACGATGGTCAGCGTGCCCATGACCACCTGACCGAGCGTCGCACACTCCTCTTCCACCAACGCTTCGCGCACGAGATCGCGCACGACTTCACTGCGGTTTTTCGCCAGCCCACGACGTGCAACAAGATGGTCGAATTGCATGAGTAAATCTTCGGGCATGGCCACCGAAAAACGCATGAGATCCTGGGTCATGGATGCTGCCTAGACCAGGTTGACGGTCACGCCGGATGTTGAAGAAGCATCTTTATCGACGGCATCTTGAGCATCGGTCAACAGAGCGCGCACCTCATCGAGCAGCCCTTGGATTTCTTTGAGGGTTTTTGCCGTTTCGTTATAGCCTGAATCGTCGGCGGCATGATACAGCTTGTGAGTCCAACGACGGTTGAGGGCAGTTTGGTCATCCATCTGTTCCAGCATCATTTTATATTGACCGGTATTGATTCCATTTGTACACATGGTTAATCCTTTCGGTGCAGTGCGGTATTGAATGACTTCAGTTATAGCGCGCAAAAAACCGATTGTCCATGCAATCGTGTGATTTATCGCGCAAAAAGTAATATTCGGGAACCGAGTGGAAAGAGGAGCATCCCCTTCCCACTCGGGAATGCGCCCTTAAAGCGAAACCACGACCTCGCTCGCTTCGTCGAGCAAAGCCTCAACTTCTTCCATTGTGGCAGCTTCGGCATAAATGCGAACCAGCGGCTCGGTGCCAGAAGGCCTCATCATGACCCAGGCATCATCTTCCAGCGAAAACTTGACACCGTCACGACGATCGATGGCAACAACTTTTTTGTCGCAAAAAGCCTGCCGAGCGCAGTTCGGCACGATTTCGGCGCGAAAGCGATCCATCTGAGCTTCGGTGATTGCCAATCCACGGCGGGCGAATTCAAGTTTGCCGATCTTGTCGCACATATCGTCGACCAGCTCACCTAAACTCATATGGCGCTGCGCCATCGTTTCTGCCAGCAGCAAGGCCATCAGTAAACCATCACGTTCCATGACGTGGGAAGGAATACCGATGCCGCCGGATTCTTCACCGCCAATCATGACGTCGCCCTTGCCCATTTCGGCATATATCCACTTGAAGCCGACGGGAGTGCTCGTCAACTCGAGCCCCAAACGTTTGCATTGACGTGCCAGCATCGCCGAAGCGGTGATAGTGGAAACCACGCGACCCCTGAGCCCCTTATCCTCCACCAGATGGGCAACGAGAAGCGTGATGATGCGGTGGGGATTCACGAAGTTACCGTGTTCATCTGCCGCACCGATGCGATCGGCATCACCATCGTTGATAAAGCAGGCGTCATAGCCCAATTCAACCACTTTCGCCAAACCGCGATCGATCCACGGCGGGATGGGCTCGGGATGCAAACCATCGAAGGTGGGATCGGCGGCGTTGTTGATTTCGCACACCTCGACACCCATATCGCAAAGAAGATCTGCCAGATAACCTCGACCAGCACCATAAAGAGGGTCAACGACAACGCGCAGGTGCGCCGCGCGAATAGCGTCAACGTCAACGCGCTGCTTCAGCGCCTCAAGATAGGCAGTGATCAGATCGACTTCTTCGTAGGAGCCCCGTGCAGAAGATGATTGATCGGGTAAAATGGCTTCAACACGATCGGTAAATTCCTTGGAAGAGGCACCGCCATCAGCCATGCGCAGCTTGACGCCTAGGTATTCGGCAGGGTTATGGCTGCTGGTTAGCATGATTCCTCCGATTGCACGAGGATCGCGAGCAACCGAAAAGCACAAACAGGGCGTCGGGCAAAAATCACGCGAAAGCTTAACGGTAAACCCTTCAGCTGCCGCAACGCCCGCAGCAAGCTGAGCGTAAGCATGGGCATTCAATCGGCAATCGTGAGCAATAATCAACGTATCGCACGAGGCTAAAGAGGGATCGGATTGACGCTGCTCTCTAAAGATACGCGCAGCTGCAGCAATCGTTCGCGCAAGATTTTCATCGGTAAAATCTTCTCCGATGATGGCGCGCCACCCGTCGGTTCCAAAATGAATCGCATCTGCCATGTCATACCTTTCAACCCAAAAGTTTTCGTTTGATGCATTCGGGAAAGCCTTCCCAAATTGCCACAACGCCACAGTAAACCCATTCATTATAGCCGTTTCATTCCAGTGAGGCTTCAGGTGGACGACTTTGCCCTCCTGATTGGCCTATTCGCTGCGCAAGGCGGTAACGGGATCTTTCTTGGCAGCCATCCTCGAAGGAATAAGCCCACCGATCAAGGTCAACACTGTAGAAATCAGAATCAGGATACCTCCGGCAACGGGGGGCAGCACGGCTACGCCCGCAATCCCGGTAATGCTCTCAATTATCATATTGATCGGAATGGTAAGCAGCACCGTGATCAGTATGCCCAAAACACCTGAAGCCAAACCGATAAGGAACGTTTCCGCGTTGAACACATGACTAACGTCTTTTTTGCTCGCACCGATCGAGCGCAGGATACCGATTTCCTTTGTGCGTTCGAGCACGCTGATATAGGTGATGATACCGATCATGATCGAAGAAACCACCAGGGAAATAGCCACAAATGCGACAAGGATATAACTGATGGAATTGATGATGTTGGTCACTGAAGACATCATGGTTCCTACGATGTCGGAATAATGAACCACCTTATCTTCATTATCGGAATCCTGCATTGCCTTATTGTGGTCTTGAATAATGGTATCTATACGTTCTTTAGCTTCGAAATCAATAGGATAGAGATTGATGGTTGCCGGAACATCCAAATCCGCAACGCCAAGCTTCTTCAAATTGCCCTCGTAGGTTGCATTGTCGGCGCGTTCCTTCATCTGTTTTTGGAACGTTTCCGTGATTTGAGTCTCAGTCAAGCCCGCAGCTTTCATCTGCATCAAATAGGCCTGCATGCTCGCCGCCTGATCATCTGGCAGCTTTGCCAGGTAGTCGGTGATATCCTGCATGCTCAAGGTGGTGTTTTTATCTTCGGTCATAAAAGGCACGCCCGTAAACACATCTGTTTTCACCTGTGCCTTTTGGTCGGCCACGATCGGAGCATCGGAAACCTGCTCGATCAAATGCGTCATTAAATCAGCGGGATACATCACATAACCCCAGGTGTTGGTAGACCCAGCCGCTTCATCGCTCGCCTGCACGATACCGACCACCTTCACGGTCGTCCCCTCGGCAAGAGCCCGCTTCATAAACGCTTCGTCTTCTGACTTATCTTCCCAAATGTCACCCGTTTGCCCATAGAAGGCCGTTGTGGACAGCATTTTGAATTCCAAGCCCAAAAGATCATCATAGGAGTATTCTTCTGCGGCAGATTCATCGATCTTCTCGCCGCGCATGACGCTCTCCATCATCTCTTTGAGTTCGGCTTCATCCTTTAGTCCCAAGGCGTACAGCGTGTAGTCGGAGATGCGACCGTTGGCATCGAGCACCACTACGACTTCGTCGTAGTTTTCTGGCATATGGCCTTTAATGACGGGGTATTCCCTGCTCACTAGCTCTTTGTTATCGAGCATCTGTACCCACACATCATAGCTGCTGCCCATCGAGGACATCATTTCAGACTGCGCAGAACCTTCCCCTCCCGTTGAAAATCCAATGGTATCCATCACGGTCGAAGGATTCACCTGATGCACGCCATCTTCCGTATCAGCATTAAATATATTGAGCGTTGTTTTATAGTCGTATTGGATGTCGTTGGTCAAGCTGGCGATATCACCGGGATTCGTTTCGAGCCACTTCTTGATGTCGGCCATATCGTTTTTATTCGCGTCGTTGGCAATCGAAGATATCATGCCGGAAATTATGTTGTTGCTTTCAACGGAAGATACCTGCTCCCGCGCCTCGCCAGAACCCTTCATACCCATCATTGTCGACATCATGGTAGACGAATCGACCGACGTAGATTGGATGGTCAGCGGATAGTTTGAAAGCGTGCTTTCTTCGGTGTTGTTAATGTACTCTTGCGCGCCTGAAGAGAGCGAAAGGATGAGCGCAATGCCGATGATGCCTATGCTGCCGGCAAAAGCCGTTAAAATCGTGCGCCCTTTCTTGGTCATAAGGTTGTTGAGTGAAAGAGAAAACGCCGTAAGCAAAGTCATCGACGTTTTCTTGATGCGGCCTGCATACGATTCGCGTGCAGCCGTTACTTCGAGCTCGCTTGCCTCAAACGGAGAAGAATCGCCCTGCTTTTCACCATCAAGTAGATAGATGATGCGCGTAGCGTACTGTTCAGCCAGTTCAGGGTTATGGGTAACCATAATGACCAAACGATCCTTGGCGACCTTTTTAAGGAGTTCCATGATTTGCGTGGAGGTATGGGTGTCCAGGGCTCCGGTCGGCTCATCGGCCAAAATAATATCGGGGTCGTTAATCAACGCGCGCGCGATAGCCACGCGCTGCATCTGTCCGCCACTCATCTGGTTGGGTTTTTTATGCAGTTGATCGCCCAACCCCACCGCTTCAAGCGCCTTGGCCGCGCGCGCCTTGCGCTCTTCCGAAGACACACCGGAAAGCGTCAGCGCCAATTCCACGTTGGAAAGCACGCTTTGATGAGGAATCAGATTGTAGCTTTGAAACACAAACCCTACGCTATGATTGCGATAAGCATCCCAATCCTTGTCCTTATATTGCGTGGTTGACGTGCCATTGATAACCAAATCGCCACTGGAATAAGCGTCCAGTCCGCCGATGATGTTGAGCAGCGTCGTTTTTCCGCAGCCGGAAGGCCCCAATACTGCCACGAATTCGCTTTCGCGAAATTGTAAATCGATCCCGTTAAGCGCGTGAACGGATTCGTCTCCCGTCACATACTCTTTCTTGATAGCCTTCAGTTCAAGCATCGACATACTCCTTTAAGCAGATTCTTCCGCATAGACTGGTTCTTCGGCGTAGATAGGCTCTACGAAGGAAGCTGAACTTCCGTGGTCTAAAGCCGCCGTACTCTGAACAGAGGAAGTAACCGCAGTAGCGCTCCCGGCAACAGGAATAACGGTGGAGGGATCCCCGCCCGAATCAACGACGCCCATCATCTTTTTAAGCAGTGCCTGGTCGGCGATGACATACGAAACGCCCTTTATGTCAGCGGTCGTTGAAGGAACCATGGCCGAATACATTGTCATGGCACCGGCCTCTTTAAACTGCAGCGCAAGGCTCAGTATGTCGTTAACCGCTAAATCGGTCGTTACACATTTGGCCGCGTTCTGTATAACACCGGGAATCTCGGTCACGGGCAACGCAAGAACCTTGTTCACTAAAGCCTCGATTAAGAGGCGCTGGTTCGAGGTACGCGTGAAGTCACCGTCAACATAGGCACGACTGCGTGCAAACACCAAAGCCGATTTGCCATCAAGCACCTGCAATCCTGGCTGAATCACAATATCGCCCGCGTCGGGATCGTCGATTATTTCGGGCACCGTCACCTCGACGCCGCCCACCGCATCAACCAAGTTGATAAGTTCCTCGAAGTTGATTTCGGCATAGTGCGAAATACCCACTCCGCACAGCTGGCTGGCCTCTTTAACGGTTGCCGCAACGCCCCCGTAGTTATAGGCGGCATTGAACTTGTTGGTGCCTTGACCATCGATTTCAATTTCCGTATCACGGGGAATAGAAACCATGGTGACGATAGAGGTCGTAGGATCCACCCGTACAAGGATATTGGTATCGGAGCGCTGGCCGTCTTCATCATTGTTCACCCGCTTATCCGAGCCGATCAACATCATATAGAACGGATCGGTGAAATTTTTAACGGGAATCGTGACGTCTTTGATGGCCTTTTGTTCTTGAACCGTTTTGTTTCCGGAAAGCTTAGCGTTGATGTCTCCCATGTAGAGCGCTACGGCAGTACCCGCACCAACAACCATTACCAGCAATACCACCAAAGCACCGATACCGATTTTCTTGCCGCGGCTCATGCCTTGCTTTCGGCGGGAATATTGGTTCGCGTGGCGGGAATATTGATTCGCTGGTGTTGTCGGCTGAAACTCTCGGTATTCGCGTGACGGTGCGCCGCGACGATTGCCCTGACTGCCATAGGAGTTTCGTTCGTAGGTATTCGGATTAAAGCCGCCCGAAGAACGCCGCTGGCTATTGCGTCGCATCTGTTTGCGGCTGGGAGTGTTGAAGGAAGGATGAGAAGCGCGCGGCGATTGTGAAGAATTACCGGCGGCGTTGCCCGGACGCTTGCGAGGGGAGGGACGTAAAGCCATATAAAAAAACTCCTAGCGTTTTGCGGTGATATCCCCAAAACCAACAAGGAACACCCCGGGTAAGGGAGTTATACCGTATGCAAGGTAAGCGACCTTTGTTTACTTAATAACCTCTAGATTTTATCACCGAATAGCTTTGGTCATACGATAGGCCTGCCACTCGAACAAAGCGTTCACAATTTTTAGACAGTTCCCCCATCTCACACTACACCCACCAAGGGTTATACAAAAGCAAGAAGTTCAGCGGGCTCATGGATAATCACATCGGCGTTGCCAGCCAGCAGATCGGCTTCGCTTTGATATCCCCACGCAACACCGAGAGCGAAAGCTTCTGCTCGTTTGGCAACCACCATATCTCCGCGAGAATCCCCCACATATACCGTTTTTTCCGGAGTCGAACCCAGCTCAGCGATCGTCTGCAGCAACCCCGCAGGATCGGGCTTACGAGGAATAACCCCCTCGCCATGCGCAATCTCAAACAAACCGGGAAAGTGAATTTTCATTAAATCCTGCACGCCCTCATCAAACTTGTTCGACAACAATCCAAGCCGCTTGCCCCTCGACTTCAGTTCATTGAGCACAGCGCTTATGCCTTCGTATTCCCGTGTAAGGGCAATGCCGCAATCGGCATAAAGTGATTTCCAAAGCACTAAAGCCTCTTCGGCTTCTTCTTCCGAAGTATCTGCAGGAACTGCTTGGTAAATAAGGCGCCGAGCGCCGTTGCCCACAAAGCTAAGGATTTCAGCCTCGGTGCGCTGAGGAAACCCTTTTTCGCTTAAGGTGCGATTGGTAAGAACGACCAAATCCGGCAAGGTATTGAGCACGGTGCCGTCAAGATCGAAGATAAATACCTCAAAATCGTAAGCCATAGCATTCCTTCGGATAGAAGATCGTTTCGCCCCTTGCCTTCGCCCCCAACGCGCCCCCACGCAGCTTTACTACCCCAGGAAGCGAAGGTGTCGCGCCGCAGCATAAGCGAGCTTTTGTCGATAACAACAAAAAAGCGACCAGGCTAAATATACCCTTGGCCGCTCGTGCAGGTAAAGTTGGAGCGGGTGACGGGAATCGAACCCGCGAATGAAAGCTTGGGAAGCTTTTGCCTTACCGCTTGGCCACACCCGCATACTCCAATGAACAGGCATTACACAACCTGAACAACCGAATTATAACCCAAATGATAAAATTTCGGAACGAATTTGAAAAAAGTCCGCACAAGAGCGCACAATTGACGCAATATGCCAAACCACTAATTAGACCAGGACCGCTTGAGACAAAAAAGAGGAACGGTTCTGCTACCGTTCCTCTTTTATCTTCGCGACAGCTCTATAGCCTATCTTGAAGTATATGAGCTGCTGTCTAAACGATAAAGCTATTTCTTAGCAGCGCCGATGCGGCAAATCGTGGTGCCACAGTCGGGGCATTTTCCCTTGGTGATAGGCTTACCGTTTTTGGTCATGCTTTCAACCGGATCGATCATTTCTTTTTTCGCTTTGCACTTTACGCAGTATGCCTCTATTGCCATATCAAAACCTCTATTCTTTAATCCAGGGGCGGCATGCAGGTTGCATACAACCCAAGCTATCAGACAGCACATCGTGCGATATGCTGTCTTCTAAGATGCTTCAATTATACTCTAAACCTCATATCCAACTGCGGAAATATGAAATAATCTCTAAATGTTCTTGAGCAATTCCATAACGAAATCAGCGTTTTCCTGAAGCGTCTTTTCATCCAGGTTTTCAACAACATCATCGCCCTGCCCATAAAAAGCCGGCTTTTTACCCTCCATGCCAACCAGGCTCATCGCCTGGGCACCGTGCTTGAGCGCAACCGATGCGGCGCTCTCTTTCCAACCGATACTCGCCGTTGCCGCAGAAACCCCTGACGCCTGAGTAGCTTTTTTAATATAGCGTTTCATGCGCGAAGAGGCAGAATACTGTTTAAGGAACCCTTCTTTTTCCAGGTAGCTTAAAGTTCCTGCCCCAAGCGCCTCAAGATTAATGAAAACCGAACCCTTGAGCTCCTGAGCATGTTCCCTCAAAAAAGCGTACATACCCGCATTGCCGGCGAGCTCTGCCCCCAAGGAGACAAACCACACTTCAGTGTCGATATCGGGGTGTCTGAATTGATAAATCTGCTTAAATTCCTCTTCTATCGCGGAACGATCGTTTCGCTCTACGGGCTCACTCTCACCCTCAATATCAAAATCATTAGGCTCGTGATGGCGCGACCGGCCGCGAGAGAAAGCGCCTCCATTCCATCTTTGAGATTCTTCATCATCAAACTCATCGTCATTACTGAAAGCAGTATCAAACGAGCTGTCGAAGCGATTCTTCTTCGCGTTAGGAAAATGAACGGGCAGCGGCGCAAAATCCTCTTGATCCGATTCATCCTGCCAGCTTTGCTCGGGAACAACGGAAGGATGCGGTTCGGCAGTTTCTTGAAAACTATCCCACCCGCCTCTTGCCGCCCCCGCACTTCGGGCGTCAAAATCATCATCAACCGCAAGCCATTCTTGCGGAGTTGTTTCCTTTTCTTTATTCTTTTTACGGAATGAAAACTTATCTAAGAACTTTCGGGCACGTGATTTTGGCATATCCACATACCCAGACCCGGTAAAAGCACCTGATTCCGTAAAGTTAGCGTCGTAGTCAGAATCGTCTGCATCATCGATATAAAGATCTTCCAAAGCAACATCGGCAACCAGCGCATCCCCAACCGGTGCAAACGAGCCTGTTGCGCCAATGGCAGCAAAAGACCCCGTAGCGCTTACCGTTGCGTGCTCCGTCTCGTTCAGATTCGCCGGTGCAGCCTGTGCCTTAAGCTCTCCGGAAAGCGAGGGCAAATCAACTGGTCTAATTTTAGCAACCTGTGCGGCTTCCGGGGTCTGCGGCTCATCGGAATCAAACGATACTTCGGGGATTCTGGCAGCAAGAAGGCTTTTCGCGGCAGTCTTACCTGACGTGATGGCTTCCGCCAAAGGAGCCCGCTGCTTAGCAACATCCGAAATAGGCGGCAGCGCTGTTGTTTCGGCGTTCACATCAGGCAGCACGATGGGGCGACGCGTTGCTTTCGTCTGAGCCTGAGTTGACGCGAGTGGCTGTGAGGGTTGTTCGATTTGAGGTTGTTCGATTTGCTCTGAAAAAGTCAAAGGGTCAAACGCTTGGGTTTTTCCAGCAAAAACAGAAACCTCTGGAGCAGTCGGAGTAGAAAGCTCGGCACCACGCGACCGCTCATCTACGTTCGCTACCTCATTCATCACGGGAATATCGGGCTGCGATATCGCGTCGGGAACAAAAACGGAAGGCACGGCAGAAGGAACAAACGGCTGAGGGGTTGTTTTTTGCTCGAAAGCGGAATTCCCTTCAACTGGCACCCGATCCTCCTCTGCGGGCGAAGCAACCAAAGAGCGCACCATATTCGCATCGAGGGGCTTCATCGCTACCGTAGACTCGGGGGAAAGCGACTGTGATGAGGAGGGTTTCACGAAGGAACGAGGCTCTTCATCATGAGGCGCGTTTTCAGCTTGTGGCGCTTTCACTTCCCTGATGTCATCTTGCAGGTTGCGCAAGCGCTCCTCGGCTTGCGCGTCTATGGCACGTTCCGCTTGGCTGAAGTGAACTGAGCTTTCGGCAACAGCGGCGTCGAGAACATCAGCATAGCGCGAACGTTGGGTTGTCGGCTTCGCGGTTTCCTTTTTGGCACTGGCTTGTGCCTTTTTGTACCAATCAGGCACGCTGCTCGCAGAAGACGCCGAAGAAGCGAACGTTGATTGAGCGGTACTTGCCTGGGTCTCGTTTCGCTCGGTCGGTGAAAACTCTTCTGCTTCCGTCGGCTGCGAGGTGTTTTCCTGCGGCGAGGCAAACGCATTGGTGAAGCCTTCGCGCGTTTCGTCGATGCGCGCTTGCACATCCTCCCGCGTCGGCGTGGAAAACCGCGGCTCTTTTACGTGAACCAGATGATTTGCAATATCGCCCACAGGCTGTTCGCGAACGGGAACCCCCGTCAAAGCAGCAATGGCCGCTTTGGCCGAAGCAAGTCGCTCAGCTTCCGTTTGAGGAGGTGGTTCCGGTGCCCGAACTTGAGCTGCTTCATACACCAATTGAGCGCCCTCGGGCACAAGTCCGGCACCGCGAGCGGCTTCTTCCCCATGAATCGTTGCGGCAGACTCCTTCCGCTGGGCAAGTTCAGCCTCGCTTATGCGCCCAGTGCCGACACGGCGCGCCACTTCCATCATCACTGCGACGCCGGAAGCATTGCAGTTAGCAGCTTCGTTGTACGCTGAAATCTTATGAATAAAGGCCAGAACAAGGGGAAAAGCAACCGCGACAAGGGCGATGATGGTAAGTATGTTCAAAACGAGGGCGACGACGCCAACCGCATGCAAGAAGAACACGTAACGCACGACAAGAACAAAGGGAACGAGGAGAAAAGCGATAATATACAAACGATTCAAGACAGGAAACGCTGTTACCATCGGATTAACCATTTCAGGCATGGCTTTTCCGCTATCGTAACGGGCAAGTACAATCACCTTTCGTCGGCGAACGCTCTTGTTTTCAGCCGAAACCCCAGGCTCATATTTTGCAACGACATTCTGGCTGATTCCCCGCAAGAAACAACGCGAAAGCACCGGCTTATCAAGCAGTTCCAGCACATAAAGAACCGCGCTGATAACGGTCAAAAAAATTGCAGGAAGCGCAAACGCTGAAATAAATAAAGAAACGATGGTCGCAACAAAAGTGATCCCAAAGCACACCACCATGGTCAAATCGTTGTTTCCAGCGCATTTAAAATCCTCGATCGTCGCAGAAAACCCCGCGCTTTTCTGAAGGCTCTCGGTAATGTAGAGTGCGGCCTGTTGCTCCTCTTCCGTTCCAGCTGGCCGGGGGCCTATATCGCGAGAGAGATACGTGATGTCATCAAGGATTTCCGGCATAGGTTTGCCTTTCGTTTAAAACGCTGTGCGCCTCAGTCCATATATTTCTAAAGTATACGCTATTTAACCGATGTGCCCAAATAGTCGCGCAGGAAGGAATCTGCGGTTCCCGCCACACGACGAGCTTCGTTGTAGGTGGCAAACGAAGCGGAGGTATTGGTGTCATAAGCATCATAAATAAGCCGTGTCGGATCGCCGGGAAGCTGCTTTGCGATTGCAACCGCCTGGGCATCTGCTTGGTTATAGGATTCGTTGTTCGCTTCGGCAGTTTTTTTATCTTGCAGCACAATCGCTTCATCGGAAGCAAGTGCGTAATTCATGGCCTCTATTCGTTTATTCGTATATTCGTTCAGCAGGTGCAAATCGGCGCTTGCATAGGCTTCAGCCGCCAAGGATAATTGCGCTTTAGCATCGTTGAACTGGGATAACGCTAATTTTGTCTTTTCTTTTGAAAGCTCGACATTCTGTGCGGTGGTGTTGGCAACAAGCGCCGAAGCCTCGCGCGCGGTCGCGTCTGCAGCGAGAAGGATATCCCACGCTGCGCTGACCGATTCGGCGGCACGACGCGCGTTGAGCATCGCAGCCAGAATTCGAAAGCCTTCATCAATCATGATCTTACGCGCCTTAATTGAAGCAAGTGCCTGACCGGCTGCTTCTTTTTCGGCGGAATCCCGCATACCCTCGGAAGCGAGCTGTGCCGTGTCGTAAGCGGTATCGAGCAGTGCTGCAGCAGCAGGTAAATCACCCTGTATTTCCTGCATTTTCACCACATTTTCTTCATCAAGAATCGCATTAATCGCCGCATCCATCGCAACGATGGTCTTGTCGGCCTGAGAAAGATCGGCCAGTGCCTCATTGAGCAGCATTTGATGACTCTGCTGCCTTTGGTATTCAACCGCTAAAAAAGAGACCGTTGCGGCTGCAAGTAAAGCAATTACCGCAAACCCAACAACCCCTGAAATGATGCGACGTGTGCGACGTCGAGCCTTCCGCCGGGCTATCTCTTGTTCGGGATCGACGGAAACAGCACCTGAACCCACCGAATCCGCAGAGGACGAAAAGACCGACCCCTCGCGATCACTTCCTTGCGAAGCAGCTTTTTTTCCCCCCTTAAACATCAGTGAAGGCGTGAATACTCCGGAGAAAACAGCGGCACTCTGTGTTTTTCTTTCCTTGCCCTCTTCAGAATCAACCGCTTTTTTCCGGGCATCGAGCACGCTTACCGAAATCTCGTTTGACGTTCCTTCGGTGTGACGCTTGATGTGAAGGAAGTGCTCAGCTTTATTTTTCTTATCAGCCATAAAATACTACGCCTTGGGCAGACCGCTTTTGCGCGCAAGCTCTTCCACCAAAACATCCATCGAACACACCTTGACGGTTCTACTGGGAAGCGAACGCAAAAACACCTTACCGTACCCCTTAGTGAGCAGGCGCTTGTCGGCAAGGATCAAGCACCCCTCGTCTTCCGCATTGCGGATAAGACGACCTGCAGCCTGTTTTGTTTCAAGAACGGCTGCGGGCAAGACGTAGTGGCTCCACGCCTGAGGATCCCGTTCGCTCCGAACGCAGGATAAGGGATCGGTCGGTTTTCCAAAAGGAAGCTTGGGAATAATTACCCCGCGCAGCGTTGACCCCGGCGCATCGAATCCTTCCCAAAAACTTTTAAGGGCAAAAAGAGAAAGATGCGTGTCGGCAAGAAAATCATCACGCAAACCCTTGACCGACACTCCCCACTTCTGACAAACCACACGCAGGTCATCACCCTTGAGAGCAGGCTGCACCACATTGAAGCAGGCTTCCATTTCCTTGCGATTAGTAAAAAGCGAAAGCATAGAACCCTGTCCGGCGCGATGCACCCCTATAAGCAGCTTTTGCAGCGCTTCGAGATAGGCAGGATTGTTGGGTTCGGGCATATCTTCGACCACATATACCGTCATGTGCCCATCGAAATCATAGCTTGATGCCAACTGGCACGTTTGGGTTCGAGAGTGTTCCGTTTCGTTGAGACCTAACGCTGTTTCAAACGCTTCAAAACTTTCCGCGATGGCGAGCGTTGCCGAAGCGAAAATGACACTGTGCGTATTTGCGAACAGGGTCGCATTCATCTTTTCGCCCACATTTACTAAAAGCGCTTGTAATTTTTCTACCGCACGATCGTTTTTCTTCGAAAGCGTTGCGGCATAGGCATAGGTGGGTGGCGCCTTGAACAAGATGGTCTCACAGGCAAAAAGCATGTCTTTCGCCTCAAGGACGACCGTAGCGACTTCGCGCTGCGCCACAGCGGCACCCTCGACCCCTTCTAGAGCCGCCACCAATTCCTGGCATGCCGTAATCAGTTTTTCAGCACTATCGGCAAATATCCTTCCATAGGAAACCAACTGGGTAAAGGTATCGCTTGCTCGAATTTGGTCGTTTATCCACAGCTCGACATACTCATAACCCTTCGAGCGTTTATTTGTGTCGAAATACAGCAAATCTTTCATATGAAGACATAGTTCGCCCGCCGCCTGACCAAACGCGAGACCTGCTCCACGCGCTTTAGCAGAAAGACCCATTACGAGCGCCGTAGCCTCTCCCGCCCTTGCGGCAGCGGTTTCCGCACGTGAGAAAATATTGCGAGACCCCTCATCCCCGGAGATGCGGCGTGAAAGGCGTAAAAGAGTCTCGGCGGAAAGCTCAGGAGAGAAAGCTCTGCGCGCTTCGGATTCGGCACCATGGGCTTCATCGACCACCCAGTAACGAATGGGAGGAAGCAATCCCCCATCGGCCGCAAGATCGCAAAACAGCAAGCTGTGGTTTGTCACCACAATATTTGAAGCTTCCGCTTTGCGGCGAGCGCCATGAACAAAACAGAGCTGTCCGAAAAAGGGGCACTTCCGGCGAAGGCATTCATGACTGGTGGTGGTGATTGCGTAGCGCGGAATGGTACGATAATCGATTTTTAGACCATCTATATCGTCATATTCACTTTGCTCGATAAACGAGAGCAATCCGGCCAACGCAGGAGCTTGCGAAACCTCTTTTCCGGCAACCAGCTTCATGCTCGGTTCCTCGGCCACCAGACGGTTAACCATCCGCAAACAGGGATAATGAGAAAACCCCTTGAGAGGCGCATAGGACAGAGGGATGCCGAAAGCGCGCTGTAGGGCAGCGGAAAGCAGCGGAAGCTCTTTATGAACGATTTGATCGAGCAGAGCGTTAGTC
This sequence comes from Raoultibacter sp., assembly GCA_036649035.1. Classification (GTDB taxonomy): domain Bacteria; phylum Actinomycetota; class Coriobacteriia; order Coriobacteriales; family Eggerthellaceae; genus JAVWGW01. Next base: position 21,278 of record JAVWCK010000016.1, read on the forward strand.
TTCGTTGCAATGCCTACCGTGATGTTGTTGCGCTGCGCCAGCAAGGCGGCAGGTAGCAAGTAGGCCATCGATTTACCTACCCCCGTACCCGCTTCTACTATAAGATTGGTGGAGGTTTCAAACGCATGACGCACGCTCTCGGCCATAAGGCTTTGCTCGACACGCACCTCGTACGTGTCGTAAAGCTGACCGATCAATCCCTCTTTATCGAAATCAGTCGCAATTTCTGCAGCAGAAGGATAGTTCAAGCCGACGAAAGGATCCGCCGCAAGTTCATCGGCATCGATTTTGGGCTTAAATTCATTTCCCCGTAAAGATTTCTGCCGTAATTTGCGTAAATCAAAGGAATTTTCGGGAAAAAGAGCAGCTGATGATCCTATTGAGGGAATATCTCCTTGGCCGCTTTCGTCTGCCTCGGAAGTTTTCTGAACCCCGCCTTCGGCTTGAGTCTGACAATTCGACAGCTCTTGGAACACCTTGACGCTCGCCCACTGCTCGACAGGTGCCAGACCCGCTATATAAGAAACGAGCTGCGGGGGCATGGCTGCGATGGCAGCCAATAAAATACGATAAATCGTGCAGGTCGCTTCCACATCGGCATCCGCACGATGCGTCGAAACCGGGGCATCGAAGGTGCGGACAAGGTCAATAAGGCGATGCGACTTCAGACGGGGCAAAGCGATGCGCGCCAAATCAAGAGAGTCTATCCAAAGGTTGTCGGTAAGCGGCGCGCCCCCTGCATTTTTTGTCACAAAGGTACGATCGAATGTTGCATTATGAGCGACCAGGTCTGATTTGCCCACAAACGCGGCAAGCTTTGCGCAGGCTTCTACAGGAGAAGGGGCATCTGCCACGTCGGCATCATGGATATCGGTTAAATGAGCGACCTCTTCAGGAATGGGTTTACCTGGATTTACGAAGGTGACAAACCATTCGACAATCACACCCCGCACCATACGCGCAGCGGCAACCTGGGTTAGTTCATCGTGGTTGAACGAAAAACCCGTGGTTTCGGTATCGATAACCACCACATCGGCATCAAGCAGACCAAAATCAGCGGCGGCGGCATCGGCTTTCAAACGCTCATAGCGTGCACGAATAACCGACGGGGTTGCGTCGCTTATAAAGTTTTGTATGGTATATGCGGGCTCAACGGTTTCTTTTTTCATAGGTTTCAGCCTATCATGAAAAGCACGATGAAAACCATGATCACTGTGCGTCTCAAGGAGAAAACATGTCAGAAATACCCTACTTCGGCACCTATGCGCGCTACGACACCGCCAATAAACGCGACGCTGCGGTTTTATTGGGTGCCGATAGCGTTGTGGGTGATATTTTTGAGATTGAATTCGTTGTTGAAAACGGAACACGCGTTGCTTGGATGAAAAACCGCTTCGGTGTGAAGGTGGGATACTTCGATGCAACAATAAGCCACCAGCTTAGCTTATGCGATGCCAAAAACTGGCAGATAGTGGCACTCCTTTCCTTTGTTGCCTTCACCGAACAACCCGCCCCGGGTCACTACTGGGGTGAAGCGGCTCTCGTTTCTTACGATCCTGCAAACAGTGCCCTATTCATACCCTTTGTCAATCGTCTTGCTGCGCGCATTGCCGAAGGAGTTCGTGTTGAAGTGGCTTTGCAACAAAAAGCACTCGAACAGCTAAGTGCAGCACCTGATACCTGGCTACCAGCTGGACGATCCCCTCTGCCCACCCGTAAACCGGGTACGGTTATCTTGAAAAGCCGCAAAAAAGTAACCGAACGCCTCATCGACCATGGCCGCAAAGGCAATATCGGTTGCTACCTTGTAAGCTGGCTTTTTATACTCGGTCTCGTTGCTATCGTGCTCTTTTCTCTTAAATCTTGTGGAGTTTTCTCATAAACCAAAAGAGGAAAGCACTCGGCTTCCCTCTTTTTAAAACAACAACTCCCAGTGATTTTACGGAACAAGATCAAACACGATAACGATAAACTTATCGCACCCGATCAAAGGCAAGCTGCACCAGCCGCGTGCACAGCTCGGGAAACTCTATGCCTGCGGCACGACCAGCATCTGGCAAAAGAGACGTCCCCGTCATCCCCGGAATAGTATTTGTTTCAAGCACCCAATATTCCCCCGCTTCGTCCATGATGATATCGGTTCGGGAAACGCCTGAACATCCGAGAGCTTTGTGCGCGGCAAGAGCGATATCCTGAACCTCCGCAGTCGCCTTAGCGCTAATGCGAGCAGGGCAGATATGCTTTGAGCCACCGGGTGCATACTTTGATTCGTAATCGTAAAATTCATTGATAGGAATGATTTCGATAATGGGCAGCGCTTCAAGGCTTTCATTACCAAGCACCGCAACCGTTAATTCCGTTCCTGCGACAAAGGTTTCAACAAGTACTTCGGTATCGATAGCAAAAGCTTTATCGATTGCCTCACTCACCTCTTCTTTTCCTTCAACGATAAAGACACCGAGGGCGCTACCCTCTGTCGAAGGCTTGACAACGCATCGAGTACCCACAAGGGCTAAAATATCGTCGATTGATCGCTCATGGGAAGAGCGAAGAGTCACTGACTGTGGTGTTTGAATCCCTGCCCGTTCATAAAATATCTTTGCCTTGGCTTTGTCGATGGCAAGAGCGCTTGACCATACATTCGAACCGATATAAGGCACCCCGATAATATCGAGCAATCCCTGAATTGTGCCATCTTCGCCGTATTTGCCATGCAAACAGATAAAGGCAACATCGAAATTACCGTCGATGAGCGTTTTAAGGTCTTCTTTGTCGGCAGGATCAAGCTTTGTTACAGAAAACCCTGCCGAAGTAAGGGCTTCACCGGCACCTTCGCCCGAAGCCAGGGAGATGGTTCTTTCCCCGCTGAGTCCTCCAGCTAAAAGCGCAACGCGAATATTTTGAGGTGTGACGGAATCCATAGAGCCCCTTTTGACGACATATTCTCGAAATCAGCACCCCTACGGCACCGCTTGCAGTATAGCAAACACTGGTTTCCGTGGAAGTGTTTCAACATGAAAACACGTATACTGTATTCATGAAAAATGACATCAAAACATATTCACGAGCCGAGATCGAAGATTTACTCAAAAAAATGGGTCAACCTCGCTTTCGTGCAAAACAAATCATTCAATGGCTCTACCAACACGGGGTTTCACACTACGACGAGATGACGAACCTTCCCGCCGCGCTTCGCACGCGTCTTGCCCAAGAGGCTCCGCTTACCGTACCTCAACTGGTTAATAAGCAGATTTCGGCTGATGGAACCAGAAAATATGTATGGAAATTCGCCGACGGTGCGCGCGTAGAAACCGTCGCTATTCCTTCACGCGATGTTTTGCCGGGCGAAACACCAAAACGATTAACTATATGCTTCTCCACGCAAGTGGGTTGTCCTATGGGGTGTGCGTTTTGTGCCACAGGGAAAGAAGGATTTTCTCGTAATCTGACACCGGGGGAAATGGTTGACCAAATAATTTTAGCTGGGCGTGATGTGGGGTGCCGAGTAACCAATCTTGTGGCGATGGGCCAGGGAGAACCTTTTATCAATTACGAAAACACTCTTGAGGCATTACGGTTTCTCAATTCCCCTGATGGCCTTGAAATTGGCGCACGGCATATCACGGTTTCTACCTGCGGTATCATCGAAGGAATCAAACGTTTCTCAACGGAACCAGAACAGTTTACCTTAGCAATCTCTCTTCATGCTGCACTTCAAACAACCCGCAACACATTGATGCCTAAAATGGCTGCTTCTCCCCTTCCCGCATTACGTGAAGCACTCGTTAATTACACGGAAACTTCGAATCGTCGGGTAACGCTTGAATATTTGCTTATCAAAAACGTTAACGATAGCGCGCGTGACCTTGAATCGCTTAAACAATTTGGCAAGGGACTTTTATGCCACGTCAATATACTTCCCGTCAACGAAATAGAAGGGAGCCCCTATCAACCGAGCTCCCCTAAAACGATGAAAAAATGGATAGACTCATTGCAATCGGCAGGCATTGAAACAACCCTGCGCGATTCCCGCGGTAGCGACATAGATGGTGCATGCGGGCAGCTTAAAAATGCAACCGTTTAATCTTCTGCAATTTTTGCGAACAAACGTTCTAGTTCTTCTTCATCCTTGAATTCAATTTCAATTTTGTTCTTGCCTTGTACCGTTTTAACTCGAACATTAGTCCCTAATGCCTCACGCAAACCCCGTGCTACGACCTTGAAGGATTTTGGCGCTGGTACTCTTTTGGTGGGAGCTTCGCTTTGGGCAAGACGACCCTCCAGTAAACGCGCAAACGTCTCCGCTTCACGTACCGAAAGCTTTTCGGCAATCAGCTTTTCGGTAAGCTTTTGACGACCTTCTTTCGAGGAAATAGATAATATTGCACGGGCATGTCCAGCGGTGATTTTTTCCTCAAATAAAAGCTGCTGTGCATCCTCGGGCAAATCAAGCAAGCGAAGTGCATTCGCCACCGTTGAGCGTCCTTTGGAAACGGCCTGGGCCACTTCCGATTGGGTAAGCTGCTGGCGCTCCATTAAGCGACGATATCCATAAGCCTCTTCGATGGGATTCAGGTCTGATCGTTGAATATTTTCAATCAGCGCAAGTTCGAGAGCTTTATCATCGGTCGCTTCTTTGATACGTACTGGTACCATTTTCAAATGAAGCAACTTACATGCCTGCCAGCGGCGTTCCCCTGCGATAATCTGATACTGATCACCGACAGACCTCACCAAAATAGGTTGCAACAAACCTTCTTTTTCAATTGAGGCAGATAGTTCCTCTATTTCCTCTTTTTTAAAATGCGTACGAGGTTGATCGGGGTTTGGTTTGATAAGGTCGAGAAGCACTTCATCCGAATTTCGTTCAACAACACCTTTTATAGTTATATGATCGTTTTCTTCAATATAGGGCTGGGAATGGTCAGGTTCTTTATCGAGTTCTTTCTGAATCGAAGAGGTGGAGACAGAAGGATAAAGATGTTCTTCATTAAAAGGTTCTTTCGGTATATTTACAGGAGAAGCTATAGAGGTGCGGGCGGGCGAAGGGGTTCTTTTCGTTGGCTGAGAAGGAAGGGGGGCTACCTTGCGCTCAACAACTTCAGCCGCTTCAACATCTTCTTCTTTAATAATGGTTCGTTCGCGAGTACGCGCGGGAGGATTCACGGAACCTGCTTCTTCAAAACTTTCTCCAAGAAGAGAGCTTAATCCACGTCCTAAACCGCTTTTCACTTGTTTAGCCACGACCAATCACTTCCTTTGCCAGTGCGGTATATGAAAGGGCACCTTTGCCCGTAGGATCGTATTCTGTGATGGGCTGCCCGTAGCTTGGAGCTTCGGAAAGCTTAACAGTACGAGGAATAACCGTTTCAAATACGGTTCGCCCAAAATAGCCCCGTACCTCTTGCGCAACCTGTTTAGAAAGAGTGGTGCGCCCGTCATACATAGTAAGTAATACACCAAAGATATCAATAGTGGGATTAAGGCGAGTTTTGACACGTTTCATTGAATCAAGGAGTTTTGTCACACCTTCAAGCGCATAGAACTCACATTGGATCGGAATGAGTAATTTATCGGCAGCAACAAGAGCATTAACCGTTAAAAGACCAAGAGAAGGAGGACAGTCGATGAAAATATAATCATATTTCCCCCGTAAAGAACCAATAGCATCCTTAAAGCGATTTTCCCGTGCCATTTCAGAAACTAATTCAACTTCCGCGCCAGCAAGATTAATGGTAGCAGGAATTAAATCCAAGCCCTCACACACATCTGGAATAATTCCCTCCTCAATGGGTACATCGTTAAGGAGAACATCGTAGATACAATAGTTTACTTGGCTCTTCTCAATACCAAGACCGCTTGAGGCATTACCCTGCGGATCAAGATCAACTAAAAGCACTTGCTTACCCATAGATCCGATAGCCGCAGAAAGATTAACTGCGGTAGTTGACTTCCCAACTCCACCTTTTTGATTAAGAATGGCGATTATTTTGGTTTGCCCAATAGTATGTGTGACAGGATTTTTTTCCATCATTGTTTTAATGGTTTTAGAAGGTATTTCGCGTATAGTACGAGAGGCATCGCGTTCAACAACTTCAATAGTTTCAATATCCTTGATTTCTTCAGAAGTATCCTCAAGTTGCTGTTCTATCTGATTGCCTATAGTGATAGTCTCTTCTGCTTTTTTATCTCGTTTTAGACCACCAAAGAGTCCCACAGAGGCTCCCCCTTTCATTCGGTTACTTTTGGATTATACATGAGTATAAATGTTTCACGTGAAACAGTAAGAAGAAATCTCTTCGATAAGCCTATAAAAGTCAGATATAGAATCAATACTATGTTTCACGTGAAACAAAACACCATTTATTTCTTTGCAATAATAATCTTTCTACGATTATAGAAAGATTATTATATAAAAGTCTCGTATTCATTTTCTTTCTTTTTTGTTTCACGTGAAACAAAAAAAGAGCCGCATAGGATTAAACTACTTTTGCAAAAGTTCTGTTGTAAATGATAATAAAGCTACACAATATAAGGGTGTTTTTGAGCCATACCTGAACGGCGGGGAAGGGCGACGCTTGGGTAGCCCTTTTTTTCAAATACTAAAATACAACGTTCGGTTATACCATCGCTGAGAAGAAAATCACGACGTGAAATAAAACGCATCGCAAGTTGCGCCTTGAGAGGTTTAACCGCTGCTATATCTTCATCACTGATTTTTGCTTTATAGCAAATGAGATAGCCCCCTTGTTGCAAAAGGGGGGAAGCAAGCTCCAGTAAAGAAGGTAACGAACTTAATGCCCTC